>NZ_CP116808.1:1615000-1872500 GCF_028464065.1 Saprospira sp. CCB-QB6 | reverse complement strand
AAGGGTTGGGCTGTTCGCCCATTAAAGTGGCACGCGAGCTGGGTTCAGAACGTCGCAAGACAGTTCGGTCTCTATCTGTTGTGGGCGCTCGAATATTGAAAGGATTTGACTCTAGTACGAGAGGACCGAGTTGAACAGATCTCTAGTGTACCAGTTGTGCCGCCAGGTGCATGCTGGGTAGCTATATCTGGAAAGGATAAGCGCTGAAAGCATCTAAGCGCGAAGCCAACCTTAAGATGAGTATTCGTTGAAGAGACCTGGAAGATGACCAGGTAGATAGGCTATAGGTGGAAGCACAGTGATGTGTTAGGGAGCCAAGTAGTACTAATTTCTCGAAAGCTTCCTTTTTCTTTCTTTTTTTAAAAGAGAGATCGATAATCAACGCACTTTTAAAGTTCTATTACTTTCCTTATGTCATAACGATATAGAGTTTATCCAGAGGGATGAACAAAGATTTAATGGTGGTCATAGCGAGGGGGAGACACCTTTTCCCATTCCGAACAGAGCAGTTAAGCCCCTCAGCGCCGATGGTACTACGAAAGTGGGAGAGTAGGTCACCGCCAACCTAATCTATAAAGCCTGTACAGCAATGTACGGGCTTTTTTTTGTTTAAAAGGAAGGCAAAAGCCCCGAAGGGGCAAGGAGCGAAGCGACAACGGCTGAGGGATGGAAGGGGGTGGCCGTAGGCCAGACCAAGCTGTTGAGCGGAGCGAAAGAGCGCAGGGCCGAGCGAGTAGCGAGCCCCCGCACAGCCCGACCCGCCCGCAGGGCGGGGCCGCCCCAAAAGAAAATAGAAGCAGCACTTATAGTGAGTGGCGATAGTACTTTCCTGATTTTGAACCGATTTAGGAAAACCACTCAAAAAACTTTAGCTATCTTAGCAAAAAAATTGACAGATGAAGTATTACCTCCCTTTATTGCTATTTTGCTTGAGCTTTGTGGCCTGCAAAAATCAAAAAGATATTGCCGATAATAGCCAAAATGCCCTCGATTGGGCAGGCCAATATCAAGGTAATTTGCCCTGTGCAGATTGTCCAGGCATTCGGACTGCCTTGGAGTTAAAGGAGGATGGAAGCTATACCCTCCGCTATCGCTACGAAGATCGTTCTGACTCAGTTTATACTGAGAATGGAAAATTTAAGTGGGGAAAAAAAGGCCAGCAAATTACTTTGGAAGGCAAAGAAAAACCTAACCAATATAGAGTAGAAGAAGGAGCCTTGCGCCAATTGGATCTTAAAGGAAATATAGTTGAGGGAGAGCTGGCGGAGCGTTTTCTACTCAAACGCCCAGAAGAAAGTCCACTAAATAAATATTGGAAGCTGGTTGAGCTCAATGGCCAAGCTATAAAGACTACTGAAGGTGCCCGCAGAGAAATGCACTTTATCCTAAAAGCCAATGGCCAACTCCAAGCACATGGCGGCTGTAATAGTGTTTCAGGCAATTACAAATTGCAAGAAGAACAAAAACGCATTCAGTTCACAGGCCTAATGAGTACCAAAATGGCCTGCCCCAATTTGGGCAAGGAACAAGAGTTTCTTAAAGTTCTTGGCAGTGTAGATAATTACAGTATTTCTGGAGACAAACTCAGTCTGCAAAAGGCTCGAATGGCTCCTCAAGCCCGTTTTGAAGCAGTTTATTTTTATTAAGAATCATGGAACGCATACAACATTATTTTCCAAATCTCAGCGCTCAACAAATTGAGCAATTTGCCCAATTAGACGCTTTGTATAGAGAGTGGAACGCCCAAATCAATGTCATTTCCAGAAAGGATATTGACAATCTTTATATTCATCATGTTTTGCATAGCTTGGCCCTCGATAAGGTGATGCCCTTAAAAGCTGGGGCTCAGGTTTTGGACCTTGGCTGTGGTGGCGGATTCCCAGGTATTCCCTTGGCTATCTTGTATCCAGAAACCAATTTTATGTTGGTGGACTCTATTGCCAAAAAAATTAAGGTGGTAACCGAAGTAAGCCAAGCCCTTGGCCTTAAAAATGTAAAAGCAGAAGCTGGCCGTGTCGAAAAATTGAAGCAACGCTTCGATTTTGTAGTGACTAGAGCCGTGGCCAAAGCGCCTAAATTGGCCAGTTGGACCCGCAAATTGGTCAAGGCTAAAGGCAATCATTCTTTCCCTAACGGCATTTGGGCCTATAAAGGCCTCACGAATATGGAGGAAGAACTCAATAGCCTCGGTCCTGATTATTATGGGGAGATTTTTCCGATGAAGGATTTCTTTGAGGAGGAGTTTTTTGAAACCAAGTGTTTAGCCTACATTCAAGCGCCCTAATATGCTGAGTTTTCAACTTAAAGCATTCGCAGAACTAAGTCTGCAAGAGTTTTATGCTATAGCCCAATTGCGTCAAGCCGTTTTTGTGGTAGAACAAAATTGTCCCTACCTCGATCTTGATGGCAAAGACCAATTGGGCTATCATCTCCTTGGCCTAGATGCCCAAGGCGAACTGCAAGCCTATGCCCGCATCTTAGCCGCAGGCAGCTCTTATCCCCAAGATGCCTCGATTGGCCGAGTGATTAGTAGCGCCAAAATTCGTGGAAAAGGTCAAGGGCCTGCCCTGATGCAAGCCGCTATTTCCGCCTGCCAAAAATTATATCCCAAACAAGCCATTCGGATTTCGGCCCAAAGCCATTTGGTCCATTTTTATGCCCGCCTAGGCTTTCAATCTACAGGCAAAGAATACCTAGAAGACGATATTCCACATACTGAAATGCTGCTGGAATATTAAGGGAGTTTTGGGGCTGCCCACTCGCTTCGCTCGGGTCGGGCCATTTCGCAGCTCGCTGTTCGCTCGGCCCTGCGCGGGCTGCGCCCGCTGGGTCTGGCCCTTCGGGCCACTGCTGCACATCGCTAGGCCAAAAAAACGCCCTTCGGGCGACGAAAAAGGCCTAAAGGCCTCCAGCTTTTGGACCTAAAAGCCTCGGTTAGCCAAACTATAATAGCCTAAAGCCATGGCCAAAATGCCTAGAATTACACTAGCCAATAAATAACCTAAGGCCATGGCATGGGCTTGGGCCCGCAATAGCTGAAATAACTCCTGTCCAAAGGTTGAAAAGGTGCTGAAGCCTCCACAAAAGCCCGTAGCCAAAAGTAATTTGTAGGCCATTGGACCACCTTTTTGTTCAAAGTAAGCTCCAAGCAGGCCCAATAAAAAACAAGCGGCCAAATTAGCCGCTAAGGTTCCCCAAGGCCAGCCCTGAGCAGGAGGTAAATATTGACTGAGGGCAAAGCGGGCCATACTGCCCAAACCTCCTCCCAGAAAAATCCATAGATAGTGCATCTGTTCGATCTGATTTAATAAAACAAGCCAAGGGCCTTAATGGCTGAGCGCTGCGGAGTGGGTGGCCCGAAGGGCCAGACCCAGCCGCCAAAGGCGGCGCAGGGCCGAGCAGACCTGCGAGCCCCGCAGCATAGCGACCCGCCCATCGGGCGGGGCAGCCCCAAAAAAACTAATTATTCTTCAAAAAAGAAGCATCAAAAGTAGAGAGTAAGAGGGCCAATAAATCAGAAAATTCATTGGCGCTGCCATCGGTATGTCGACGCAACCAAAAATTGGCGCAGGTATTGGCCTCGTACCAAATATAACCAGCCGCCTCTTCTTGGTCCGAATAATCTCTAAAAAACTCTTGACGATCTTCGGCATCTAGTTTTTGTCCTGCTGTGATGAGCTGGGGCTGCTGCTTCAGATGTTGTTCTGCCCGATAAAAACTGCGGGCCAGTTGCTGCAAATTGGCCTCGTAAAAAGGTTGATAGCTGTTTACAAAATCCTTTTGTTTACTCAGCTTTTTGAGATATTGCTTGAGCTTTTTGAGAAATTTAGGATTGTAATGCCCAAAATCATCATTGTCCCAATCCATTATATTGCCCTCATGCGGGCCAGACAAAAAGAGTTTTTCGCCTAAAAGCGCCTCTAAAAAAGGAATGCTCAATTGAATGCCATTATAAGCGTATTTTCCCCGAATGCCATATTCGGGCACCCAACTTTCCATGGGCAAAGGCGGCTCTTCGGCCTGATTGTAATAAGGAACTACCCAATTTTTTTTTGTGAGCTCGAGCTGATCGCTAAGTTGCTCTATTTTCTTCTTGGATTGTGCGCTCAGGGCGCCAGAAGAGAGCCCCAAAAAGAGGAGCAATAAGAGTTTGCGTAGCATAAATATAGGCGTTGAAGGTGGTGAAGGGAATTATTTTGATTGCCGTTCCAGTTATGTATACTGGACCAAAAATAAAGTTATGGAATCTCCAGATTTTAATCGGGATATGGCCAAATCTAGATTGAGCTATGCCCATGAAACAGACCCCCGCATAAAACAGCTTTTGATTCGGGGAATTGAGCGCCTTACAGGCCGCCCAAAAATTGAAAAGCTGTATACCGAAATGAAACAAATGGAGCTAACGCCCCAATCTATTTGGCAAATTGCCTTAGATAAATTGGAGGTTTATCCACATTTTGATCAGGCCCAATTGGAAAAAATTCCCCAAGATGGGCCTTTGGTGATTGTGGCTAATCACCCTTTTGGAGTGATTGACGGCCTGTTGTTGGGCCTAATTGCATCCAAAATTCGACCCGAATTTGGCATTTTGGTCAATGAAGTGCTTTGCCGAGAAGAAATGTTTGAGCCTTATTTTTTGCCCATTGATTTTAGAGAGACCAAAGAAGCCCTGCAGACCATTATCAATACGCGCAAAGAAACGCTGGAACGACTGGCCCAAGGCCAAGCCATTGCTATTTTCCCTTCTGGTGGTGTAGCGACGGCCAAAAAGCCTTTTGGTCAAGCTGAAGATTTGGAATGGAAGCGCTTTGTGCTTAAATTGGTCCAACGATCTAAGGCAACGGTGGTTCCCCTCTTTTTTCATGGCCAAAATAGCCGCCTTTTTCAATTGGCTAGCCAACTAAATCAAAATCTTCGCCTCAGCCTACTGCTGCATGAGGTCCGCAATAAAATGGGCCGACATATTGGAATTAGCATTGGGGACCCGATTGCCTACGAAACTATCAAGGGCCAAGGTAAGGCCGACCAAATGCTCGATTTTCTGTATCAGGAAACTTGGAAACTGAAGGAAGATCCTCTTTACAGCCAATTTAGAAAGCCTAAACAAGCAAAGAAATTGGCCCGCAACTTAAAGTAAATCAAATGATCGACCTCATCGCTTATAACGCGGCGCAAGCCGACCGCAAAGAACTTCGAATTGCTGAATTAGAAGGTACTTTGCCCGAATTTATCGAAACGCAAAAATGGCTGAACGTCAATGTTCCACAAGATAAAGATTTGGGCCAACTCTCTCTTTTTTTTAACCTCCACCACCTGACCCAAGAGGATATTTGCGCCACCGAAGATTTACCAAAAATTGAAGCCTTTGAGGAGTACCTCTTTTTGAGCCTCAAAATGCTGAGCTTAAATGCACAAAAAAAACTAGAGGTCGAACACCTTTCTTTTGTCCTTAAAAAGGATGCCCTGCTCTCTTTTCAAGAACGACCCGGCGATGTTTTCGAAGATATCCGAGATCGCATTTTTAACAATAAGGGCTTTTTGAGAAAACGCCGACTAGATTATCTATTTACCCGCCTGATTGATGTGGTGGTGGACCATTATGGCTTTTGCCTAGAAGATATCCGACAAGAAATTGTAGAACTGGAAATCCGCTTGCTCGATCAAGCTATTGACAATAAAGGCGTGATTCAGGAAATTATGCGCCTCAAAAAGCAACTCAACCGCATCCGTAGCCTAATTTGGCCCCTGCGAGAGCTGCTCAACCGCATCAAATCTGAAGGGACTAGCTTTTTTCATAAGTCGAGCTTTGCCTACCTCAACGATATTCAAGACCATCTCCAATATCAACTTTCGGCCTTCGATAATTTGCGGGAAATGCTCAAGGACCTGATGGATTTGCACAATGCACAGCTGAGTAACGACATGAATCAGGTCATGAAAACCCTAACGATTATCTCGGCCCTCTTTATTCCACTCACTTTTTTGGCCGGCATTTATGGGATGAATTTCGACTATATGCCCGAAACCAAATGGCCTTGGGCTTATCCTAGTTTACTGGGCCTAATGCTGATTATTACCGCATTTTTGATCTATTTTATGCGCCGCCGAAATTGGTTTTAGCTTTTCCGATTAAAGGAAATACTCTTTTGTCGACTACATTTAAATCGCTGCATATCTGCTGGGGCCAATTGCCGATGCTTGCTTTTACGCCCCTGCACCCGCTTGCGCCAACGCCTAAAACTACTGGCTTTCATCTCTTGCCGCATTAAGGCAATGACCTCTTTTTCTGCCAATCCAAACTGAAATTCAATGGCTTCAAAGGGCGTGCGATCTTCCCAAGCCATTTCAATAATCCGATCTATGCTGATTTGATCCATTTTTTCTTTTTCCCAACAAGCATTTTCCTTTTTGGTTTATTTTTTTGGGGCTGCCCCGCCTTGCAGGCGGGTCGGGCTGTGTCAGGGCTCGCAGGTCTGCTCGGCCCTTCGCAAAAAATGCTGCGCATTTTTGCTCGGTCTGGCCTTCGGCCACCCTTATCCATCCCTCAGCCGATGAAAGCGGTATCGCTTCGCGATGATTATGTCGGGCGCTTCGCGCCCGCTCCATCAAATTGGACCAACAGGGCTGAAAATGCGCTATTTTTCCCCTAGCTTTGGCCTTTAATCATTCTTCAATATAAAAGCATGAAACGCATAGGCCTGATTTCCGATACGCATTCTCATCTAGAACCTGCTGTCTTTGATTACTTTGCCGATTGCGACGAGATTTGGCATGCTGGCGATATTGGCCATACCGATTTAGCCGATGCCCTAGAGGAATTCAAGCCTTTTCGGGCGGTTTATGGCAATATTGATGGCGCCGCTTTGCGCCGCCGCTATCCTTTGGTACAAGATTTTGAGATAGAAGGCCTGCGAGTATACATGATTCATATTGGGGGCTATCCTGGACGCTATTCCAAGGGCGTAAAAGCAGCTCTGCAAGCTAGCCAGGCCGATTTATTTATTACGGGCCATTCGCATATTGTTAAGGCCATGCCCGACCGCCAACTTAATTTATTACATCTTAATCCAGGGGCAGCGGGCCGCCACGGCTGGCACAAAGAAAAAACACTGATGCGCTTCAAGATTGAAGCGGGCCAATTAAGTGAGTTGGAACTGATCGAACTGGGGCCTAGAGGCCAAATTGCCCCCGAAGAGCTGCCCTAGTTGGTCCATTGCGGTGGACAGGCGGCGAAGCCGCCGCAGGCTGAGGGGCTGTAGCAGGGCTGCCGAAGGCAGCAGACCCAGCGGGCGCAGCCCGCGCAGGGCCGAGCGAACAGCGAGCTGCGAAATGGCCCGACCCGCCCGATAACTTATGAGGGTTTTAACCCTCATTTTGTATCGCTTCGCAAAGCGATACCGCTTTGCGCTGGGTTTTAACCCGGCGGAAGGGGCAGCCCCAAATTGTGAAAAAAAGGAAAAAGAAAGAGCCTTTGCTAAAAAGTGCGTATTTTGAGACAAGACCCAAAACTTGTTCAAGGAAACAATAGCAGCATGCAAAAATCCAAAATTAGCATCCCCAAGGAGTTGAGTGAGCATATTTTAACGCCTTTGGCCGAGCGCCTAGCTGTAGAGCAGCCGCAAGGAAAAGTGACCATTGGGATTCCCAAGGAATTGAAATTTTCTGAAAATCGGATTGCTTTGACGCCCTCGGCTGTGCGGACATTGGTCCAGATGGGCCACCGCATTCGCCTAGAAACTGGCGCTGGAGAAAAGTCAAACTTTTCGGATTATGATTATTCAGAAGCTGGGGCCGAAATTTTGGCCGATAGAGAGCAGCTTTTTAAGTCGCAGGTCATTCTTAAGGTGGCGCCGCCCTCTTTGGAAGAAATTGAGCTGGGACATCCTGGACAAATTGTTATTTCGCCCATCCATTTGCCTACTTTAACCGAGGAATATATTTATCGCCTGAAGCAAAAGCGCATTACGGCTATGGCCATGGAGTACATGAAAGATAGCTCTGGAAGCTTTCCTTTTGTGCGCATGATGTCAGAAATTGCGGGAGTTTCGGCTATGCAAACAGCAGCCGATTTGCTTTCTCACAATGAAGATGGCCGAGGGGTTTTGTTGGGCGGAATTGCGGGGGTTCCTCCTGCCAAGGTAGTCATTTTGGGCGCTGGCGTAGTGGCCGAGGTGGCTACTAGAGTTGCCCTAGGTTATGGGGCCGAAATTCGCCTATTTGATAATAATATCCGCAAATTGATGCGCCTCCAAAGCAATTTGGGCCATCGTTTATATACGGGCACCTTTAGCTCGCCCGAGATGTATGCCGAAATCCGATCGGCGGATGTGGTCATTGGGGCCATTCATTCAGAAACGGGCCGTACACCTTGTATTGTGGGCGAAGATACCGTGGAGCAAATGAAGCCTGGCGCTGTGATTATCGATGTGAGTATTGACCAAGGCGGCTGTTTTGCCACCTCTCGATTGAGTACGCACGAGCACCCCACTTTTATTAAGCATGAGGTGGTGCATTATTGCGTGCCCAATATCGTTTCTCGTTATCCAAGGACTAGCTCGGCGGCCATTAGCAATATTTTGGTCCCTTTATTTAGCGAATCGGGTAGCACAATGGGCATCGAGGCCCTTTTACGCACCGATGCTGGCTTTCGGAATGGCGTTTATATGTATAAAGGCTGCCTAACCAATCAGTATATGAGTGAGCGTTTCAGTATCAAGTATACCGATATTGACCTTTTGCTCATGACTAATCTCTAAGACCTATTATGAAATTAAGAGCCGAAAATCTAATTAAGCAATACGGCAACCGCATGGTGGTTAAAGGCGTATCCTTAGAAGTTTCTCAGGGCGATATTGTGGGACTTTTGGGGCCCAATGGCGCAGGAAAAACCACTACTTTTTATATGACGGTGGGCTTTGTCCAGCCCA
Organism: Saprospira sp. CCB-QB6; assembly: GCF_028464065.1. Classification (NCBI taxonomy): domain Bacteria; kingdom Pseudomonadati; phylum Bacteroidota; class Saprospiria; order Saprospirales; family Saprospiraceae; genus Saprospira; species Saprospira sp. CCB-QB6. Next base: position 1,863,573 of record NZ_CP116808.1, on the reverse strand, counting down.
AAAGTGGACATGTTTATCTGGATGATGAAGAAATTACAGATTTGCCCATGTATAAACGGGCCCGCAAAGGTGTGGGCTATCTGCCTCAAGAAGCCTCTATTTTTCGAAAATTGACGGTGGAAGATAATATCAAGGCGGTACTAGAAATGACCAAATTGACCAAAAAAGAGCAGGCCCATAAATTGGAAGAGCTCTTGGATGAGTTTTCTTTGCATAAGGTCCGCAAAAGCAATGGCGATACTCTTTCTGGGGGCGAGCGCCGCCGTACGGAAATTGCGCGTGCTCTAGCCGTTAATCCCAAATTTATCTTGTTGGATGAGCCTTTTGCGGGCATCGATCCCATTGCGGTGGAGGATATTCAGACCATCGTTTGGCGGCTCAAACAAAAGAATATTGGCATTTTGATTACGGACCACAATGTGGGCGAAACCCTCTCAATTATTGACCGAGCCTATATTATGGTGGATGGCAATATTTTTAAGGAAGGAGGTGCGCATGAATTGGCCAATGATCCTAAAGTTCGGGAGCTTTATTTGGGCCAAAGTTTTGAATTGAAACGGAAGTACGGACAGGTTTAGGATGAAGTTTTTGGGCCTCCTGCCTTCGGCAGGCGCTACGTTTCGGGGCTCGCAGGTCTGCTCGGCCCTGCGCCAGCAAGCTGGCTGGGTCTGGCCCTGCGGGCCACTGCTACACATCGCTAGGCCTGCGGGCCTTCGGCCCTGTAGAACGGCTAAATAAGGTCCATTTGGACCAAAAAAAGAGGGAGCGCTTTGCGCTCCCTCTTTTTCATTTGGACTAGTAGCCTTCTGTTTTTCGGCGTTTTAATTCTTGCTCGATCAGCTGTAGTTCTCGGCTCATTTCGCCATTGACCGAAGAGTTTTCTTGGGCGCGGCGAATCAAGTAGGGAATCACATCTTTGATGGGACCAAAAGGCATGTACTTGGCTACTCGGTAACCCGCTTTGGCCAAATTGAAGGTCAGTTGGTCACTCATGCCATAGAGTTGGCAAAAGCTGAGATGAGGGTGGCGTTTGGGCAATTCTTGTTGCTCCATCAACTCCACCTGATAGGCTGTGCTAAACTGATTATGTGTGGCGACACAAGAAGCAATGCGCTCATAATGTTCTACACAAAAGAGAACCGCCAGATTATAATCTCGGTCGGTAGCTTCCTTATTGGGTTGAATGGGAGAGGGATAGCCCATTTTTTGGGCGCGTTCCCGTTCTTTTTCCATATAAGCGCCACGGACCATTTTGGCCCCCAACAAATAACCGCCCTCTAGGGCTTTTTCATAAGAATCCTTGAGAAATTGTAGGCGGTCGTGTCGATAGAGTTGGAAGGTATTATAAACTACCACACGCTCTTGGTTAAATTCGGCCATCATTTCATCGGTTAGTTGGTCGATAGCGCCTTGGATCCAGCTGTCTTCCGCATCAATAAAGATGGCCATTTTTTTCTCTAGGGCAGCTTGGCAAAGGACGCGTAAACGTTCTTTTGAGCGCTCCCAAGCGGCTAGCTCCGCCTCAGAAAGAATCTCGCCAGTGGTAATTTTTTCGAGGAGGGCATGTTGGGCCAAACCTGTAACCTTGGCGCTAATGATTTCGAGGCTTTCTTGTTCTTCGGCAAAGCGGAGCGTCTTTAAAAACTCTTGTAGTGTTTTGTCGAAATCGGCCTCAGTATCTTGAGCTTCGGCCCCATAATCGAGGACCGTTTCAACGCCATAGACCTTTAGTTCTCGAACGGCTTTTAGGGTTTCGGGTAGGTTGCGGCCTCCGCAGAAAAGGTCGAAAATTGTGCTATGGATTAGGCCTTCTACGGGGAGGCCCCAATTTAGGGCTTTAAGGCCGAAGCGGCTGCCCAATCCAACGAGCCAGTCTTGGCTCATTGCCCGAAACAACCAGCGCATTTTTTGTAAGCGCCGATTAGAATACCGCTCAAAAGCGATTTTAGTGTTGTTAAAATCTATTTGCATAAGGCAAAGCTGTTAATCAAAGGAGTGGGTAGATTTGGGGCTGTCCTCAAAGCTATTTTGTTGCTGAGCGATATCCTGATTGTTCTGGTCTATCGGCTGAGGGATGGAAAGTGGTGCGGCGAAGCCGCAGACCCAGCCAGCTTGCTGGCGCAGGGCCGAGCAGACCTGCGAGCCACGACAGAGCCCGACCCGCCCGAAGGGCGGGGCAGCCCCAAAAAAACAATCTCCTAATAATTCAAAAGACGTTCTAGCGTTTCGGCCAAACGGCTTTCGGGCAAGAAATTTCGTTCTAGATCGGTGGCAAAGGGGACGGGGGTATCGAGGCTTGCCAATCGGAGGACGGGGGCATCGAGATACTCAAAAAGATGTTCGGAAATATGGGCTGAGAGTTCGCCAGCGATTCCGCCGAAGAGGCAATCTTCTTGGAGAATAAGGACGCGGTTAGTTTTTTGGACCGTGGCGGCGATAGCCTCATAATCTAGAGGGAGCAGGCTGCGCAAGTCGAGGATTTCGACATCTAGATTTTGGGCTTCTACATAGCGTTTGGCCCAGTGCACGCCCATGCCATAAGTAATAATACTAGCGGCTTGGCCTTCACGGATTAGCTTTGCCTTACCAATTTCTAGGCTATAGTAATCGTCGGGAATTTCTTGAACTACTTCTCTAGAGCGGTAAAGTGCCTTATGTTCAAAGAAAATAATGGGATTGGGGTCCTCAAAAGCGGCCAAAAGTAGGCCCTTGGCATCGTAGGGATTGGAGGGGTAGAGTACCTTGAGGCCGGGGGTATGTGTATACCAAGCTTCATTGCTTTGAGAATGGTAAGGGCCAGCGCCAGTGCCAGCGCCAGTAGGCATACGGACCACGAGATCGACATTTTGGCCCCAGCGCCAGTGTAATTTGGCGGCATTATTTACAATTTGGTTGAAGCCACAGGTAGAGAAATCGGCAAATTGCATTTCCATCATGGCTTTATGGCCCTTAATAGAGAGGCCGATGCCAGCGCCGACGATAGCGCTTTCGCAGAGAGGAGTATTTCGGACACGTTCTTTACCAAACTGCTCGACAAAGCCCTCTGTAATTTTGAAGACCCCGCCATAATCGGCAATATCTTGTCCCATAAGGACCAGTTTGGGGTGTTTTTCCATGGCTTGGCGAAGCCCATCAGAGACCGCGTCGACGAAACGCTTTTCGGTTTTTGGGCCATGTTCGGGAGCTTGTTGGGGGGGGTAGGGATTAGGGGCAAAAAGGTCGTCTAACTCCTTTTGGGTATTGGCTTGGACGGCGGGTTCGGCATAAGCGACCTTTAGGCCAGCCTCGATTTCTGTTTTAATTTGCTTGCGGAGCGTTTTGATTTCCTCTTCTGTCAAAAGTTTTTCCTCAAGCAAAAAGGCTTCATAATTATGGAGAGGATCTTTTTTGGCCCAGTGGTCCATTAGTTCTTGAGGAACGTATTTTGTTCCGGAAGCTTCCTCATGTCCGCGCATTCTAAAGGTATCGCATTCGAGTAGAATGGGGCGGGGATTTTTGCGCATTGATTTGGCGAGTTTGTCTACTTTTTGGTAGACCTCCAAAATATTATTGCCATCGATGCGGTGGCCTTCCATGCCGTAGCCTTTGGCCCGATCGACTAGATGTTTGCAGGCGTATTGTTCGCTAGTGGGGGTAGAGAGGCCGTAGCCATTATTTTCGATGACAAAAAGGACGGGGAGGTTCCAGACTGCGGCCACATTGAGGGCTTCGTGAAAATCTCCTTCGCTGGTGCCGCCTTCTCCGGTAAAGGCCACGGCAATTTTTTGTTCTTGATCGAGTTTATGGGCAAGGCCAACGCCGCCAGCCAAGGCTAATTGGGGGCCGAGATGGGAAATCATGCCCACAATGTGGTGTTCGGGGCTACCAAAATGAAAAGAGCGGTCGCGACCTTGGGTAAAGCCTAGGTTTTTGCCTTGCCATTGGGCAAACAGGCGTTCTAGGGGGACATTTCTGCTAGTGAAAACACCTAGGTTGCGGTGCATAGTGAAGATAAATTCATCTTCTTCTAGGGCATTGGTGATGCCCACGGCGATGGCTTCTTGCCCAATCCCAGAAAACCACTTACTGATTCGGCCTTGGCGCAAGAGAACCAGCATCTTTTCTTCGATCATTCGGGGGCGGAGCAAACCTTCATATAGGGCTAGCAAACGCTTTTTGGATAGTCGTTTTTTATCAAATTTTAGCAAAGTGCTCATAATCGTAATTGTTTAGTTGTGCTAACTAAAACAAAGGTAAAAATCCTTTTCAAAATGTAGGAGTTGGCCTAGGTTTTCCGCTTTGGAAGGGGAGTTATTTTTTTGCTTGGGTGGAGGCGTATTTTTAAGTTCTCTCAAAACTTTATAAGGATTGAGTTACCCAAAAGTCAATTACCAGAACCTCAAAAAGGGTTGGTAAAAGGGTTGGTAAAAGACCTTGATGCCCGCCAAATTGCACTATTAAATTTAATAGCAGAAAACCCAAAGAGTACGAAGGTTGAAATGGCCAAAAAAATAGGTGTTAGCAGTACAACTATAGATAAACACTTGAACGCATTAAAGGAGTTGAAGCTATTGAAGCGGCAAGGCGGTCGTAAAAATGGCTATTGGCAAATTCTGGATAAAAATGAAGAAGGAGAGTGATTTGGTTTTAACAAAAAAAGCCCACTAAGGTCAACCTTAGTGGGCTTTTCATGCTCAGCCATTTTGTTTAGGCGGCTTGGGCGCTATGTTGTTTGATCTTGCTTTTAATTCGGGGAAGAAATTTTTGCATACAAGAGACATTGATGAGCAGGCAGCGGTCTAGCATGCGTTCGGATAATTGTTGAGCTTCGGTATCGATATAGGTTTTGAAGCGGACCTCTCCAGTTTGTTGATCGAGCTCAAAGTTGCCAAAAATGCGTTCATTATTGATTTGCATGAGATAGAGGGCTAAGTCGGAGCGATTTTCTTCTGGTACTTTAAAGGGGAGAACAGAATAAAAGGCAATGCCTGAGCGCCCACAAAGGAGCAGCATACAGGCCCAATGGCCTTCTGGGGCATCCACTTCAAAATCAAAAACCTGTTTGTTTTCTCGGATTTGGTAGGGCACGGCAATGCGCTCCAAGTACTTTTGGACCATTTTAAACATAAGCAGAAGTATTTAGCGATCTAAAGAATATGGGAAAGAAAGAATAGACTATTTATCGTAGGCGTCGAGACCAAAAAACTCAATAATACCAATGAGCTTTTCGGCATATTTGGGATCGGTGGCATAACCTGCTTTTTTGAGGCCATGCGCCCAATCTTTATAATTGCTGCGCTCAAGTTTAGTGAGGGCCTTATAGCGTTGGCCCGAAAGGAGTTTGCTATGCTCGCGGAAACTGCGCCAGGGCGTTTCAAAAATGCGGAACATATCGTATTTGCTATCATCGGTATAGTTGGCGCAGCGGCAACCAATACATTTTGCGCGGCATTTGATGCCAAAATGATTATTGTCATTTTTGGCTAAGCGGCTGTGGCCCGCATTGCTTTCGAGTAGGCCTTGAGCTAAGGTAATACTGACGGGAATATTGAAGAGCTCAGCCTCTTCTTGGGCCGTTTTTAGATATTGTTGGATGTAGTCTTTGCAAACAGCTAGTTTTGCATGGACAATATTTTGGGGAATGCCGTGTCGCTTGGCATAAGTGGGATTAAGTACAAAACCCAGATTAGAATATTGGGCCGCTTTTTTTTGCTCCTCAGCCGTGAGGGCTGCACCTACTGCTGTGGCCGCATTGGCCAAATTGAGTCCTTGTTTGATGTCTTTACTCTTTTCTCGAATTCGCTCCCACCAAGGCTTATCTAAAGCGGGCGTTTTGGCCGAAGCGGGAACCGCCTTTTCTTGAGGCCCCTCTTTTTGGCTGGCTAAAATGGCTGTGGGTAGCATGCTGCTATTCATGGCTGTTGGCACTTGGGCAGCGGCTTCGCCCATAGAAAAATGAAAACTGAACTCTCTTTGCGAGAGCATAAAAATAAGTAGGCCCATAAACCCCAAACGGACCCAGCCATTGCGGCTGTAATCTTGGGTTTTTTTCCAACCTAATTGAATACGTTGACGAATAGGGGCGGGCAGCTGTGGTAGTTTAGACTGAGACATATCGAGCTTGTTTTGTTGGTAGAGACAATTTGTATGCGTTTCCTGCATTACAAAAGCAAATTTAAAACAAATTGTTTCAAAATGGAAAACAAAACCAACAAAAAGTTTTGATTTTGGCCAAAATTCCAACTCCAAGGCCGATAAAAAGGGAGAATTATTCTTTGGATTCTCTTGCTCACGGTTGTATCTTGCCCATAGAATTGGTCCTCTTTTGCAGTAGACAGGCGGCAAAGCCGCCGCAAAGGAGCGAAGCGACTCGGCTGAGGGATGGACAGCAGTGGCCTGAAGGGCCAGACCCAGCCGCCAAAGGCGGCGCAGGGCCGAGCGATCAGCGAGCTGCGAAACAGCCCGACCCGACCAAAGGGAGGGGCAGCCCCTAAAAAAAATAACAGATGTGGAAATTTTGGAAAAAGCGTTTTCGACTGTCTCGCTTGGCCAAAGGGAAAGATTTGGACCTGGCTCAGCTGCGATCTGCCCAGCAGTTTGTGCAGGCTCGTTTGAATAATCCGCCACGTAAGGCTTTGGTCGGCATTTGTTTAGTGGTCCATGAAGATCCAGATTTTGTTTATTGGGGCTATCCGTATTTTTGCCGATTGTTTTCTGATCGGCGTTGTATGGATGAGTTATTTAAGAGCCCAAGGGCGGAGGTGGCCGCCTTGCATCCCGATTATCGTTTAGATTTTTATAGTTTGCGTTTGCGAAATCGGATTCGAGACTGCATTCGAGCCCAGGAGGAGTTGTTGGATGGGCAGCAGTTTTTGGGCTTTACTTATCGGATGCCGCCCAAAATTGAAACTAAAACAGATTGTTTTGAAATAGAGGTCCGGGCCTACCGGCAGTTTCGTTCTTCGGGCGAAGAGCGGAGCGAAAAACATAGCTATTACCTGAAATTGAGCCGGCCCGATTTGGTCCTGCTCGATTATCGTTAAACAGATTATTTTAAGATGAAGAAGATTCAAATGGTGGATTTGCAGAGCCAATACCGCCGCTTTAAAACTGAAATTGATGCTGCTATTCATGAGGTTTTGGATAGCTCGGCCTACATTAATGGTCCCGCTGTAAAGGGCTTTCAGGCTGCTTTGGAGGAATACCTAGGGGCCAAGGCCGTGATTCCTTGCGCCAATGGAACCGATGCCTTGCAAATTGCGCTGATGGCTCTAGATTTGGCCCCCGGCGATGAGGTGATTGTGCCTTCTTTTACCTATGTAGCTACGGCTGAAGTGGCAGCCCTATTGCGTTTGAGCATTGTGATGGTGGATGTAGATCCCCAAACCTTTAACTTGCGCGCAGAGGATGTTGAAGCGGCCATTACACCCAAAACTAAGGTGATTGTGCCCGTGCATCTCTTTGGCCAAAGCTGCGATATGCAACCGATTATTGAGCTGGCCGAAAAACACCAACTCTATATTGTAGAGGATAATGCGCAGGCGATTGGGGCCGATTATAGCTTCCCCAATGGCGAGCAGAAAAAGACGGGCTTGTTGGGCCATATTGGCTGCACCTCTTTTTATCCCTCCAAAAACTTGGGCGCTTATGGCGATGGCGGTGCCATTTTTACCAATGATGAGGCCCTAGCCGATAAGTTGCGCATGATTGCCAACCATGGCCAAAATCGCCGTTATTATCACGATAGGGTAGGGGTGAACTCTCGCCTAGATGGGATTCAAGCGGCCCTTTTGCATGTAAAACTCAAGGCCCTAGATGAGTTTTCGGCTGCTCGTCAAAAAGCTGCGGACTACTATGATGCGGCCTTTGTCGATCTTGAGGAGGTCCAAACGCCTTATCGCGCGCCTTATAGCAGCCATGTTTTCCACCAATATACCCTTTTGGTCCCCGCCGATCAGCGCGATGCTTTGCAAGCGCATTTGCAGGCGGCTGAGGTGCCTAGCATGATTTACTACCCGCTGCCTTTGCACGAACAAGCCGCTTTTGAGGGCTTTGCCCGCAAGGCCAAGGCCGAACTGCCCAATACCGAAATGCTTTGCCAGCAGGTTATTTCTCTGCCCATGCATTCGGAGCTAGAGGCCGAGCAACTCGCTTATGTGGCCGAGCAAGTCAAGGCATTTTTCAAAAAATAGCCTTGGCCATAGGGGGATATTATATATATACTATCTTCTTATCGTAGAATTATGTAAAGCTCCCTCTTAGACCTCTTCCTTTTTGGAAGGGGTCTTTTTTTTTTTTGGGGCCTCCGCTGCGCTACGCTTGCGGCGGTTACTCCCTTTGGTCGTCGAACTGCGCCCTAAAGGGCTTGTTGTCGTTTCGGGGCTCGCTGCTGTTTTGGGGCCTCCGCCTCGCTTCGCTCGTCGGCGCTACGTTTCGCAGCTCGCTATTCGCTCGGCCCTGCGGCGGCTTTGCCGCCTTGGTCTGGCCCTTTGGGCCACTGCTGCACATCGCTAGGCCTGCGGCCCTTCGGGCCTGTAGGATGGATATATAGACCTGCGGGTTTTAACCCGCAGCCAATTTCGGAACAGATTAGCTAAGATTTAGCCACCCCTTGGCCTGCAGTTTAAAAGCCGCAAGACCTGAAAATCGAATGCCTTCGCCTTTCTCCAATGAAGCCTGTAGGTTGAAATCTACAGCTTGGCCCTGCGGCCTTTAGGCTGCAGAAACAGGGATTTTGGCCCTAGTTGTTAGGGAATTGTTAAAAATAGAAATAATGTAACAAAATCAAAAAGGGAAAAAGTTTAGTCTGGAGGTGAACTAGTTCGGTCTGGAGGTGAACTGCTTCGGTCTAGTGCTCTAATTTGGTGTATCCGAGATAAAAGCGTAATTTTGGGCTTCACAAATACAGGAAAACAGTTGAAAGCAAAAAAATCATTTGGCCAGCACTTTTTGAAGGAGGGGCCTATTGCGGAGCGGATCGCCAAGAGTTTGATAGTCGAGGGGCCTAAAGAGGTATTAGAAGTAGGGCCAGGGATGGGTATGCTCACGCAATATCTTTTGCAAGAAGACTGGGATTTAAAAGCGGTAGAGGCGGATAATGACATGGTGAGTTATTTGGCCCAGCATTATCCTCAGTTGCCAGTTTTTGCAGAAGACTTTTTGAAATTAGACTTTACCACTGTATTTGATGGGCGGCCTTTTCGTTTGATTGGCAACTTTCCGTATAATATTTCATCGCAGATATTGATTAAGGCCGTAGACAATGTGGCCTTAGTGCCGGAGGTTGTGGGGATGTTTCAGCGGGAGTTGGCGGAAAGAGCGGCGGCCAAGCCGGGTTCTAAAATATATGGGGCCTTATCGGTGGTGGTGCAGGCTTTTTATGAGGTAGATTATTTGTTTACGGTCAAGCCGGGCAGTTTTAATCCCCCGCCCAAAGTATTTTCTGGCGTCATTGCTTTGAAAAGGCGAGAGAATTACTTAGATTTAGGTTGTGACACGCGACTTTTCCGAACCTTAGTCCGTGCTAGTTTTGGCCAGCGCCGCAAAATGTTGCGCAATACGATGAAGCCTTTCCTACCTAAGGAGGTTTTATTTGAGGATGCGTTTTTTCAGCAGCGGCCCGAGCAGCTGAGCCTTGAAGATTTTATTTCCTTGACGAACATTGTGGACAAGCATCGTAGCTAGTGAGCTGCCTTGCTGCTTTTTTATGCCTTTTGCCAATGCTTGGCAGACAGGCTATTTTTGTGTGTCCTTATCTGGACCTTTTCCAAACAACTTTTAGCAAAAAGCGGAAAAGACTGTATCTTGGGCGCCAAAACGTCCAATATGCAAAAGAGAGTACTCATCACGGATGCGGTAGATTCCTTATTGATAGAGGGGTTAACAGCAGCTGGATATGCTTGTGATTATCGGCCCAAGGCCAGTTTGTCGGAAGTGCGGCAGATTTTGGCGCCTTATGTGGGTTTGGTCATCAATAGTAAAATCATTGCTGATGCGGCTTTTTTGGCGGCTGGGCCCAACTTAGAATTTATAGCGCGTTTGGGTTCTGGATTAGAGATTATCGATTTGGAGGAGGCTGATCGTCGGGGCATCTTGGTGCATAGGGCGCCGGATGGCAATTGTGATGCGGTAGCTGAGCACACTTTGGGGATGTTGTTAATGTTAGCCCATCGGCTTCGGTTGGGGGATTGGCAAGTGCGGAATATGGCTTGGGATCGGGAGGCGGCTAGAGGTTGGGAGCTCAAGGGCAAGAAGTTGGGGATATTGGGATTTGGTTATACTGGGCGGGCGTTTTGGCGGCGTTTGGCTGGTTTTGAGCTAGGGTGTTTAGTTTATGATAAATACCAGAGGGCTTATCCTGGGGAGACGGAATTAGAGGAGTTATTGGCGGAGGTAGACATATTGAGTTTACATTTGCCGGCTACGGCAGAGACGATAGGTTGGATGGATGCGGCATTTTGGCAGTGGTTAGCAGAATTGCGGGGAGGGCGTCCGTTGGTCCTATTAAATAGTTCTAGGGGGAAGATCATACCGATAAAGGCGTTAGTAGGGGCTTTAGAGTCGGGAATTATTTCGGCGGCGGCCTTAGATGTATTTGAGCAAGAGAAAACGGCTTTATATACTAATGAAGAGCGGGAATTGTATAGTCGTTTGGGGGGGATGTCGCAGGTTGTTTTGAGTCCGCATGTAGCGGGATGGACAAAAGAATCTAAGGAGCGACTAGCCAAATTGCTCTTAATGCGCATCTTATCAAAAGCAGCTCGAATTTAGGAGCTGGGCAAAACCCAATTACAGTGCAAGGACTGCGCCGATTTTGGTTTTAGAGGGGAGTGAAGCGGCCCTTGGCCGGAGGCCAAACGGCCTAGCGATGTGTAGGGGTGGCCTTTAGGCCAGACCGAGGCGGCGAAGCTGCCGAAGGGCCGAGCGAATAGCGAGCCCCGAAACGTAGCGCCGCAAGCGTAGCGCAGCGGAGGCCCCACAAGAAAAGAATAGTAAAAAAATTGATTTTTTTTGGAGAAGGGCCTTTAAAGGGCCAATAAAAGACTGGAAAATTGTAACTCTTTCTTAACAAGGGAAATAATTTATTAACTTTGGCATGCTAGCCTAAGGGCTTCAGCCGAAAATTTTTTAGACATTCATTACAAACACTTTTAAAGTTTATGTGCTTATGATTCGTTACATGCTTTTACTCTTGCTCCTGTCAGTGGGCTCGGTGGTGGCTTTTGGCCAGACCACGGGAGACCTGCAGGGTAAAGTAAAGGACGAGAACGGGGAACCCCTAGCGTTTGCGAATGTGGCTTTGTATAAAGAAGACGCATTGATTCGGGGAACATCTACCAACTTCGACGGCCTTTACAATTTTGCTCAAATTGAGGCAGGAACCTATGACCTAGTGGTGACCTATGTGGGTTATCCGACGCTAAAAACCGAGGGCGTAATTGTAAAAATTGGCCAGACGGTAGAATTAAATGTAGATTATTTGGATGATGATTTGGTAGCGAATTTAGATTCGATTGCAGAAGAGACTGTAGTTGTTCGAGGTTATCGCATTCCTTTGATTGAGACGGATAATACTACAGGTGGTCAGACCTTGGGTTCAGAAGATATTGAGCGTTTGGCTACTCGTAACATTTCTAGTATTGCGGCCACTACGGCTGGTGTAAACCAGAAAGACGAGGGGGAGGAGCTCCACTCGAATGGTGCTCGTAGTTCTGGGAATGATGTTTATGTGGATGGTGTACGTGTTATTGGCGGTGCATCTATTCCTGAAACGGAGATTGACCAGGTGCAGGTAATTACATCTGGTGTACCTGCTGAGTTTGGTGATGCGACTGGAGCGATTACCAACATTATTACAAAGGGACCATCTGCGCAGATGTCTGGAGGAATTCAGGTAGAGACTTCGCAGTTTTTGGATGCTTTTGGTGCGACAACTATTGATTTTAGTTTGGGTGGACCATTGATGACAGAGGTAAAGTTGAGTCCTAGTGGAGATACTTTGAAAAAGGATGGCAAGCCTCAGCGCAAGGCTATTTTGGGTTATCGCGTAGCGGGTCGTTATGCGACAAACTTGGATTCTCGTCCGTCTGCGTTGGGATCTTTCCGTTTAACGGATGAGAAGCTCAGTAGCATTTTGAATGATCCTTTATTGCTTGTAGATGGTGCAATTGTGCCTAATGCAGAAACAATTACAGAGGCCGATCTTGTAGAGGTAGATGTACGACCTAATGGACGTAACTCTGTTGGTTTGTTGACGGCTAAGATTGATTACAAGCCTAGCAATGATCTTTATTTGGTTGCTGGTGGTCAGGGTTCATTCAACTGGGGGTATTCACCTTCTACATTGAATCGTTTGTTAAACTCTGATTTCAATCCTTATGTAAAGAGCAGTGTATTCCGTGTTTACGGTCGTGCTCGTCATACTATTTCTAGTACAATTTACAAAGCGGGAGCTGATGCAGATTCTACTGCTGTAGAGCCTGTATTCCAGAACTTCAGCTATGAGGTTCAGCTAGATTACACACAAAGTAATAGTTCTAATTATGACTCTCGTTTTGAGGATCGTTATTGGGAATATGGGTATGTAGGGCAGATTCGTCGTAGTCTTACGCCTGTAATTGGTGTTGTAGATACAAACTACATCATCAACTCTGCTGGTGATACTTTGGGTACAGAAGAAGTACAGGGACATGCTTTTAACCAAGTAACATTTGATGGTTATACTGATGCGGGTCAGTTTGGTTATGATGATGGCTTGTCTCGTTACAACAAAGTAGTAGACTTTGATGCGATTACAGATATGGAGCAGATGCAGGTGATCAATGGACGTTTCACTTCTTCTAACTCTACTATATATAGTCTATTTAACAATGCATATTCTACTGGCAATGGTGTAGGCAAAAGCCAATCTAGTCAGATGCGTGCTAACTTCAAGACCAACTTTGATTTGGTAACCAATGGCGGAAAAATTCGTCACTCTCTTCAAGCTGGTTTGGTCTATGAGCAGCGGATATTCCGTTCTTACAGCATGTCTCCATTTAGTTTGTGGACCTTGGCTGATCAGTCGGCCAACTCGCATATTTCTAATGCTGCTGATGCTAGTAATCCTGTGTTGGATGCTAATGGAAACCCTGTAGAGTTCTTTGATCCTTCTACACAGCGTTACTACATTCAAAATAACTCACTCATTCGTGCGGATGAGAATGATGAGCCAGTATCTATGAGTGCTTTCGGAGAGAACATCCGTAGCTTTATGGGTAAGAATCCTGAGGATTGGGTTAATGTTCATGAAATGGACCCCAGTGATATGGATTTGGCTTGGTTTGAACCAACCACACTTATTTTGGGTAGCCAACAGTTGGTTAGTTACTATGGATATGATTACCTAGGTAATTCTTTGGGAACAAGTACTACCTTTGATGACTTCTTTACTGCGGAAGATGCTAATGGTCGCAAAACTCGTCCTGTAGCTCCTTTTGCTCCTATTTATGCAGCTGGATATATTCAGGATAAGTTCAAGTATAATGATATCATCTTCCGTGTCGGTGTACGCTTTGATAGCTATGATGCCAATACAAAAGTGTTGAATGATCCCTACTCTGTAACTGGATATTATACGGCATCTGAGTTTACCAACTCAAATTCAGGTTATACTGCTGGTCAACAAACTGGTTTTGCGCATCCTTCCAACATTGGTGACGACTTTGCCGTCTATGTAAATCAGAATAGTCCTGATGCATCTGTTGTTGGTTATCGTGATGGTGAGCAGTGGTATGATGCTAGTGGTAATCCTGTAACTACTCCTACTCAGCTAGGAAGTACTATTGTACCTGCTCTACGTGGATTCAATACGGCACAGATTGACCCTCAAGGGGAAGAGTATGATCCTAGTCAGTCTTTTAGCGACTATGATCCTAGTTTGGTGATCATGCCTCGTATCTCTTTCTCTTTTCCTATTGGTGACTATGCAAACTTCTATGCCAACTACGATATCTTGGCAATGCGTCCACCAGAGGCTACTTTGGCTACTGCACTTACTTACTTCAACTTCCGTGAGAACAAGGATTTGATGTCAAACCCCAATCTTCGCTCACAAAAAACCATTAACTACGAAGTAGGTTACCAACAAAAGGTGTCTGACAATTCTAAGGTGAAATTCTCTTTGCTTTATCGTGAAGAGCGTGACCTAATTCAAGCTCGTCAGTACATCATGGCTTACCCCATTACCTATACTTCTTTTGGTAATGATGACTTCTCTACTGTAAAATCACTTAAGGTAGAGTACGATATGCGCCGTGTTAAGAACTTCCGTTTCTTGGCCAACTATACCCTACAGTTTGCAGAAGGTACAGGCTCTAGCCCAACCTCTTCATTGGCTGTAGCTGCAGAAGAACTCAAGTATATCTTCCCACTTGACTTTGACCAACGTCATACCTTCTTCTTCCTATTTGATTACCGCTACGGTGAAGGCAAGAAATATGACGGTCCAAAAATTGGCAAGTTTGATCTCTTCGAAAATACAGGTGCGAACCTTTCATTCAACTTTAGCTCTGGTACACCTTACACACGCAAACTCGTCCCTGGTGGTATCGGAACTAGCTTTACAAATGCGCAAACAGATGGAAGCGTGAATGGTGCTCGTATGCCTTGGAATTTCCGCGTAGACCTTCGCTTCGATCGCGATATCGTGATTGGCAAAAATAGCGATAACCCTATTTATGCAAACGTTTACGTACGTGTACAAAACTTGTTCAACACACAGAACATACTTGATGTATACCCTGTAACGGGTAGCGCTACCGAAGATGGTTTCTTGACTATTGACGAAAGCCCAGGTCTAGGCCTACTTGCTTCACGCGCTCAGGTTTATCAGTTGTTGTACAACCTTCGTATGCGTGACCCCTTCAATATCTCACGTCCTCGTCGGATTTTCTTGGGGGCTCGCTTTAGCTTCTAAAACCAACTCTTAGTTTTTGCCAATATTGAGGTTTGTTCTGATTTGGGGCCTCCCGCCTTCGGCGGGCGCTACGTTTCGGGGCTCGCTGTTCGCTCGGCCCTTCGCTGCCAAAGGCAGCTCGGTCTGCGGCTAAGCCGCCCCCCTACACATCGCTAGGCCATTTTTGCCTAGAGCCCAATTTCAACACAAACCTCAAGCTTGGCTTTCTGTCTAAAATGAATCATTTTTATTAAAATAATTGCAAACATGAGTAGATTGAAAAACTTCTCCACACTCGTGCTATTCCTCTTCACTGCCAGCTCTATCTGGGCAATTGAAGACCGGAATTTTGTGGGAGGTAATAGCAATAGCTCCAATAGCACCAATAACAACGGTTATCGTGCTGCTTGTATCGAAGCTCGCTCAGAACGCGATCTAGATATTAACAACGTCCGCGCTCGCCTCCGTACAGGTGGTGACCTCTGGTGGGATGGTGACCGAGCTCGCTATATCGTTCCGAATGTAGACCCAGCTTCTGGCCAACCAGAAGTATCTTCACTCTTTGCTGGTGGTATCTGGCTAGGCGCTTTCGATGATGGGGGGAACCTTATTCTCGCCGCCCAAACTTACCGCCAAACGGGTAACGATTATTGGACTGGTCCTCTAGACGTGAATACGGGTACTATTGAAAAAACAGATTGTGAAAAATGGGACCGCTTCTTCGAGGTTTATGGTTCTGAAATTGACGCTCTCCGTGCCGACTATTTCGAGCCTGATGCCGTTACTGGCCAACCCGATGAATCTATCGATAACCGCCCCGCCCGAAATATCTTGGGCTGGCCCGGTCGAGGTAACCCCTATTTCGCAGAAATTTATGGATTTGATCTTCCCGATCAAGAACTCGCTCCCTTTATTGAGCCTGTAGGAAAGGAAGATGGTATTTATAATCCCTATGATGGTGACCACCCCGTAATTGAGGTTGTAGGCTGTCCCAAGGATTATTTCAATCCCGTATATGCTGACCAAATGGATTGGTGGGTATATAATGATAATGGTAATATCCATACAAATACAAATGGCCAACCCATGTTTATGGAAGTACATGGTCTAGCCTTTGGCTACCGTACTACTGATGCCATTAACAACATGACTTTCTATCGTTACAAGTTGCTTAACAGAAACAACTTGAGCCTAAATGATACCTATTTCTCACTTTGGTCTGATCCTGATTTGGGTTGTTATAATGATGACTATATTGGTGTAGATACTATTACGGGTATGGGCTATGTATACAATGCAGATGCAGATGATGACGCTACTTGTGGCAATGACGCTGTAGGTTATGGTTCTACCCAAATACCCGCTCTAGGAGTAGATTACTTCCGTGGGCCTCTAGATTCTACAGGTACTGAGTTAGGTCTTTCTTCATTTGTTTACTATGAAAACACCAATGACGCTATCCGTGGTAACCCGAATAGTGCTATTCAGTATTACCGTCTTATGGATGGTCTTTGGTTAGATGGACGTCCTATCTCTCGTGGTGGAACTGGAGATAATGGTGCTACAGCTGATAAATTCCCCTATGTGTTTTATTCTTTCCCGAACGAATCAGGAACAGGTGTATGGTCTATGTGTGAGGAAGGAATTACAGGTAATGACTATCGTTTCTTACACACTTCTGGTCCCTTCTTATTGGCTCCTGGTGCAGTAAACGAATTGATTTCTGGTGTAGTTTGGGTTCCCGAAATTCCAGATTATCCTTGTCCTGCTTTAACTGAATTGGTGGAGGCTGATGTTTTGGCACAAAACCTTTTCGATGATTGTTTCAAAATCACTGATGGTCCCGATGCACCTTATATGGATGTCGTGGAACTCGAAAATGAATTGATTTTGAACTTAAGCTATGTTCCTGCTCAGAATAACTACGAACTTAATTACTCTGAGTCTCCAGCTATTCTTCGCAATACTGCTGATACTACTTATACCTTCCAAGGTTATAAAGTATATCAGGTAGTTAACGAGAACATTTCTGTAACAGAATTGGATGATCCTGAAAAAGCACGTCTTATCCGTCAGGTGGACCTTCGTGACTCTATCGGGAAGATTGTAAACTGGAGTGCATTTAGCGATCCAGATGTACAAGCATTTATCCCTTCTATTATGGTAGATGGAGCTGATGAGGGAATTAAGCATACCTTCAACATTACTACAGACGAATTTGCGGAAGGAACTACAAAGCTTATTAACCATAAGTCTTATTACTTCTGTGTAGTTGCCTATGCACATAATGAGTATCAGGCTTATGATCCTACTCTAAACACAGGACAAGCCCTTCCTTACCTACAAGGTCGTCGTAACTTCCGTGTGTATACCGCAGTACCTCGCCCTAATGACCCTGAATACAACGGTGTAGTTTTGAATTCTTCTTATGGAGATGGTCCAGAAATCACTCGTGTAGATGGTAGAGGAAATGGAGGAGGTCTCTTCCTTGACTTTAAGGACCCCGCTGCCGCAGAAGCTGATGTATTGAACAATGGACGTATCGGTCGTGTAACTTATGCCGCAGGTCAAGGCCCTGTAAATGTAAAAGTTGTTGATCCTTTGCGTGTTCCTGCTGCTCAGTTTCAACTATACATTAGCGATGAAAATTATACTTTCCGCTATGATACTACTGCTGATGGAAGTATTGTTGTAACTCCTCAGCCTCCTACTGGTGTTACCTCTTTGTCAGATTCTCTCTTCTGGCTACTTAAAGATGCTAATGATCCTTCATCGGTATGGTCATCTTATCAGCCTCTAGACGTTAACTATGAGCAATATATTCCTGATTTGGGTATCTCTTTGCTTGTAGAAGACATTCCTGCACCTGGTACAAATGGTGTAAGTGGATATGTAGGCTCTGCTGCTGTTTATGAAGATGAGACCAATGCTGGTTGGTTCCAAGGCGTTGAAGATGGTAATGGTATCAATGATATCTTGAAAACTGGAAATGCTCAAGATGATCAGTCATTAGATCCTGATCAAGATTACTCGGAGATGGCTGGTGGCTGGCACCCCGTTCGCCTAGCTGATTGTGTATTCCGTACAGATGAATACTACTTCTCTACATCTCAAATTGTTCTATCTTCAAATGCATTGACTTTCTGCCAAACTTGGAGAGCCGGAAACCGTGATCAGTTACTAAGCAATGTTCGCAATGTAAATGTAGTGCTTACACCAGAGAAGAGTCAATGGAGCCGCTGTATTGTAGTCGAGTCTGCAAGTATATATCACAGCCAATCACTTGGACTTAGCATCCCTGGTAACTATGGTCAATTGAACTGGAAACGTAATGAGCCTAGTCGTAATATCGAAGGCCAGATAGAAGCTGGTACAGGTATGTCTTGGTTCCCCGGTTTTGCTTATGATGTTGAAACTGGTGAGCGTCTTAATGTATACTTTGGAGAAAACTCTCTTTATGACGGTTCTTTCTTCGATGCTAATACTTTCCCAGCTGCTGCTACAGGTAACGATATGCTATTCAACCCGACTGACTTGCAACAAGTAGCACCTAGCAGTGGATTCCCTGTATTTGGCGCAGCCAATACATTTATGTCTACTGTAAATGGTGGTCAGCATGTTATTTATGTAACAAATACTGCTTATGATGAGTGTGCAGCTGTAATTGCAGACCAAGTAAGCGTTGGTGTTTTTGCCACACCTTACA
Source organism: Saprospira sp. CCB-QB6 (assembly GCF_028464065.1). Classification (NCBI taxonomy): domain Bacteria; kingdom Pseudomonadati; phylum Bacteroidota; class Saprospiria; order Saprospirales; family Saprospiraceae; genus Saprospira; species Saprospira sp. CCB-QB6. Next base: position 1,844,953 of record NZ_CP116808.1, on the reverse strand, counting down.
AAGCATTAAGAGATCACCTTGTTTGGGGAACATTCATGTATATGGCTCCAGGAACAAGTATGCTTAACAATGCTGGAGTTGCTGAAATAGGTGGGCACGTACCACCCTCTAAAGTGACTTTCAAGTTGCGTGTATCTACTCCATATGAAATCTATGCTGCCACTAATGATAACCAAGGTTATCCACTTTATGAGTTTGATCTCACTGGCTTAGCTCCTACTAAGGAAGACAAAGCCACAGCTGAAAGTGCTCTAGATCTTATCGGTGTAGTTCCTAACCCTTATTATGCTTACTCTGAATATGAGCAGACAGAAACTCAGAACGTAGTGAAAATTACGAACCTGCCTGCTACTTGCGAAGTAAATATCTATTCTATTGAAGGACGCCTAGTTCGTCATTACAATGTGGCTCAAGACTACAATGCAGAGGTGCGTAGTGGTATTGCTCGCGTTGGTGCTTTTGGTAGTGGTGATATTGAAACTCAGGTAACTACCTCTCTCAACTGGGACCTCAAGAACCAAGCTGGTGTTCCTGTAGGTAGTGGGGTATACCTCATCCATGTTGTAGTGAAGGGTGTTGGTGAGAAAGTGGTAAAAAGCTTTGTTATCAACCGTGCACTTGATGCTCAAAAACTCTAGTGATTTATTTTTGTTTTGCTCCCTCTAATCCAGAGGGGGCAAAACCCTTTTAAACGATTTCATAGCATGACTAAATATACTTCTTTGTTGTTTGTGGGCCTTTTTTGCCTTAGCTTTTTGGCTACTTCGCCCACAGCAAAAGCAGGAAATCCGGATCGACAAGGGGAAGCCGGTGCCTATGAGTTGATCATGAATCCTTGGGCCCGTTCTGCTGGTCTAAATGGTTTGGTGGCTGCTCGTGTAACTGGGGTAGAAGCACTTCGCTTTAACCCTGCTGGGATTTGCCGTATCTCAGGAAAAACAGAGGTGGCATTAGGTCATACTCAATATATGGCAGGAACTGGCATTAGCCTGAATGCCGCTGGATTAGTCCAGAAAATTGGTGACAATGGTGCTTTGGGCGTAGAACTGATGTCTGTAGGCTTTGGTGATATTCCTCTAACTACCGTTGATCAGCCTGGTGGAATTACTACTTTTAGCCCTTCATTTTTTAATATTGGTCTTTCTTATGGCTATGTGTTTAAAGATGAAGAAGGGAATGAAAAAGTTTCTGTTGGTTTTGGTGTCCGCGTAGTATCAGAATCTATCGCCAATGCTTCTGCTACTGGTGTAGGATTTGATGCTGGTGTACAATATGTAACAGGTGTTGATCGTCAAATTAAATTTGGTGTCGCTCTTCGTAATATCGGAACTAAGATGTCTTATTCTGGAGATGGTTTAGCCTTTGTAGGGGTCGCTCCTAATAATACAACTGCACTAACTGTAAATAGTCGTGGTGCAGGTTACGAGTTGCCTTCATTGCTTCATATTGGATTGTCTTATGACTTTTACCTCGGTAGCAAGATTAACCGCCTAACAGCAGTAGGTAACTTTACTTCTAACTCTTTCTCTCGCGACCAATATGGTGTAGGCGTTGAGTATGCCTTTAAGGAAATGTTTATGGCACGTACTGCTTTCCGTTATGAAGGGGATATGTATAACGCTGAAACTTCTAGCACTGCTTCGGGTGGATTGACTGCTGGCGTTACTGCTGAGCTTCCTCTCCGCAAAGGCTCTGCTAAGAAAATTGCCTTTGATTATGCCTATGAGTATACTCAGGTGTTCAAAGGTACTCACTCTTTGACCTTGAAGTTGAAACTCTAATTTTTTAGAGCGGAAATGATATGACCTCTAAGCCTTAGGCTTAGAGGTCTTTTTTTTTGAAAGAAATATCTTGTCCTGATAGATTGGAGCAATAAGGCTAGAAGATGGATTATTTGGGGCTGCCCCGCCCTGCGGGCGGGTCGCTCCCTCCGCAGCTCGCAGTTCTGCTCGGCCCTGCGCGGGCTTTGCCCGCTGGGTCTGCCGCCTTTGGCGGCCCTGCTCTGGCAGCTCAGCCTGCGGCGGCTTCGCCGCCTGTACACCGCAAAAATGGCATTCGTCGCTGCGCTCCTCATCCGCTCCTATTTACCCGCCCACCCACCCCTTTTCAGACCTCCTTGCGGAGGCCCTCAGGCTGGGCTGGGCATTTTTCATTTACTGCAGCCCGCAGGGCTAGCTCAAAATGGCCTAGCGATGTGCAGGGGTGGCCGAAGGCCAGACCAAGGCGCTTTGCGCCGCAGGGCCGAGCGAACAGCGAGCCCCGAAACGTAGCGCCGCAAGCGGAGCGCAGCGGAGGCCCCAAAAAATTAGCGAGCCCCGACAACCAGCCTCGAAGAGGCGCCAGTTCGATGACCAACGGGAATAAACGACAACAAGCCCTTTAGGGCGCAGTTCGACGACCGAAGGGAGTAACCGCCGCAGCTTTGCTGCGGAGGCCCCAAAACATCAAAAAAAAGGGAAAAGAATAGTCTTTTTCTCCAAAGGCCTGTATTTTTGAGTTTGCATAAAAAAAGGCGTTAAAATGTACAACTACCTAGATTTACAAGACACCATTGTGGCCGTGGCCACCCCTGCTGGGGCTGGAGCCATTGCCGTCATTCGCTTATCGGGCAAATCGGCCATTAGCATTGCCAACGGGATGTTTCGGGCCAAGGATTTGAGCCAGCAAGACAGTCACAGCCTGCATTTGGGCTACATTTATGATGAGGCGGGGCAGCGGGTTGATCAGGTACTTTGTTCAGTTTTTAAGGGACCAACCTCCTACACTCGAGAAGACGTCATTGAGTTTTCTTGTCATGGTTCGCCATATATTCAGCAGCGCTTGCTCAGTTTGTGTTTGCGTTCGGGTGCGCGTTTGGCCAAAGAGGGGGAATTTACCCTGCGGGCTTTCCTCAATGGGCAATTGGATTTGGCCCAGGCAGAGGCCGTGGCCGACCTCATTGCGGCAGATTCGGAAGCGGCGCATCAGATGGCTTTGCAGCAAATGCGGGGCGGTTTTTCTCAGCAAATTGAGGGCTTGCGGAAAGAGCTTTTGCAATTTGCTTCCCTGCTAGAGTTGGAGCTTGATTTTGGCGAAGAAGATGTGGAATTTGCGCAAAGAAAAGAGCTAGAGGCGCTCCTTTTGAAAATTCGGGCCATGATTAAGCAATTGATGGACTCCTTTCAGTTGGGTAATGTATTGAAAGAGGGGGTAAGCACCGTTTTGGCGGGCCGTCCCAATGCGGGAAAATCGACCTTGCTCAATGCTTTATTGAATGAAGAGCGGGCCATTGTGTCGGATATAGCGGGCACCACCCGCGACAGCATCGAAGAACTGCTCAACATAGATGGGATTCAGTTTCGCCTAATTGATACGGCGGGGATTCGGGAGGCCAGCGATCAAATTGAGGCCATTGGGGTAGAAAAAACCTATGAAAAAATTGCGCAATCTACGGTCTTGCTCTATGTCTATGATGCCAGCCAATTGAGTCAGGAAGAATGCGAGGCGGACCTTGCTCGTTTGCGCAGAGAGGGCTTGGCCGTCTTGGTATTGGCCAACAAATGCGATCAATTGGAAGAAGGGCAAGCCTTAGCTGCCGATCATTTTCGGCTTTCGGCCAAGCAAAAAGAAGGCTTGGGCGAGCTGCGTTCGGCCTTGCGCAATTTAGTTGTTGAGGGGCAAATTCATCAGCAAGGGACCACAGTAAACAATCTACGGCATTATCAGGCATTGGAAGAAGGTTATCAGGCTATAGATGCGGCCTTACTGGGCTTAGAAGAGGGCCTCAGTGGCGACCTACTGGCGATGGATATTCGAGCTGCGCTTCGGGCTTTGGGCGAAATTACGGGCAAGGTAGATGTGGAAGATTTGTTGGAGAATATTTTTGGGCAGTTTTGTATTGGGAAGTAGGTTGCAAATTTTAAATGAGTTTACTGCTTTTAAACTAAAAGTAGTAAATAGCTAGTGAGCTATAATTTGCTGGCATTTTCGTTAAATTATTAAAGAATAACATGAATAAACAGGATATAGAAAGAGCTAAAATAAATGTTAAGTGTAGAAAAAAGGCAATAGGTGAGATAAATACTTGCTTTTTCCCTGGATGTAACCAAAGATCAATTAACTCTCACATCCTTCAAAAGAATGGTATTCTTTCTTCAATTGCTCCAGACAATCATCTTTGGGAAATTGGTATAAATTTGTTTAAGTCACCTATTTTCCAGCTACAAAAAATTGGAATAAATAAAATTTTTGCATTCAATTGTTTTTGTAATGACCATGACACCAATTTGTTTTCAGAAATAGAGCAGCCGTCAGAAATTGATTTTACAAAGTATAGAATACTTCTCTTATTTGTAGTGAGAACATTTTATAATGAATTATTTCGAAAAAAAGTTTTAGTTAGTGAGTTTTCTTGTTTAGAGAAGAAAACGAGTGATGTAAAGAAGAAAGAATGGCTAAGAGAAAATGTTAATCAAATAAATAAGGCAATAAATGACTTAGTTTTTTGGGAGAAGTTTATTTGGCAAGACTATAATCAAAATACACAATCATTCGTTTTGGAATATCGAGAACTTAGCAAAGCTGATTTAATAATGTCTTCTTTATATGATTATGAGACGACTAAAGATATACAAGAGCATGAGTATAGGACAGGAAGAGATAAAGAAAGACTATCTTCAATATTTGCTTCGTTCTTCCCCTATAAAGATAAGTCAATATTGATAAAAGGATACCTTAAAGAAGATGAAAAAGCATTAAAAGGGCATTTTAATACTTTTTTTAAAGAGTATGAGAAAAGGGTGCAAAGAAAGTTGACTAATTTACTATTGTTTCAATGTGAAAATTGGGTCTGTTCTCAAGATTTTTATGATGAAAAAATAAATGGTAAGGAGGATTTATTTAATAATGCTATTAACTATTCAAATAAAAATGACAATGAACGAAGATGTTTTAATATCAATATATTTAGAAATGATTTTGATACAAAGTTTAAAGAATGGGACGAAAAATATGCCTAATTGAAGACAAGAAAGCTAGCCATACTTACCAAAACTGTAAAACAGAGCTAACGATATTTAACTGAAACCATGAACTAAGGCATTGATGTATGAAACCACCGTATCAGCTTACAGATAAAATCTTAAAGTTAGTTGTGGCTATTTCCGAGCGTTTAGGAGAGGTTAACGCTATTCATATACACAAGCCAGCGACAGCATTACAAAAAAAAAATCGCATCAAAACCATACAGTCTTCTTTAGAGATAGAAGGAAATACGCTAACGGAAGAGCAGATTACAGCGCTTTTAAATAACAAGCGAGTTATTGCTCCGCAAAAAGACATTATAGAGGTACAGAATGCTATAAAAGTGTATGATCAGCTGGATAAATTTGATCCTAATAAGTTAGCGGATTTAGAAAAAGCGCATGCTATTTTGATGGCTGGATTGATAGACGGGGCGGGGAAGCTAAGAGTAAAAAATGTGGGCATTGTGAAAGGGGATAAAGTAGCGCATTTGGCTCCAACTGGATATATGGTGAGAGGACTGATGCAAGATCTTTTCCATTACCTTAAAACAGATCAGGATGTATTACTCATTAAGAGCTGTGTTTTTCATTATGAGTTTGAGTTTATCCATCCTTTTTTAGATGGAAATGGTCGAATGGGGCGTTTATGGCAGACGCTTATTTTAATGCAAAAATATCCTGTTTTTGAATACTTGCCTGTAGAAAGTTTGATTAAGGAAAATCAAGAAGAGTACTATAAAGTATTGAGTTTGTCTGATAAAACAGGGCAATCAACATTATTTATAGAATTCATGTTAGGGCTTATCTTAGAGGCATTAGATCAGCTTTTAGTACCGCAAGTAGAGATTTGAAGTGGGCTGTGGAAGAAGGGGTTTTAGAAAAACAGGGAGATAAACGCTTGACAAAGTATCGGTTTGTTTCTGAAATAGACCTTTAAAAGCACTAGAAAGATTTACTTAAAACTACCTTGATAGTATCAAATGATACTATCACTCATCCATTCAATCCCATAAAATGACTTCTTTTCACCTTGGCGTTGGCGCCATTATCTGTAGTTCGGACCAGCAATTATTTTTTGTGCAGTTTAGAAGGACACTACAAGATGTTTTGGAGAAAAAAATAATGTTTTTTATGAATAAATTTATATGTTGAGCTGTCTTCTAACGAAAAAAAATAAACAGATGGGACAAACAATTATTACACACTTTATAGAGGGAACACCTAAAGGAATACAGAGCTTGCAGTTAAGCAATAAAACAATTATGGGCTTTGTTATTCCAAGGGCAGATACGAAAAAAGCAAAAGACCTATTGAGCGAATTGTTGGATACACCTTGTTTGTATCTGTTGTTAGATGATGATAATGAGGGTGTTAAGCCTAAGGTGTACATTGGGCAAACGGATGATTTTTTCTCTAGAATTTATAGTCATAATCAAACTAAACAGTTTTGGACTAAAGCCCTAGTTTTTACATCTCAAGCAGGGACGTTAAATAAAGCGGATATACTTTTTCTGGAATACTTGGCAATTCAAAAAGCTCGCGAGGCCAATGTTTTTGATACAAAAGAGAATAAGCAAGTCCCTCGACAGCCAAAGTTACAACGACATATTATAGATACCTTAAATGATTTTTTTGGAGATGTTCAGTTCATTATGTCATTTATTGGATATAGCGTATTTAGAGTTGCAGGTGAGGCTACTGATAGTTTGAAGCTTTTCTATACAAAAGGAAGACAATCAGATGCCAAGGGATTTTATGATGAAAATGGTTTTACAGTTTTAAAGGGGAGTATTTTAAGTAAAGAAACATCACCTTCATTTGCATGGTCTGAAAAACGGAATAAAATGATACAAGAGTATGTGAGGGAAGAAAACGAGGTATTGATCTTAAAAGATGATTACTTGTTTTCTAGTCCAAGTACTGCTGCTGAATTTTGTATAGGGAGTAGCACGAATGGTTGGACTGCATGGAAAAATAAAGATGGAAAAACATTAGATGAAGAATATCGACAGTAATCCCTCAAAATGACTTCTTTTCACCTTGGCGTTGGCGCCATTATCTGTAGTTCGGACCAGCAATTATTTTTTGTGCAGCAAAAGGATGAAACTTATCCGCTGTCGCAATGGCAACTGGCCTTATCGGTTTGGGGTGGGGCTGTAGAGGCCGAAGATGAAAGCCCAGAAATTGCCTTATACCGAGAGCTGCAAGAAGAGTTGCGCTGGCAACCTGAGCAGCCGCCTATTTTTATTGGGCAGTTCAAGATCAAAAGTATTCAGGAGTTTAAGCTTTGTTTGTTCAAAATTATCTTGCCCAAAGAAGAGTTAGAACAGTTGGCCCAGCAGCCCGTCTATGAGGGCTATGGCCGCTTGCTCGATGCAGAAAGTTTGCAAAAACATAATTGGGTTTGGGATTTGGGGACAGTTATTTATCAAGAGATTATAGAAAAGGGCCCCAAGGGCTAGTGCTTTCTTCAAATTTTAACGAACTTTGGGTGATTTAGCCCTATGGGGCCTTCTGTTCCTGAATAAATTTGGAAATCAATGAAACTTGCGGAATCGATTCTCGTCTCTGAGCTAGCAGATATGCTAGGCGCCAAACTCATCGGAGATCCCAATGTAGAAATTACTCATCTCAACGAAATTCACAAGGTGTGTAAAGGCAGCCTGATCTTCGTCGATAATGAGAAGTATTATACTCAAGCTATTTATTCTACGGCCTCGGCTATTCTGATTGATCAGGCGGTAGATTGTCCCCCGAATAAGGCCCTTTTGGTGGTGGAACGCCCCTTTGAGGCCTATAATAATTTGGCCAAAAAGTATTTGCCTTTTACGCCTATGAGCAGCCAAATTAGTCCCACGGCCCAAATTGGCAAAGGGACGGTGATCGAGGCAGGTGCTGTTGTGGGTAATCATGTCGTGATTGGCGAAGATTGCTTGATTCGGGCCAATGCCGTGATTTCTGATTATACGGTGATTGGCAATCGAGTGAAAATCCACTCTAATTCTGTAATTGGTAATGATGCTTTTTATTACCATCTAGAGGAGGACCGCAGTTATAAGCCTTGGCATTCTATTGGCCGAGTGGTGATTGAGGATGATGTCCGTATTGGGGCAGCTTGTACCATTGATCGCGGGGTTTCTGGCGATACGCATATTGGTAAAGGCTGTAAATTAGATGATCAGGTGCATTTGGGCCATGGTGTGGTTTTGGGCAAACATTGCTTGATTGCGGCCCAAACGGGAATCGCGGGCAAAACCATTATCCAAGATTTTGTCACTATTTACGGACAAGTGGGTATTTCTAAGGGCTTGGTTGTTGGCGAAGGTGCCGTTTTGCTTGCTCAAGCTGGGGTCTCTAAGTCTATTCCTGGTGGCAAGCGCTATATGGGCGCTCCTGCAGTAGAGGCTTACAGCCGCTTTAAGGAATTGGCTGCCATTCGTCGCTTACCCGAATTGACGAAAACAGTAGATCAACTTCAAAAACGATTTAAGAATCAAGATCTTAACCCCCAAGATTAGGCCTTGATCCATAACGAGATAGGAGAGAAGTATTGCTTTTTAGCAGTACTTCTCTTTTTTTTAGGGGCCTCCGCTGCGGCTTCGCCTTGCGGCGCTACGTTTCGCAGCTCGCTGATCGCTCGGCCCTGCGCGGGCTTCGCCCGCTTGGTCTGGCCTGCGGCCACCCCTGCACATCGCTAGGCCCTGCCCGCCCAACTGCGAAGCTACAAGCTGCTGCCGCAGCTTCAAGCTTCGCAGGCTCGCGCCAAGCGCGCCCGGCCGGCGGATGGCGGCAGCCACCCCCTTCTCTGCGCCTCAGCAAATTAGGTCCTCAAAATATTACATTTCAGCTTTAATTTTCCCTTTGGCCGCCCCCGCCTGGGGGCTGGGCTCCTTTGGCCTTGGGGGCCAAAGCGCCCAGCATTGCATTCGTCGCTCCGCTCCTCATTCTCAAAAAACAAGGAAATACAGCCTAAGCCTGTCATAAATCGTATATCTAGTCTCAAAAAGGGCAAAAACAAGAGATTTTTTGTAATTTAATAGGGCCAAAATTAAACCACCTTTATTTACCATTCCCATGAGTCAAATAGAAACCATTAAGCAGACGCTGCAAACCTATCAGCAGGAACTGCCCAAGCTACGCCAACTCTTTATGCAAGATGGCGTCATCGATGCCCAAGAAAAGGCCCAACTAGAAGAGATTGAAGGCCGCATCCAAAAATTGCAAAGCCAATTGGGGCAGGCCTCAGCTGGAGCCAGCGATGCGCTCACAAAAGCCGCTGGCCTCAGCGGCTCCGTAGGCTACAAAGGCGAGAACCAAAAAGCCGACGTCATCAAGGTCCAAGAACTACTCAACAAAAAAGGCGGAAAACTCAAAGAAGATGGCAAATGTGGCCCAGCCACCATCTACGCCATCCGAGATTTTCAAAAGACCAACTTTGGTGGAGCCGATGCCCGAGTAGATCCCGACGGCAGAAGCTGGAAAGCCTTAACGGGCAGCGGTAAAAACTTTACCCCCTCCGCTCCTCCAGCCAAAGAACAGGTCCAAAACTTTTCTAAGGCAGAAAGCACCGTAGACACTAAAGCCAAAGATACCAGCCCCTCGGCTATCGGTAATCTAGTGTCTAAAGAAAACCTAGAAAAAGGCGCTCGCTTTGCCCTACAACAATTTATTAGCCAAGGCAATGTGGATATCGAGGTCTTTAACGTAAGTAAAGACATCCCCTTAGCGGAATATCTCATCTTTTCTTTACATCTAACGATGGGCGTTCAAATGAACCTGACCCTAGAACATACCTTAGTCGAAAAAGAGCTAGCCATTGAGTCTAAAGCCAGTGGTATAATTGATGCCTATTTTGGGGTCAAAGGAAGTGCTATTGGTATTATGGGCTACAATATGTTGGATGTTACGGCTGCTTTGCATGGTGCTCTAGATGCCAATGGCACCGCCAAATTGGCCATTAAAAAAGATACGGTTTTAGAAGGAAGCCTCAGAGCCGAAATGGTCCTTAAAGCCTATGCAGATTTTAATGTAAAAATCCTGGCGGAATCAATCACGCTTTATACGACCAAAACCAGTGATTTCAACTTCTTTATCATGACGGCGCCAACATATGCTATTTCTTTTCAAGTGAATAGTTGGACCTATAAAGGGGCACGTCGTGTAGGCGGTGAATTTGCCGCTGAAATGCATCCGGACTTCCGCAATTTCTTGCAAAAGACCAAAGAAGTCTTGACCAGTCCAATGACTTATTTGAAGAAAGGTGCTGCCGCCGCCGCCCACCTAGCCGAAGAGGTTTGGGATGGGGTAGAGTATGTCGCCGGAGAAGTAGGCGAAGCCGCCGAATGGGCTCTAGATACTGCTGCGGATGCGGTGGCATATATGAATCCTTATTATTGGTTTGCCGAAGATTAAACGTTCCTCTTGCGTTCCTCTTGCGTTCCGAGGCGAGCGTAGCGAGCCGGCTGAGGGATGGACAGCAGTGGCCGCAGGCCAGACCCAGCGGGCGAAGCCCGCGCAGGGCCGAGCGATCAGCGAGCTGCGAAACAGCCCGACCCCAAGGCCCAAAGGGCCGAGGGGGCAGCCCCAAAATCATTCTAAAAAAGCAAAGAAAAATACCCGAAATCCATGTCAAAAGCAGAACAAATAGAAGCCCTCAAAACCGCTGCTGCCGCCGCTGAATGGCCAAAATTGCAAGAGCTGGCTTTGGGCGCCTTAAATGAATATCCAGAAGAAGGCTTTGGCTATGATTATTTGGCCCAAGCATTAGATGCTCAAGAAGGGGGTTCATTAGAAGCCATAGAGCGTTGTTTACTCAAGTTGGTAGAGCTGAATCCCAAAGATACCAAGGCGCTTTTGCGTTTAGCGCAAACCCGGCTAAAAATGGGGGATGCGCCTCAGGCCATGGTGGCTTATCGCCAAATATTAAAGTTGCAACCAGAGCAAGATGAGGCCCTAAATGCCATTGGAGAAGAGCTGCTTTTTGAGCAAAATAAAGCGACGGAAGCCCTTGCTTTTTTTCAAGCGGCCATGAAGGCTAATCCGCAAGAATTGTTGTATGCAGTTAATGCGCTTTTGGCTATGAGAAGCATGGGGAACCGAGAAAAAGAAGCTTTGGCCCTATTGACCAAAAACATCAAGCAGCATGGTTATCAAGAAAAACTATTTGCGGTAGGGGCCGAAATTTATTTGGCAGAAGGAGAGCAAAAAAAGGCCCTTAAATTGTTGCAAATGCTGCGCGAAAAGGACCCCAATCTGACCTATGTCTATAATGTGGGGCGAATTGCCAATGAGTTAGAAGATTATCCCTTGGCTTATGAGGCCCTAGAACAAGCTTATGAGTTGGCTAAAGCTAGCAATGAATTGAGTTCGGTACTTTTGCAGGCTTATGCCAAGGCAGCTATGGAGCTTGGGCATGCACAAAAAGCGCAGGAACTGATCGAGCAGGGAATACAAATAAACCCCAGCGTTAGTGCCAGCCTTCTGTTACTAGATAGCCTTTTGGCCCAAGGAAAACTGGAAGAAGTAGAGAAGGAACTAGATTTTTTAGGGCGTAAATATCCATTGGGTAGCACTTTTGGTCTAGATGTAACCCTTAAGCAGGGTAAACTCTTACAAGCTAAAGGGGATTATGCTGCAGCAGAAGCTTTATATCTGGACCTTATGAAGACTGAAGGCGGGCAAAAAGATGCCGCTATGGCTTTGGGGCAAATGGTGATTAAGCAAGAGAATAATCCAGCTAAAGCTTACTTTTATTTGTCTAAAGCCGATGCCCAAGGGGCGCCAAGAGCTAGTCAGCTGATTAAAGAAAAGCTTTATGACTATTTGAAGGGCTATGCCGAGCAAACTTTAGCCGAAATGGCTCCTGCGATAGCGCATAATAAAAGTCAAGCGGTATTTCAGCAGCTAGCGGGCAAATACCTTAGTTTTAAAGCTATTCGCTCTGAAAGCATGCAACAGCTTAATAAGGAGGTTGCTGATATGATTGAGGAACAACTCAAAAAACGGATCATCTTTTTTAGTCCTCAAGGGGGCTTTAGCGTTAATCCTATTGGACAAACTACCGTTTTTGCTTACGAGCTCAAAGTGGAACATTCTCCAAATATGCTCGATTTTGAGCTGCGTCCGCTAGATGGCCGCCGTGGACTTGGCGTTCGCCTAAATATGAGCCCACAAGGTTTGGTTTGGAGCGAAAAAAGAGGTGAGTTTCTCCTCTTTGAACTGAAAGATTGGACCGAACTAAGCGAGGAACAGCAATCTCATGTTCAAGAAAGCTTAGCCAAAGTGGCTTATTTACCCGATTTTATTCCAACGCATTAGGCTATTTTTTAGCCAGATAAAGGAGCTTGTAGGCCAATTTTGCCTGCAAGCTCCTTTTTGTTTGTATTTGATGCCCTCAAAGCAGGCCAAAAATAGCCTTGAAGAAGAAAAAGCCGTAACAAAGCTCTTTTCTCCCCACGAACTTCTGTATTTTTGGCCTTCGATTTAGAATCACTAGTTATACAGAATATGGAATTATCTAAACATTATGATGCCGCCAGCGCCGAAAAACGCTGGTATGCTCACTGGGAAGAAAAGGGCTATTTCCGCTCTACCCCCGATGAGCGCCCCGCTTATACCATTGTTATCCCCCCACCCAATGTTACGGGGGTCTTGCACATGGGCCATATGCTCAACAACACCATCCAAGATGTGCTGATTCGTAAAGCACGCTTGCAAGGCTTTAATGCTTGTTGGGTGCCTGGTACCGACCATGCCTCTATCGCTACAGAAGCTAAGGTGGTCAAAATGCTACGGGAACAAGGCATCAAAAAGTCAGATATTTCTAGAGAAGAGTTTCTAGAGCATGCCTTTGCCTGGAAAGATAAATACGGCGGAATTATCCTGGATCAACTCAAGTTGCTGGGCGCTTCTTGCGATTGGGAACGCAGCCGCTTTACTATGGAACCCAAGCTCTCTAAGTATGTACAAAAGGTTTTTGTAGATCTCTACAAAAAAGGCCTTATCTATAGAGGTTTGCGCATGGTGAACTGGGATCCCGAAGCACAAACAGCCCTCTCTAATGAGGAGGTGATCCACACCAATGAACAATCAAAACTCTACCACCTCCGCTACCAAATTGAAGGCAGTGAGGAATATGTTATCATTGCGACAACCCGCCCCGAAACTATTTTGGGCGATACGGCTATCGCCGTCCACCCCAATGACGAACGCTACGAAAAACTAAAAGGGAAAAAGGTACTAGTGCCCATCATTGGCCGTGCTATTCCCGTTGTTTTTGATCGCTATGTAGACCAAGAATTTGGTACTGGGGCCCTCAAGGTGACGCCCGCTCATGATATGAATGACTACGAGATTGGTCAACGTCATGAGCTCGAGAGCATCGATATTTTCTACGATAATGGTCGCATGCACCCCAATGCTGGCCTCTATGTGGGTATGGACCGCTTTGAGGTGCGCAAGCAAATTGCTAAGGATCTCAAGGCCCAAGGTGCTCTAGTTAAAGTAGAAAATTATAGCAATAAGGTAGGCCGCTCAGAACGCACTCAAGCTGTTATTGAGCCCCGCCTCAAGGAACAATGGTTCCTCAAAATGGAAGGCCTAGCCGCTACGGCCCTCGCTGCCGTAGAAAATGGCGAAGTGAATTTCTTCCCCGAGCATATGCTCAATATGTACCGCAACTGGCTGAAGGAAGAGAATGTCAGAGACTGGTGTATCTCTCGCCAACTTTGGTGGGGACAGCAAATTCCCGCTTATTATGGCCCCAATGGCGAAATCGTTGTAGCCGAAAGCCTAGAAGATGCCCTAGCCCAACTCCAAGCCGATGGCAAGGAGTATAGCGCCGAAGACCTTACTCAAGATGAGGATGTAGTGGATACTTGGTTCTCTTCTTGGCTCTGGCCTATGGCCGTTTTTGATGGCTTCGATAATCCCGAAGAACTTCGCTATTATTATCCCACTCAGGTACTGGTAACAGGCTGGGATATTATGTTTTTCTGGGTGGCCAGAATGATTATGGCGGGCTATGAATGGGCCCCCGAACTTCTAGGCGAGAAGTTAGCCCAAGAAAAAGGCGTACAGCCTTTTGAATCGGTTTATTTTACTGGCATGGTGCGCGATAAACTCCGCCGCAAAATGTCTAAGTCTTTAGGCAACTCGCCCGATTCTATCGAGCTGATTAAGAAGTATGGCGCAGATGGCGTCCGCTTCGGTATTCTCTCTTGTGCCGCCGCTGGCAATGACGTTATTTTTGATGCCCCTTTTGCCGATAAGGAGAAAACAGCCATCAAAAATGAAAGTAAACTCTGTGAGCAAGGCCGAAATTTCTGCAACAAACTTTGGAATGCCCTCCGCCTACTCGAAGGCTGGGAGCAAAGCGAAAAAGCGACGCCCAAAGAAAGCGAACTGGCTATGCGCTGGATCGAACAAAAGATGGCCCAAACCCTAGAACAGGTCAATGCCTCTTTTGCCGAATACCGTCTTTCTGAGGCCTTGATGACGCTCTATAACTTCATCTGGGGCGATTTCTGCTCTTGGTATCTAGAGCTCATTAAGCCCGCTTATGGCGATAGCATCGACAAAAAGACTTATGCCTTCAGCATCGATATTTTTGAGCAGTTGATGATCTTGTTGCAACCCTTTATGCCTTTTATCAGCGAAGAAATTTGGTCCAAATTGCGCGAACGTGCCGCTGGAGAAGATTGTGTGGTGGCCAAATGGCCAGAAGTTGGCCAATACGATCAGCAGTTTTTGCAAGAGGTGGAAAATATGCAAGAGGTGGTCAAAAATATCCGCGAGCAAAGAGCCAAAAATCAACTACCTATCAAAGAGGAGTTGGAACTCTTACTCCGCAAAAGCGCTACCGCTGACCAACTTTTGGCCCTAGAAGGCTGGCCCGAGGCCGTCACTAAATTGGGCTTCCTCAAACGCTTTGAATTGGTCCAAGAAGAGGTGGAAGCTAGCTCTTTCCTCGTTGGCCCCGATCAATATTATCTCCTTTTTGATAAGAAAATTGATCTGGCCGCCGAAAAAGAACGCCTAGAAAAAGAACTCAGCTATTCACAAGGCTTTATCAAAGGCATTATGAAAAAATTGGGCAATGAACGCTTTGTCAACAACGCCCCCGCTCAGGTGGTGGAGCTAGAGCGCAAGAAATTGGCCGATCATGAGGCAAAAGTCCAACTCCTAGAAGAACAACTTAAAAAACTGAACTAGGAGCTCCCACAGATATTAAGCGCTCAGTTTTGGGCGCTTTTTTTTTGGGGCTTCCCCGCCCTACAGGCGGGGCGGGCTGTGCCGCAGCTCGCTGATCGCTCGGCCCTGCGCGGGCTGCGCCCGCTGGGTCTGGCCCTTCGGGCCACTGCTATCCATCCCTAAGCCAAGGCGCTTCGCGCCTTTCTAGACGCTTTAAATTTGCTGCAGATGAATATAATTCGCCGTATTTTTGCGCTTTCCATTCTGATGATTTTGGGCTTTTCGGCTCTTTTGGCCGCCGCCATGACCTTTATGGTAGAAAATCCAGATTCTCACTACCTTTGGCCTTACTTTCTGGGCTTTGGGCTATTGACTGGACCTGGCTCGCTTTGGGCTATTATTTATTATAATCAGCAGTTTAAGCAATTGGCCAAAAAAGAAGCGCTAAGCAAAAGCGAACGCATTTTGGGCCAATGGCAACAGGAAGACGGCCAAGAGGTTTTATTAACCCTAGATGCCCTCTTTCTAGGCAAAAGTCACTACCCCTTTTGGGCCAGCTATGAACGCCTGCTTCAAATAGAAGTTGTGGAGGATCAACCTACTCTCCGCTTTCAGCTAGAAGTTGGCTTCAATAGCCAGAAAAAACATTACCGAGACATTTATATTGATGTGCCCCAAGACTTATTGGCCCAACGCCAAACTTGGGCGCAAGACATTCAGACAGCTTCTGCTCATGGGCATAGCTGCGACATAAAATAGTAACCGCATGTATCAAACCGCTTATCACAATCGAGACCTGAGCCAGTTTTCGGTTCTTATTACTGGAGGCGCTGGCTTTATTGGCAGCAATCTGGTCGAATACTTTTTGAAGTATGGGGCCAAAAAGGTCCGTGTCATTGACAATTTCCTCACTGGCTTTCGAGAAAACTTGGCGCCTTATATGGACCATCCCAACTTTGAGTTAATCGAAGGGGATATTTCCGTTTTGGCCGATTGCGAAAAAGCTTGTGAGGGAATGGATGCCGTTTGTCATCAGGCGGCTTTGGGCTCTGTGCCCCGCTCTGTAGCTCAACCTCATCTAACGACCCTTCACAATGTCAATGGCTTTGTGAATATGGTGCATGCGGCCCATCAGGCTGGCATTAAGCGCTTTGTTTATGCCTCTTCCTCTTCTGTTTATGGTGATGAACCCAATTTGCCCAAAGTAGAACATAGAATTGGGCAGCAACTTTCGCCCTATGCGATTACCAAATATAGCAATGAGCTCTTTGCCAAAAACTTTGGCGACTTGTACGGAATGGAGTTTATGGGGTTCCGTTACTTTAATGTATTTGGTCCAAAACAAAGCCCCAAAGGCGCTTATGCAGCCGTAATTCCTCTATTTGCAGAGGCTTGTCTTTTAGGAAAAACCGCTTATATTAATGGCGATGGCCAACAAACTCGAGATTTCACTTTTATCGAGAATGTGGTCCAAATGAATGTGAAGGCCCTCTTGAGTGAAAACCCTGAGGCTTACAATCAAGTTTATAATGTGGGCGTAGGTGGTCGCTACTCGGTGCTAGATCTCTATGAAGGGATTCGCAAAGCAGCAGGCAGCGAGCAAGCTCCTGTACATCGCGAGAGCAGGGCAGGAGATATTCGTGACTCTCAAGCGAATATTGAGAAAGCAAAAACGCTTTTGGGCTATGATCCCCGCTTTAGCTTTGAGGAAGGCCTGGCCATTACGGTCCAGCATTTTAAACAGCTGCTGAAGGCTTAGCGACCAACAAAAAGGCCAAAAGCAAGCTGGCCTAGCGATGCGAGGGGGTGGCCGTTAGGCCAGACCAAGGCGCTGCAAGCGCCGCAGGGCCGAGCAGACCTGCGAGCCCCAAAGCGTAGCGCCCGCCGCAGGCGGGAGGCCCCAAAAAACAAAAAAATAATCAGCAACAACAGAATATAAACAACATAGAATGATGCAAACGCAAGCTCCTTATGAGGCCCAACACAAGATTAGAATTGTGACGGCTGCCTCTCTATTTGATGGGCATGATGCCGCGATTAACATCATGCGGAGAATCATGCAGCGCTCTGGCGCAGAAATTATTCACTTGGGCCATAATCGCTCGGCTCAGGAAATTGTCGATACTGCCATTCAGGAAGATGTTCAGGGCATTGCTATTACCTCTTATCAGGGGGGACATATCGAGTTTTTCAAGTATATCTACGATCTTTTGCAAGAGCGTGGAGCCGGCCACATCAAGATTTTTGGTGGGGGAGGAGGGACCATCCTGCCCACAGAAATAGAAGAGCTGCATGCCTATGGCATTAGCCGCATTTACTCGCCCGATGATGGACGAGAATTGGGCCTACAAGGGATGATTAACGATCTCTTGAGCCAATGCGATTACCCAACAGGGAAAAATATCAATGGCGAGCTCAATAAATATGCAACAGGCGATAAATACGCCCTAGCCCGCCTGATCTCAGCTGCCGAAAACCAAGCAGCCGAAGCCGAAAGCTGGTTGAGCGATCTAGAAGCCAAAGCCGCCGCCAAAAAGACCCCCATTTTGGGCATTACTGGAACGGGGGGAGCGGGTAAATCCTCTTTGGTAGATGAATTGGTGCGCCGCTTCCTGCTCGATTTTGAAGATAAGCGCATTGCCGTGATTTCGGTGGACCCCTCTAAGCGCAAAACGGGTGGGGCCCTCTTAGGCGACCGCATTCGGATGAATGCCATCAATAGCGAGCGAGTGTATATGCGCTCTTTGGCCACTCGCCAATCTAATCTATCAGTCTCTAAGTATATTGGCGATGCCGTGAATATCTTAAAGGCAGCAGATTTTGACCTCATCATTCTAGAAACCTCTGGAATTGGCCAATCAGATACCGCTATTACCGATTTCTCTGATGCTTCTTTGTATGTGATGACGCCAGAATATGGAGCCGCCACACAGCTAGAGAAAATTGATATGTTGGATTTTGCTGATCTTATCGCCCTCAATAAATTTGATAAGCGAGGGGCACAGGATGCTTTGCGTGATGTTCGCAAACAATATCGCCGCAATCACAACCTTTGGGAGGCCAAAGAAGAAGATTTGCCCGTGTTTGGAACTATCGCTTCTCAGTTTAATGATCCCGGCATGAATAGCCTCTACAAAGCCTTGATGGATAAAATTGTAGAGCGAACAGCGGCGCCTTTGGTCTCTAGTTTTGAGGCTAGTCAAGAACAAAGCGAAAAGCAATTTATCATTCCTCCAGCTCGAGTGCGCTACCTTTCAGAAATTAGCGAAAGCATTCGCCGATATAATGATAATATTGAGCAAGAAGCTCGCTTGGCCAGTCAGCTTTATCAGCTCAAGGGAGCTATGGAGCAACTGGGCGAGGAGAGTCCCGCTAGCTTGAATGAAACTTACGAATTTAAATATGCCAACCTCAGTGGAGAGCAGCAGCGCTTGCTAGAAGGCTGGAAAGAAAAACTAGCCCGCTACCAAGCCGATGAGTTTGTCTATAAGGTGCGCAACAAAGAAATTCGAGTAGAAACCTTTACCAAATCCCTATCGCATAGCCGCATTCCCAGAATTGCCGTGCCTAAATATAGCGATTGGGGCGATATCGTCCGCTGGTCGGGCCAAGAGAACTTTCCTGGAGAGTTTCCTTATACCGCTGGGGTATTCCCCTTCAAGCGCAAAGGCGAAGATCCCACACGTATGTTTGCTGGAGAAGGACATCCAGAACGGACCAACCGCCGCTTTCATTATGTTTCTTTGGGCATGCCTGCAGCCCGCTTGTCTACGGCTTTTGATTCCGTGACCCTTTATGGAGAAGATCCCGATTATCGTCCAGATATTTATGGTAAAATTGGTAACTCTGGGGTAAGCATTTGTAGCCTAGACGATGCCAAGAAGCTGTACTCTGGCTTTGATCTTTGCGATCCTAAGACCTCGGTTTCTATGACCATCAATGGTCCAGCCGCTACCATCTGCGCGTTCTTTATGAATGCCGCAATTGACCAGCAATGCGAGAAGTATATTAAGGAACATGGCTTAGAAGCTCAGGTAGAAGCCGCCTTGAAGGCCAAATATGATGATAAAGGCTTGGCCCGCCCCCAATATATGGGCGAATTGCCCGAAGGAAACGACGGCCTTGGTCTTATGCTCCTAGGTTTGACTGGTGACGAGGTGCTTCCCGCCGATGTTTATGCCGAGATGCGCACTAAAGCCTTGCGTTCTGTTCGTGGAACCGTACAGGCTGATATCCTCAAAGAGGACCAAGCGCAAAATACTTGCATTTTCTCTACAGAGTTCTCGCTCCGCCTAATGGGCGATGTGCAAGAGTACTTTATTGAGGAGCAGGTGCGCAATTTCTATTCGGTTTCTATCTCTGGCTACCATATTGCCGAAGCTGGCGCCAACCCCATCACCCAATTGGCCTTTACCTTGGCCAATGGCTTTACCTTTGTAGAGTATTACCTCTCTAGAGGGATGGATATCAACGCTTTCGCTCCCAATCTCTCTTTCTTTTTCTCCAACGGAATTGATCCAGAATATGCCGTGATTGGCCGAGTGGCTCGCCGCATTTGGGCCAAGGCTATGCGCGAGAAATACGGAGCGAATGCTCGCTCGCAAATGCTCAAATATCATATTCAAACCTCTGGCCGCTCTTTGCATGCACAGGAAATTGGCTTCAATGATATTCGCACAACTTTGCAGGCCCTTTACGCAATTTATGACAACTGTAATTCATTGCACACCAATGCTTATGATGAAGCTATCACCACGCCTACAGAGGAATCTGTGCGCCGAGCGATGGCCATTCAGTTGATTATTAACCGAGAATTGGGCTTGACTAAAAACGAGAACCCTCTGCAGGGCGCTTTCATTATTGAGGAACTTACCGACTTGGTTGAGGAAGCCGTTTTGACCGAATTTGACCGCATTACCGATCGTGGTGGCGTTTTGGGCGCTATGGAAACCATGTACCAAAGAGGAAAAATTCAGGAGGAAAGCCTTTATTATGAAACCCTCAAGCATACGGGCGAAATGCCCATTATTGGCGTAAATACTTTCTTGTCAGATGAGGGCTCGCCCACTATTATTCCCAAGGAAGTTATCCGTGCATCTAAGGAAGAAAAGGAGGCCCAAATCTTTGCCCTCCAACGCTTGCATCAAACGCATGAAGAACGTGGCCCTCAGGCCCTCAAGGCTTTGCAAGAGGCTGCTATCGAGAACAAAAACCTCTTCGATTGCCTGATGACGGCCGTGAAATTCTGCTCTTTGGGCCAAATTACCCAAGCCCTCTATGAGGTCGGCGGACAATATCGCCGCAATATGTAAGGATTCCCCTTAATCTATAAATTAGCTAGCGCTCTCCAATTCTTGTTCGGAGGGCGCTTTTTTTATTATGTTTGATAAGTTTTATTGTTTTTTGGGGCCTCCGCTGCGGCTTCGCCTTGCGGCGCTACGTTTCGCAGCTCGCAGGTCTGCTCGGCCCTGCGGCGCCTGCAGCGCCTGGGTCTGGCCCTTCGGGCCACTGCTGCACATCGCTAGGCCAAAACAACTTCCTTTGGCTAAGTTGAAAAAAGAAAGCCTATAGCTTCTTTATGGAGCTATAGGCTATATCAAACTCAATAAAAGAGTTCTTTAGAATTAAGCGTTATCTTCTTCGCCATTGTTTTCGGTAGGTTCCTCCGTTTGGGGAGTTTCTTCTACTACGGGGGGCGTTTCCGTTTGAGCTTCCGTCTCTTTTTGGAGTTCGGCAGCTTGTTTTTGCATTTTGGCAAGGCGTTTTTGGAGTTCCTTCATGGTTTTATTCATGTCGGCAAGTTTTTCGGCCTTAGAGCTAATGCGTTCGCGCAGCATTTTGGCTTTCACCTCACGGAGTTGGGTTTCGATTTGGGTGGCATTGGGTGCATTGATCTTTCCGTCTTGGATATCTAGTTCCTTTTGGTCTCGATCAATAGAGCGTTGCATCTTTTTGATTGCTTCTTCTAGGCCTTGGATGCGGCGTTCGAGTCGGCTATCGCCATTTTGTTTGCCAAAGCGTTTCACTTTAACCACCTTAAAAGCTTGGTCAATTCGTCCCCAAATGCTATTGCGTTGTTTTTTGCTCAGTTTCATCTTTTTCATCTGAGCTTGTAATCCCTTGAGTTGTTCGAAGTACTTATCCCATTTTCCCGTTTCGCCTTCAAGTTCTTTTTCAATAGCAGAGAGGCCTTGGTCCAATTGGTCATAATTGACTTTAGCGGCTTGTTCAAAGGCTTCATCTTGTACCTTGCGCAAGTTTTTCATGAGGCCAAAAAGCTCATTGAGGCTATCGCGTAGTTCTTGCACATGATCTCTAAAGAGATTTTTCTCTTTGTCTTGGGCATGTACTTTCGCCTGAAAGGCCTTAAGTTCTTCCCAAAGCATTTTGTCATATTTGGTCGCTCGTTCTACGCGGTCTTGGATTTCGCCAAGTTCTGACCAATAGGTCTTATACAATTTAGTAGAGAGGACGGCAAAAAGCCATTCTGTCTTTAGGGCTTCCAAGTTGAGGCTGTTATCTAGACAGCTGTAGGCTTCGGGCAAGAGGCGGCTAGCGGCCGATAATTCTTGCTCTGTTTTTTGGTAGCCCGTTGTTGGGAATGCAACCACTAGGTCTTGCATCCATTTTTCCTTCAACTCTTTTTCCAATGCTTCAGTAGCGGCTTCGCCTTCAAATTTGTGCAATTCTAGGCGGTTGTCTTCAGCCTTTAATTCCATGGCCAATAGGCACTTTTGGTTGCCTTCAGCTACGGCCTCTTCGGCCCAAAATACAAGTTTCTGTTTCATCTCAAAACAATAAGTAGATCTAAAAATCGCTGCTCAATAGTCGAGCTGTACAATAGTATTCTTCTAAGTATAAAATGAGCAAAAAGGTTTGCTCGCTTTGCGCTTAGCGTCAATATTTTCTCAAAATAGTTTTTATTTTCCTTTTCCTCAAGATTTTTTTGGGGCTTAAATGCGCCTTGATTCTTCAAGTAGAAAGGCTTATCATCCTGTCACATCGTTTAGATGGCTGGTTAAGGGGCTAAAAGATAGATTGTTGTTGAGGAGAGGGGCTAAAAAAAGAGAGTTTTCTATCTTTAGGGCTTTCGGGTTCAAAACTTTAGCCGTATATTTCATTGAATAAAAGTTCAAAATTAGGGGCTTTTTAAGTTCACAAATTGGCAGAAATAGTCATAAACGTATACAAATCGTTTTCTACCCCCAACTAATTAGAGAGCGAAGACAACAAAACAATCATGCTCAAAATCATTTAACTATGAAAAACTTAATGTTCCTTTTTATGGCCGTATTGGCCTTTGGTCTTGGCAGCTGTAACTCAGAGGCACCTGCCGCCTTGGTAGAACAAGGCTTAGAGGTAACGACTCGTGGCCAGCAAGCTGAAGAAAAAGCAGAAAATTTCACAGCAGGTAAATGGGAGGACCAAAATACTTTTGTCAATCTAAAACTAGATGGTACTTTTGAGGCTTCTTTTGATGGCGAAACTACTATTGTAGGTAGCTGGATCCTTAGCGATGACGAAAAGCAGCTTTCGCTTAAGGCGGAGGAATCGCTAGAAGGGAAAGGCAGTGTTTTTGCCAAAACTTATGAGGTGTTAGAGATTACGCCTGAGTCTTTGAAAGTAAAGGATGATGAAGGTCAGGAGTTGGCCTTTAAAGCAGCCTAAAAAAATAGCTTAAACCCTAAGCGGCCTGCCTCAAATTATTGAGGTGGGCTTTTTTTGCGCCTAGAAGCGGGCGAAGCCCGCTGGCCTAGCGATGCGGCGGGGTGGCCGCAGGCCAGACCAAGTTTTTTTGAGCGCAGCGAAAAAAACGCAGGGCCGAGCGAGCAGCGAGCCCCAAAGCGTAGCGCCGCAAGGCGAAGCCGCAGCGGAGGCCCCAAAAAACAGAAAAAAGAAAAAGCGTATTGATTTTGAGGCAAAAAAGAGAAGGGAGCAAGATGCTATTCAGCAATTACAGGCTTTTTTGCTACTTTTGTGGCGCAAAACAAAAGCAAAATCAATGTCGACAAAAATAGCTGCAGAAGTAAATAAGAGGCGCACCTTTGCCGTAGTGGCCCACCCCGATGCGGGGAAAACAACCTTGACCGAAAAACTCCTTCTTTTTGGTGGAGCGATTCAGGTAGCGGGAGCGGTAAAGTCTAATAAAATTAAGAAATCGACCACTTCCGATTTTATGGAAATTGAGAAGCAGCGGGGGATTTCGGTGGCCACTTCAGTCATGGGTTTTGAGTATCGGGAGCGGCAGATCAACATTTTGGATACGCCGGGTCACAAAGATTTTGCAGAAGATACTTATCGGACTTTGACGGCGGTGGACAGCGTAATTGTGGTGATTGATGTGGCCAAGGGGGTTGAGGAACAGACCGAGCGATTGGTAGAGGTTTGTCGGATGCGCGACACGCCCGTGATGGTCTTTATCAATAAGTTGGACCGTGTGGGTAAGGATGGGATGGACTTATTGGATGAGATTGAGGAAAAGCTCAAACTCAATGTTTGTCCCTTGAGTTGGCCTGTGGGTATGGGCCCTGATTTTAAGGGGGTTTACAATATCTATGAAAAGCAACTCAATCTTTTTGCGCCAGGGACCAAATATGGGGACCTCACGGCTTTGGAAGATTTGGATGATCCTCTTTTGGATAAATTGGTAGGAGAGGACTATGCCGCAGAGCTGAGAGAAGAGGCCAATATGGTTATGGAAGTTTATCCCGAGTTTGATCGAGAAGCTTATCTCAAAGGGCAATTATCGCCTGTGTTTTTTGGCTCGGCGGTCAATAACTTTGGGGTCAAGGAATTGCTTGATTGCTTTGTAGAAGTGGCGCCCACGCCAACGGGTTTTCATACAGAAGAGCGAGATATTGAGCCCTTAGAGCCTAAGTTTACGGGCTTTATCTTTAAGATCCATGCGAACATGGATCCTCGTCACCGCGACCGTATTGCCTTTATGCGGGTTTGTTCGGGCGTATTTGAGCGCAACACCAACTACTTGCATGTTCGGAAGAACAAAAAGATGAAATTCTCGAATCCGACGACCTTTATGGCCTCTAAAAAAGAGGTGGTCGAGCATGCTTATCCAGGGGATATTGTGGGACTTTACGATTCGGGTAACTTTAAAATTGGCGATGGCTTGACAGAAGGGGAAACCCTACATTTTAAGGGGATTCCCAGCTTTTCGCCAGAGCTTTTCCGTTATATAGAAAATGCCAATCCCATGAAATCGAAACAATTGGCCAAGGGGATTGACCAATTGATGGATGAGGGAGTAGCGCAGATTTTTACTAAAACCTCTAACAATCGCAAGATTATTGGTACCGTAGGGCAGCTTCAGTTTGATGTATTGCAATATCGTTTGGAGCATGAATATGGGGCCAGTTGCCGCTATGAACCCGTACAGCTGCATAAAGCTTGTTGGATTGAGGCCGAAGATGAGGCAGAACTCAAGGAATTCTTGCGTAAAAAGGCTCAATTTATTGCTAAAGATAAAGATGGACGTTATGTCTATTTGGCCGAGTCTAAATGGATGCTCAGCACTGCTCAGCAAGATTACCCCAAAATTAAATTTCACTTTAAATCAGACTTTTAAGGATGCGTCAATTGCCTGCTTATCTGCTTTTGGCCCTTTTGGCCCTGCTTCTTGTTCAATGTGCTCAGCAACAACCTCTGCAAGGAGGGCCAAAAGACGAGCAGCCGCCAGAGCTAGATTTGCGGCGCTACTCTACGCCTAACTATCAAACAAATTTTGAGGAAAAGGAGATTCTACTCACTTTCAATGAGTGGGTGCAACTCAAAAATGCCCAACAACAAATTTTAATCTCTCCCCCTTTGGAGAAAAAACCAAAGGTGAAACTGAAGAATAAAACGGTTATTCTTCGCTTCCAAGAAGAACTGAAGGAAAATACTACCTACAGCATTCAGTTTGGGCAAAGTATTGTCGATTTTAGAGAGGGAAACCCCGTTAAAGACCTGCGTTTTGTCTTTTCTACGGGAGACCAATTAGATTCTCTTCAATTGGGGGGGCAATTGTTGAATGCCAAAACAACAGCCCCAGTAGAAGAAGCTTGGGTAATGCTTTATGAAGGGGAATTGGGCGATTCTACCCCCATCCTTGAGCGGCCCAACTACTTGGCCCGAACAGATGAAAAGGGCAATTTTAAACTGGAAAATCTAAAGGCGGGCCGCTATATCCTCCTTGGCCTGATGGATAAAAATAATGACTATCGCTATCAAGCTAATGAGGAAATTGCATTTTGGTCCGAGCCAATTGTTTTGACCGATAGCAGCGCAGGAAACCCTAAACTTCGCCTATTTGCTGCCGAAACAGAACGAAAATTACTTTCTGCTAAACAACTGGCCAAGGAACAGGCGCAGTTGCAATGGAATAAAGCTTTTTCGGATAGCCTTCGCATCCAGCCTTTGGATGAACTAGAAGATTGGACCTATTACCAAAAAGAGGATTATGTCTGGCTTTTCTGGAAAGGAGCAAAAGGGGAGGAGCTTCGCTTTTTATTGGAAGCTGGCGATTATCGCGATACGGCTAAAATTAACCTCTATACAGATCTAGATCCCAGCAAACTGCGCTTGATAGATCCTAAAAAAGCAGGCAAGGCTAGGGCGACAGATGGTCCCCAAATTGACAAGCCTCTTCTACACCCCAAAAATCCTATGTTGCTCGATTTTGGGGCACCAATTCAGCGCATTGATACAAGCCTTTGTGTTTGGCAAAATGATACAGGTCTAGTTTCTGGCCCCTTGAGCTTTGTACCCCAAGGCAATTATCTTTGGACTTTAGAGGCCCCCAAACTAGCTTCAGCTACCTATAGTCTTCAATTGCTGCCTGGAGCTTTGACCGATTTTTGGGGAAATAGCAATGAAGATACCCTCCAAGCTACTTATGCCCTAGAAACCGACAAAACTTTGGGGAACATCTTGGCCCAAATCCAAAATGCAGATAGCAACAAACAATATGTCTTTGAGTTACGCCGTGACCAAGAGGAAGTGGTCCACAGCCAGTTGCTTTCTGGCCAAAGCGAATATGCCCTCAACTTTCCACTGCTGCCGCCAGGCAGCTACCAAATACAACTAATTTGGGATGAGAATAAGGATGGCCAATGGACCACGGGCAACTATTTGCAACTACAGCAGCCCGAACGCATCTCTAGCTCAAAGGAATTGCCTTTGCGCCCGGGTTGGGACAATGAAATAGCATTAGATTTAAAAGAAGATTAGGCGACTAATTTGGGGCTGCCCCTCCCTTCGGTCGGGTCGCTCCACTTCGCAGCTCGCTCTTCGCTCGGCCCTGCAGGCTTTCTCGCTTCGCTTCAAAAGCCTTTGGTCTGCCGCCTTCGGCGGCCCTGCTCCGGCAGCTCAGCCTGCGGCCCTTCGGGCCTGTAGGACTCAAAAAAGCTTGAACCTACTAAGGTTCAAGCTTTCTATTGTTTAAGGCTAATCTTTTAGCCAGTTTTTGATTTGTTCTAGGGGGCAGCCCGTAATTTGCACAATTTGTTCTAGGGGTAAATTGGCGGCTTGCATTTGTTTGGCCATGGCTTTTTTGGCTGCTAATGCGCCTTGTTCGAGTCCTTCTTTTAGGCCTTCTTCCAAGCCCTCGGCTCTGCCTTTTTCTAGGCCCTCTTCTAGGGCCGTGTCAATAGCATTTTTAATATCTCGGTGCTTTTTGAGGGAGACCTCATAATTTTGGCGTTCCTCAACAGAGTAGCTGGCAATTTCGGCGGCACGGAAAAGCCGAGTAAAAATGCGCTCTTGCAGCGCTGCGGGCCGATCTTCTAATTTGGCCAAATATCGGAAAAGATAAAGCCATTTATCTTGTAGGTCTTCTAACCCATCTAGGGTTTTGGTGAAATTAGGCAGCTCGATATAAATATAAGTGAGGTCTTCAAAGAAGAGCTCTTTGTCTTGGTCTTTGAGCTGTACATAGCGGATTACTCGATTATGGGGGTTGGGCTGATTGATCTTAAAATCGAGAATACAGATCGTATAAATGGGCCAGAGCTTAAAATTCCAATCGCCCCTTTCGGATTGTTCTTGAATGGGGAAAGTGCTATAAAAAATAGAGCGGTCGATGAAGTGATTTTGCTTACTGCGTTGCAGCTCAATAATAAACTGTTCGCCTCGGTTGCTGGTGCAATAGATATCAAAAATAACTTTTCGGTCCAGAAAGCTGGAAGGCAAGCGTTCGCTTGGTAGATACTCTAGGTCTTCCACCTGATGCTTTTCGGGGAGCAATTGATTGAGAAAATGGATCAAGAGGTCTTTGTTGGCAGCCTCGCCAAAAAGCTTCTTAAAGCCAAAATCGGTCAGTGGATTGATATAGCGATCCTTGATCATCTTTTTTTCTTCTTTTTCCAAAATTAAGGCATTTCAATGAGGTGATAAAAAAATGCAGGACTAAAAACTGCGTATATAACCAACTATAGGGACTAAAAAGCAAATAGTAAACACTTTAATACACTTAATTTTAAATTTGGGCCAAATTTGTGGTTTTGGGGGCACACAGCGCCTGGCCTAGCGATGTGCAGCAATGGCCCGTAGGGCCAGACCGAGCCGCCGAAGGCGGCGAAGGGCCGAGCTAAGAGCGAGCTGCGAAACGTAGCGCCTGCCGAAGGCAGGAGGCCCCAAAATAAAAAACCCTCCTTATTCAAGATAAGGAGGGTTGAGCTTGTTCAAAAACTACATCTTTAGGGAATGATAATAGCCTTTAAAGCACTCTTGATAAAAGAAACAACTATGCATCTTTAACTTGAGCAGCTTCTTCATCGGTAAGCAATCTAGACTTGATGATGAAGCGAACGCCCAAGGGAATTTCAAGGGAGAAGCTAGCCCCTCTACCTGGAACGACATCCAAGGTGAGATGACTATACTTCCAATATTTGTATTGAAAAGCTGACATATAAAATGGACAGCCTTCAATTTCGGCGAGCAGAACATCCGAATCGTCAATCATAAGTTCTCCAGCCTCAAAACACATTGGAGCTGAGCCATCGCAGCAACCGCCGCTCTGATGAAACATCAGCTCCCCATGTTTGGCCTTCAATTCTCGGATTAACTGCCGCGCCTTTTCTGTTGCATCGACTAGTTCTGCCATAAAATCGAGGGGTTTAGAAGAAGCCGAGGGCGTTCTTATCGTAAGAGATGAGCATGTTCTTCGTTTGGCGATAGTGCGCCAGCATCATCTTGTGGGTCTC
Source organism: Saprospira sp. CCB-QB6 (assembly GCF_028464065.1). Lineage (NCBI taxonomy): Bacteria > Pseudomonadati > Bacteroidota > Saprospiria > Saprospirales > Saprospiraceae > Saprospira > Saprospira sp. CCB-QB6. The sequence continues at coordinate 1,816,560 of NZ_CP116808.1, read as the reverse complement.
GCGTCCGATTCCTGACTTCTTATAACCACCAAAAGGAGCATGAGCAGGGTAAGCGTGATAGTTATTCACCCAAACACGTCCAGCTTCAATTTTTCTAGAGATTTGGTAAGCTTGGTGCATATCGCGTGTCCAAACACCAGCACCCAAACCATAAGGCGTATCGTTAGCAATTTCTAGGGCTTCAGCCTCATCTTTAAAGGTTGTTACACAAACAACTGGACCAAAAATCTCTTCTTGGAATACTCGCATTTTGTTGTGTCCTTTTAGGATAGTGGGCTGAATGTAGTAACCACCAGAAAGGCTGTCTACTGTAGCTGCAGCACCACCTGCTAATACTTCGCAACCCTCTTCTTTACCAATTTTGATATAGTTGAGGATTTTTTCATATTGATCATTAGAAGCTTGTGCTCCCATCATTGTGGTAGGATCTAGCGGATGTCCCATTTTAATGGCTTTAACGCGCTCTACCAGACGTTCGATAAATTTATCAGCAATGCTTTCTTGAACTAAAATACGAGAGGGACAAGTACAAACTTCTCCTTGGTTTAGGGCAAACATAGCTGCACCTTCCAAGCATTTGTCAAAGAAAGCGTCGTCTTCTGCCATTACATTTGCAAAGAAAACATTGGGTGATTTACCACCAAGCTCCAAAGTAACAGGAACCAAGTTTTTAGAAGCATATTGCATGATAAGCTGACCCGTAGTAGTCTCTCCAGTAAAGGCAACTTTACGTACATCAGGGTGTGAAGCGAGAGGCTTACCAGCTTCTACGCCAAAACCGTTGACTACATTCAATACACCTTTGGGCAAAATGTCTTGGATGAGTTCCATCAAAATTAAAATGCCTACGGGAGTTTGCTCTGCAGGCTTAAGTACTACACAGTTACCCGCAGCCAAAGCTGGAGCCATTTTCCATGCAGCCATTAAAAGTGGGAAGTTCCAAGGAATAATTTGAGCAACTACGCCCAAAGGCTCAGGAACATTGATACAAACTGTATTTGCATCCAATTCACTCATGCTTCCTTCTTCTGCACGGATTACGCCTGCAAAATAACGGAAATGGTCGATGGCCAAGGGCATATCTGCTGCACGAGTTTCGCGAATGGCTTTACCATTGTCCCAAGTTTCTGTGCGGGCGAGAAGCTCTAGGTTTTCTTCCATACGATCGGCGATCTTGAGCAAAATATTGCTACGGAAAGTGGCCGAACTGTTATTCCAAGCAGGAGCAGCAGCCCAAGCAGCAGCTACAGCTTTGTCAATGTCTTCTTTGGTTGAACGAGGAATGCGAGTAAAGCTTTTACCGTCTACAGGTGATACGTTCTCAAAGTATTCGCCATTGGTGGGCTTTACCCATTCGCCACCAATAAAGTTTTCATATTGAGGCTTGAAATTAGGTGCTTTCAATGCCTCTTCTAGTACATTTGTTTCTTGCATGATGTTGTTGGTTGTTAAAATTTACAAAAGCCTAGAAACTTCTATAAACTCTTTGTTAGCAAATAGTTTTAACTGTTGACAAGCCAAAGGTAATCTATAACTTTGGGCCCTTTTTGTAGCTTTCTATCAAAGAATTGAACAATCCTATCAATTCTTATTCGATATGCCCACAAAAAAACTGTAATTTATAGGGAGTGCATTATTTTTATTTGGGACGAGCTTTATTCGTTCTGTAGATTGATGTTTACAAAATCCTTCCCCTTATCCTCAAAACTATCTACTATGCTACTTCCTGATAATTATCGAGCTGGTCGCCCACTACATACTTTAGTAGAGCAGCAAAACACTTTTGCCGCAGCTCAAGCAGAGCTTCATATTTTTGAAACTCATCAGATGGCAGAGGCGGTAGAACTGCAGTTTAGACAGCCCGTTTTAGCGGCAATGCTAATGGGGAAAAAGCGAATGCACTTGCGAGACAAGGAGCCATTTTGTTTCTTGCCAGGTGAATCTGTCTTATTACCACCCAATGAGTTGATGATTATAGATTTTCCAGAGGCCAATATGCAACAGCCCACCAAATGTTTGGCTTTGGCCTTAGATGAGGATATGGTTCAAAAGGAACTAGATTGGCTTAATACGGAGCGTCCTCGAGAGGATGGCTTACTTTGGTCCTTTCAGTCAGGCAACTTTCATTTTACGCATTCTATGGCAGTGCAGCAGATTTTACAGCGACTCATCTTTTTATTTACGGAGGGGCATCCCTCAAAGGATTTGTTTGTTGGAATGGCGCTTAAGGAACTTTTATTGCGTATCCTACAACAAGAAAATGAGGTAAAACTAGGAGAGGAAGATAGCCGATTAGCACAATTGGTTCAATATATTCGTCAACATTTAAGTGAAGATCTTAGTGTTGGGGAATTGAGTAAAAAAGCTTGTATGAGTGAGCCTCATTTTTATCGCTCGTTTAAGGCAGAATTGGGCCAATCGCCCAATGATTTTATTCAAGAAGAGCGGCTGAAGCTAGCCGCTAGTCTTTTGCTCCAAACCGATCAAAAAATTGGAGATCTAGCCTTAGATTGTGGCTTTAATAGCTTGTCTTATTTTAATCGCCTATTTAAGCGGCGTTATCAAAAAACGCCCTCTCGTTTTCGGAAAGAGAAGCAGGTGGGCTAAGCCTAGGACTGCTAGGCGTATATTGGCCCAGCGCTGCGGAGGGGTGGCCGAAGGCCAGACCGAAGCCGCCGCAGGCGGCTGAAGGGCCGAGCGAGCAGCGAGCCCTGGAACGACAACAAGAACTTTAGTTCGCAGTTCGACGACCGAAGGGAGTAACCGCCGCAAGCGCAGCGGAGGCCCCAAAATAGCAGTTTAATTAAAATAAAACTGACAGATTGTCAGTAGGTTATGCCAGGGTGAATAAATAAAAAAAAGCCTAAAGTCCCCATAATGAGGAGTTTGAGTCAGAATTGCGGCTATTAATTGCGCAACTTCCTTATTTAAGTTGTATTTTTGTATAGCTTTTGCTTAGTGCAAATGGCAGAGAGGGACAAACCCTTTCTAATTTACAGATTATAAACTTTATACCTTAGCATGTTTGGTTTCTTAAAAAAGATATTTGGGAACAAGGAAGAGCGTGATATTGAAGAGTTGCGCCCCGTTGTCGCCCAAATTAACGAGGAGTACGCCAAGCTCAAGAGCTTGAGCCATGATGAGCTCCGTCATAAAACAATTGAATTTAGAGCGGCCATTAAAGATTATTTGGCAGATATTGATTTAGAGATTGAAAAGCTGCAAGAGCAGGCGGTCTCTACAGAGGATATCTTCAAAAAAGAAGATCTTTATAAGGAGGTAGACCAATTGAAAAAGGATCGCGATCAGCGTCTAGAAGAGGTCTTGGAAAATCTTTTGCCTCAGGCTTTTGCTGTAGTGAAAGAAACGGCTCGTCGTTTTACAGAAGAAGAAACCCTAGAGGTAACGGCTACTGATTTTGATCATGAGGTAGTGAGTACCTGGATCAATGATGAGATTCGTCCACTAGAGCTAAATGGAGATAAGGCGATCTGGAAAAACCGCTGGATGGCTGCAGGAAATGAGGTGATCTGGAATATGGTCCATTATGATGTGCAGCTTATTGGTGGTGCTGTTTTGCACTCGGGTAAAATTGCCGAGATGGCGACAGGGGAAGGTAAAACCCTAGTCGCTACTTTGCCCGCTTACCTTAATGGTTTGGCTGGTGAAGGCGTGCATATTATTACAGTAAACGACTACTTAGCGAAACGGGATGCCGAATGGATGGCTCCTTTGTTGAGCTTCCTTTTCCTTACTGTAGATTGTATTGATAAGCACCGTCCGCATTCTGAAGGACGCAAGGCGGCTTACCGTTGTGATGTAACTTATGGAACCAACAATGAATTTGGTTTTGATTATCTGCGGGATAATATGGTCCATAAGGTAGACGAAAAAGTACAAGGTAAGTTCCACTATACCATGATTGATGAGGTGGACTCGGTTTTGATTGATGATGCACGTACGCCACTCATCATTTCTGGTCCAACCCCTAAAGATGATCGTGCTGAGCTATTTTTGGGCCTTAAGCCTGCTGTAGAGCAGATTATGAATGCCCAAAAGAAATTGGTTGTTCAGTTGATTCGTTCTGCTAAAGAAAAAATTGCCGCTGGTGACGCAAGTGCCGAAGAGGGCGGGGGAGGACTCGATCTTTTCCGTGCTTATCGAGGATTACCTAAAAACCGTGCGCTCATTAAGTTTTTGAGTGAGCCTGGCATGCAGCAAATTCTACAAAAAACAGAGGCTTTCTATATGGCCGAGCAAAGTAAGCATATGCACAAAGCTGATGCGGAACTGTTTTTTGTCATTGAAGAGAAAAACCGTAGTGTAGAACTGACCGATCGAGGAACAGATTTCTTGGGTAAGGGCGGTTCTGATAAGCACCTATTTGTTATGGAGGATATCAATGATAAACTCTTGCAAGTAGATAATAGTAGCCTCAGCCCCGAAGAAAAACAGCTCAAAAAAGATGAGTTGATTCAGGCTTTTGCCGCAAAAAGTGAGCGCCTACACGCCATGCGCCAATTACTCAAAGCTTATGCGCTTTTCCATAAAGAAGACGAATATATCGTTGTAGATGGCAAGGTGAAAATTGTCGATGAGCAAACGGGCCGCGTTATGGATGGCCGCCGCTATTCTGATGGTCTACACCAAGCACTAGAAGCTAAGGAAAATGTAGAGATTGAAAACTCTACACAAACTTATGCTACGGTAACCTTACAGAATTTCTTCCGAATGTACCACAAACTCGCAGGGATGACGGGTACAGCAGAAACGGAATCACAGGAGCTTTGGGATATTTATAAATTGGATGTGGTAATTATTCCCACCAATCGTCCTATCGCCCGCGATGATCGTAACGATTTGGTCTATAAGACAGAACGTGAAAAATATCAAGCGATCATTGATGAGGTCGTGAAATTGAGAGAAGCAGGCCGTCCTGTACTCGTTGGAACAACTTCGGTCCAGAGCTCAGAGATTTTGAGCCGTATGTTGGGCCTTCGCAAAATTCCTCATAATGTACTTAACGCTAAACAACACGCCCGTGAGGCCGATGTTGTGGCCGAAGCTGGTAAAAGTGGACAGGTTACCATTGCAACCAACATGGCCGGTCGGGGTACCGATATTAAACTAAGCGATGAGGTGAAGGAATTAGGGGGACTGGCCATTATTGGTACAGAACGCCACGATTCTCGCCGGGTAGACCGCCAGCTCCGTGGTCGTGCCGGTCGTCAAGGAGATGTGGGGTCTTCTCAGTTTTATGTTTCTCTAGAAGATAAACTGATGCGCCTTTTCCGCTCTGATCGTATCGCTAAAATGATGGACCGCCTAGGCCACAAAGATGGCGATGTTTTGCAACATCCTATGATTAGCAAATCTATCGAAAGAGCACAGAAGAAGGTGGAAGAGAATAACTTCGGTATTCGTAAACGCCTACTCGAATATGATGATGTGATGAATATGCAGCGGGAAGAAATTTACCGCCGCCGTAATAATGCTCTAGAAGGAGATCGCCTAGCGATTGACCTCAACGATATGTTCCTCGATTTGCTTTATGAGTTGATTGCTCAATATCAAAATGAACGCAATTATGAGGGCTTTGAACAGGCTATGATCCAAAACTTTGGGATTGATCCACAAATTACGGCTGAAGAGCTGTACACTACAGACCCCAATGATTTGACAGATCAGCTGTCTGCTCCTCTTTTTGCTACTTATAATCGAAAATTTGAGCATATCGCTCAAGCCATTTTGCCGCTCATCCAACGTATCTATGAGGATGAAAGCAATAATTTTACAAAAATTGCTATCCCTTTCACTAACGGTATCCAAGCTTTGGAGATCAATGCCGATATGGAACAGGCCGTAAAAACAAATGGTAAGAGCCTGATTAACCAAATCGAACGCTCTATTACTTTGGCCCTAATCGATTCTAACTGGAAAGAGCATCTCCGCGATATGGACGAGCTCAAAGATCAGGTCCAAAATGCTTCTTTTGCCCAGAAAGACCCCTTGGTGGTCTACAAAATTGAGTCACGTAAGCTATTTGCTCAGCTCCGTAGCCGAATCTCGCAAGAGGTATGCTCTTTCTTGTTCCGCGGCCTAATTCCTATCCAACAGGAAAGCCAAATTCAAGAAGCTCATGAGGTAGAAGAAGAAGAGTATTTCGAAGAGGTGCACAGCAATATCGAAGAGCAAAAAGCCGAACAGGAGGCCCAAAGACAGGCCGCTCAACAACCTCAAGGCCCTGCTCCAAAAGTAGCTCCACGCCGTGTAGAGAATAAGGTCGGTCGCAACGATCTTTGTCCCTGCGGTAGCGGCAAAAAGTACAAGCATTGCCACGGCAAAAACTAATTTGAGTTAGTTTATTCCCATAAATCGCTCACTTATAAGTATCTTTCTTGTAAGTGAGCTTTTTTTTGGGGCCCGCGGCCAGCAAGCTGGCCGCCGCTATGCTGCGGGGCTCACAGGTCTGTTCGGCCCTTCAGCCGCCTGCGGCGGCTTCGGTCTGGCCTTCGGCCACCCCTCCGCAGCGCTGGGCCGGCTGGACCAAAGGCCCTGCGGGCAAAAAGGGCTTCGCCCCCGCCCAAACCAAATGGACCCTATTTTCCCCACCCAATTCACTAAAAAATGAAGAAAGAAGTAGATATGGCTCAACAGAGCCTCACTCAATTAAAGCAGTATTTAGATCAAGCACCACTTTTGGCCCCTCAAGTATCTGCCAGAGGCGTAGATTGGCATATTGAGCATTCGCTAAAAGCAGCTGTGGCTATGCTACAAGCTATTGTAGAAAGCGAACCCGCTCAGTTTAAACCCAAGTTTAGCCCCTCCAAATCATTGATCTTGGCCACCGGCAAAATCCCCAGAGGAAAAGCCAAGGCCCCAAAGATGATTAACAACCGAGAAGAAATAGACCTAAGTAGCTTGCCCACCTTATTTGAACAGACCGAAGAACTGCTGCAAAAGGTGCAAGAACAAGCCGAAAAAGCTTATTTCGACCATCCTTTTTTTGGCCATCTCAAAAGGAACCAAGGCATTAAGTTTGTAGCGATTCATAGCAATCATCACCTCAAAATTATCGAGGATATCATTGCCGCCCAATAAGGCCGAAGCATTAAGATTTGAGCTGCCTATTAGGCTGAGCGGCTGAGGGATGGATAGCAGTGGCCGCAGGCCAGACCAAAGCGCGAAGCGCTGCAGGGCCGAGCGATCAGCGAGCTGCGACACAGCCCGACCTGCCCGTAGGGCGGGGCAGCCCCCAAAAAATATAAAACAACAAGAATGAAACTAATCGTAACCGTAATTCACGTCCCACTATCTGGTGGATTTTGGGGCCTCAAAGATGATCAGGGCCAAGAATATTTGCCCACCAATTTGGAAGAGAAATATGCTAAGCCTGGTCTTCGGCTAGAAATTATGGCCAAGGAGGTCGAAGATTACTTTTCTGTGCAGATGTGGGGAACCCCCGTCGAGATCCTAGAGTTGAAAGTACTTTAGCCCCATTTTTTACTGTAAAATGCTAACTATGAGTTGGATAGGATTGATTTTTATTTGGACCTTTGCCTCTTTGTCGCTTTGGTTGCTCTTTAAGGAGGAAGCCCATATTCGCAAATATTTTGGGCCTAGTTTTGTTGCCTCTTTTCTGATTTTCTTGGCTTATCATCTGGTTTTGCCAAGTACCTTTGGCTACATTCGGCTAGCGGTTTACCTCATTATTTTATTTGGGGGAGCCTTTGTCCTCAATATTTTTTCCAATAATAAAATTGCCTTTCTCTCTCTTTTAGGGGCCAGTATTTTTGGTCTTTATCAGTTAGATGTGCAGGGACTCAATTTGTTTTTTGGCCAAAAGGCAACAACTGATCAGCTTGATCCACAATCCGAGTTGTTGATTGAATTGGAGGAGGGGCAAACGCCAAAATTACTGGATGAATTGGCGGCCAAATATGGCTTTAGCTATGAGCCCGCCTTTAAATTGCAAAATCCAGAACAAACGGATTTAGATGATTTTTATGCCTTGAATATTCCTGAATCGGCTTTGGACCAATTGAGCGAGATTGAAGAAGAACTCAAAGATTTGCAGGGGGTAGAAAGTTTAGAGGAAAATGAGATTTTACAACTTTGGGAGCCCCAAGCAGCGAATACTATTAGTCGATCTCCCAAACAACCTTTGCTGAATGACCCTGGCATTGCCAAAATGTGGGCTTATGAAGCTTTGAATTATAATGGTTTGCATCAGCTATTGAAAGCAGAAGCTATTCGACCTAAGAAAAAGGCGCGCATCTTCATTTTGGATACGGGCATAGATGCCAAGCACGAGGATATTAAGGACCAATATCGCTCTGTAGGTAGCGAATACGATACGGATGTTCAGGGCCATGGAACGCATTGCGCAGGGATTGCCGCTGCCGTTTCTAATAATGGCAAGGGCGTGGCCTCGGCTTTTCCCTCTTCTGATTTTGTGGAACTGAGTAGCATTCAGGTTTTTCCTCGCTCAGGAGGAACCACTCAGCGTCGAATTATCAATGCTATGCTTTTGGCGGCAGACAAAGGAGCCGATGTGGTGTCTATGTCTTTAGGTGGCCCATCTAGTGATGATCGCCAAAAGGCCTATGAAGAGGCGGTCCGTTATGTGAATAAAAAAGGCGGCATTGTGGTTGTTGCTGCGGGAAACAATGGTTTTGATGCCCGTCGAATTGTACCCGCTTCCGTAAGTGGGGTAATTACCGTTTCGGCCTTGGATCCACAATTGCGTAAAGCTAGCTTTTCGAATGAGGTGCAGCACCTTAATTATGGTTTGGCGGCTCCTGGTGTAGATATTTATTCTACCATGCCCAATTCTAAGTACGATAATATGAGTGGAACCTCTATGGCTACGCCTTATGTAGCGGGGACCATAGGGCTTTTGCGAGCGCTTAATCCGAAACTTACCACCAAAGAAGCGTATGAGCTTTTGGCAAAAACGGGAAAACAAACGACCGATGGCCAAAAAACAGGTCCATTGATTCAACCCCTTCAGGCTGTACAAGCTATTAAGTAATTGATTAAGGACACAAAAAAAGCCCCGCCGAAAGGCGGGGCTTTTTTTGTGTATTTCAGCAACTGTTAGAGCGAGAAACTCTCGCCACAGCCACAAGTTCTAGAAGCGTTGGGATTTTCAAAATAAAACCCCTTGCCATTGAGTCCACCCGAAAAATGTAGGGTTGTATCAAAAAGATAAAGGAAGCTTTTGAGGTCGGTCACCACTTTTACGCCTTTGTCTTCAAACACCTGATCTTCAGTTTGCGACTCATTGTCAAAATCCATTTTGTAGCTAAGGCCAGAGCATCCTCCGCTAGTCACAGAGACACGGATAAAAAACTCATCGCCAAGTTGTTCTTGCTCCTTAATTTCTTGGATTTTTTCCTTGGCACTATCGGCTACATAAATCATAGTACAATTATTTATTGGCCCAAATTAGGCCTTGGCATTTTTCTCTTGGTAATCTTTAATTGCTGCTTTGATTGCATCTTCAGCCAAAACAGAACAGTGAATTTTTACGGGAGGAAGTTCCAACTCTTCCACGATAGCCATATTATCAATAGAAGCAGCTTCATCTACAGACTTTCCTTTGAGCCATTCGGTGGCCAAAGAAGAAGAAGCAATAGCAGAACCGCAACCAAAAGTTTTGAATTTGGCTTCTTGGATGATGCCATCTTCGCTCACCTCAATTTGTAGACGCATAACATCGCCACATTCAGGAGCGCCAACAAGGCCAGTACCTACCGTATTTTTATTCTTGTCCAAGGTACCTACATTACGAGGGTTCTTGAAGTGATCGAGCAATTTTTCAGAATAAGCCATAATATATGGAGTTTAAGCAGTTTTCAAACAAATTCTAGTGTTCAGACCATTCTACTGAGTCCAAATCAATTCCTTCTTGGTACATTTCCCAGATAGGAGACAAAGAACGCATGTGGTTCACCCCATCGCGGATGCGCTCAATAGCATAATCTACATCTTCTTCTGTAGTAAAGCGACCTAGGCTAATACGCAAAGAAGAATGCGCCAAATCATCTCCCAATCCCAATGCTTTGAGTACATAAGAAGGCTCTAAAGAAGCCGAAGTACAAGCAGAACCAGAAGAAAGTGCAATGTTTTCATTGAAGGTCATCATTAGGCCTTCTCCTTCCACATGCTTAAAAGAAATATTGGTCAATTGAGGCAAACGGCTTTCTTTGGCGCCATTCAAGACGACCTCTTCCATTTGCAACAATTCATGGTCAATTTTATCACGCAAAGCTTGCAAGCGAACAGTTTCCGCTTCCATTTCTTCGCCAGCCAATTCGCAGGCCTTACCCAAACCAACAATAGCAGGCACGTTTAGGGTTCCAGAACGCATCCCTCTTTCATGTCCACCCCCATCAATCTGAGCAGTCAATTTAACTCTGGGGTTTTTGCGGCTCACATAAAGTGCACCAACACCCTTAGGCCCATAAATTTTGTGCCCACTAAAGGCCAAAATATGAATGCCCATATCTTTTACATCTACAGGTACTTTCCCTACGGCCTGAGTGGCATCGCTAAAGAAAAGCGTTTTGTTTTCTGCACAGATTTTGGCAATTTCTTTTACGGGTTGGATGGTCCCAATCTCATTGTTGGCAAACATAAGGGCCACCAAAATAGTGGTATCCTTAATCGCTGCACGCAACTCATCCAAATCAATTAAGCCCTGGCGGTTCACATCCAAATAAGTTACTTCGATACCCTGACGCTCTAAGGCCTTACAAGTATCCAAAACCGCTTTATGCTCGGTTTTGGCCGTAATAATATGGTTGCCCTTGCGGCTGTACATATTGGCCACCCCTTTGATAGCCAAATTGACGCCTTCCGTAGCACCAGAAGTGAAAATAATTTCACGAGGGTCAGCCCCCAATAGTTTAGCAATGCGCTCGCGTGCTTGGTCCACTGCATCCTCAGCTACCCAGCCAAAGGAGTGGTTGCGGCTGGCCGCATTACCAAATTTATCCTTAAAATAGGGCAACATTTCCTCCAAAACTCTAGGGTCTACGGGAGTGGTGGCGCTATTGTCCAGATACACAAGTCTTTTATCGCTCATAGCAGTTATTTTTTGTCCTTTCTATTTAGATTCAATCTAATCACAAAGATAACAGACTTCTATGATTAATTGTTTGTCTTTAAGCGCTTTTTTCTCTTGTAGTGACAGCTATTTTTTATTTTTAGCGCTCTAAGGTCCTGAAACGCCTTTTTTTATGATTTTTTTAAGGGGCCTCCGCTGCGGCTGCGCCTTGCGGCGGTTACTCCCTTTGGTCGTCGAACTGCGCCCTAAAGGGCTTGTTGTCCTTTCAGGGCTCGCTGTTATTTTGGGGCCTCCGCTGCGGCTGCGCCTTGCGGCGCTACCTTTCGGGGCTCGCAGGTCTGCTCGGCCCTTCGCCGCCCAAGGCGGCTCGGTCTGGCGCTGCGCGCCACCCCTACAGGCAGCTAGGCCTGCGGCGGCTTCGCCGCCTGTCCACCGCAAAATTTCGGACCAATCTCATAAAAATGCCGTAACTTTGCCGCCCTAAATAAGAAATGAAAATATGCCAAAACATCCTAGAGATCGCTTTATTAGCGTATATGGACGCAAGCCCGTTTTAGAGCTGCTCGAACAAAATCCTTTGCCCAAAATTCATAGCATCCGCCTCGATAAAAAAGCCAAAGGCCCCACTATTGCCGCTATTCTCAAAAAACTGAAGCAATTGGGCCTAGAAGCCGAACGCGTAACTGGCGAAGAGGTGCACCGCATCTCTAAAAATCCTAAGCAGGATCAAGGCGTGGTGGTGGATGTAGAAAATAGCGCTATGGATGATTTTAGCGATTTTTTTCAAGGCCCACTCCCCAATAAAATAGCCTTTATTGCCCTAGATGGCGTAACTACTCCCGCCAATTTGGGCCTGATTATTCGCTCGGCTACGGCTTTTGGCTTAGGTTTGCTTTTGCCCCGAAAAGGCAGCGCCAAACTTAGTCCTCTTGTCGTAAAGGCTTCTGCTGGCGTTTTGTTTAAAAGCCAAATCGTTGGTTGCGAGCGCTTGGCCCCCGCCCTAAAAATGGCTAAAGCCGTTGGTTTTAAAGTTTATGCTCTAGCTGGAGGCGGAAGCAGTAATTTCTACCACAGCCAATTTGCCGATCGGGCCATTTTCATTATGGGCAATGAAACAGAAGGCGTGGGCGAACATTTGGCCCAATATATTGATGAATACTGTCATATTCCTATGTGGAATGAGGTAGAATCCTTAAATGTAGCCTGTGCAGCCACTACTGTCGCTGCTGAATATGCTCGCCGTCAACTCTAAAAAGCTTAAACTTATCGCTTATGCGTTCATCCTATTATGGCCTCTGTTGCTTATCTTTTATCCTTTTGCTAGGCGCTTGCAGTAGCAGCAAAAAGTATAAAATGCTACAAAGCGATAGACAAGAATTGCAATTGCAGTTGGATAGCAGCCGTAGCCAATTGGCCCAATTGATTCGAGAAGGGCAAGCCAATAACAGCCAACAAAGAGCGAAACTTCAAGAGGGACTTGCGGCCCAAAAAGCAGCAGAAGAAGCGAGAACCAAGGCGCTAACTCAATTAAAAGAGGCAATGAAGGCCCAAGAAGCTTGTGTGGCACAGCTAACTCAAGCCGAAAAGGCCCTGCAAATTTTTCAGGCAAAACTAGCCAAAGAGGCCCAAGAAAAAGCCGCTTTTGAATTGGTCGAAAAAGCTATATTAGAGCGTTTTAAGACCTATAAAGGCTTAAATTTTGAGCGAATAGAGGGAACAAAAGCCATTCGAATAGCTTGTCCAGATAGTTTATTGTTTGCCGGCAAGAACTCTGTGCAAAGCAAGGGCAAAGACTTTTTAGAAGATTTGGCTTCCCTTTTGAACGAGAAGGCCGATTGGGAGTTAGAGCTTAGAGCAACGGCAGATAAGGGGACAAAAGCCAAGGCCCGTTTGGCTCAGGCCAATACTCGAGCCAATTCTGTTGCGATAAAACTGCGTCTACTTGATTTGCCTTTGGAGCGACTTTATGTGGGAGCTTGGGCCCAAGAAGATAATATTCCGCTCTATTTGTACATTTACCCCAAGGGAAAACCTTAGGCGAAAGCGGGAGCGGCCAACTTTGGCCGCAGGCCAAAACGGCCTAGCGATGTGCAGCAGTGCGGCGAAGCCGCAGACCAAGGCCGTTAGGCCGCAGGGCCGAGCAGGCCTGCGAGCTGCGAAACGTAGCGCCGCAAGGCAAAGCCGCAGCGGAGGCCCCAAAAAAATAGGATTTACTTCATTGAAAAATAAACGATTTATGTTGCGAAGAAACTACTTAGTTGCTTTTGTGCTGTTATTTTTGATGGCAGGAGGGCTAAGCTCTTGTGTATCTAGCCGCCGCTATAAGGAGGAGGTGACGGCCAAAGAAGCCGCCGAAAAAAATGCCTCGGAAGCAGAGCGCAAGCGCCAAGAAATGCAAGAAGAATTGAGCACTGTTCAGGAAGATTTGAGCAAATTGAAAATCGCTCATAAGGAATTGACCTCGGATTATGAGCTTTTGCAAGAGCGTTACAATCAACAACAACGATTGAACAAAGATTTGCAATCTTCTTATGATAAACTATTGGCCCTCAATGAAAAGTTGAAAGAAGAAGCTGCTTCTAAAAAGCGCGAATTATCTGAAGAATTGAGCATCAAACGCCGTGAGTTGGAGCGTCGTGAGCGAGAACTCAAAGCCGATCAAGAGCGTTTGGAGCAAATGCGCAAAGAATTGGAGGGTAAAGATGCTAGCATTACCGATTTGGAGAAATATAAGAAGGAATTGGAGGCAGATTTGGAAGCCCGGGAGCGCCGTGTGAAAGAATTGGAAGCTGCAATTGCCGAGCGAGATGCCAAGGCGAATGCGCTTCGAACCAAATTGCTAGAGGCCCTAAAAGGCTTTAAGGATGCAGGTGATTTGGATGTAGAAATCCGCGATGGAAAAGTATATGTTTCTTTGAGTCAAAAATTGCTCTTTTCATCGGGAAGCGCAAGAGTAGATCGCCGGGGAATATCGGCCCTAGAAACGCTTTCTGGCGTACTCAACCGCAATAAAGATCTTTCTATTTTGATTGAGGGACATACCGACTCGGATGGAGATGCCAAAATGAACTGGGATCTATCTACAGATCGTGCTTTGGCCGTTAGCCAAGTGTTGATTAAAAATGAGGTAGACCCAGCACGAATTACGGCTGCTGGCCGTGGAGAGCATGCGCCCAAAGCCTCTAATGATACCACAGAAGGAAAGGCGAAAAACCGTCGGACCGAAATCATTTTAGAGCCACAACTCAATGAAATTATGGGCATCTTGTCGCAAGACTAAGTCTGCCTTTAAAAAAATAAGTAAAGCCTAGTCTACTTCGGTAGACTAGGCTTTTTTATGAAAATATCGTATTGCTGTTTTAGTGAAGCTCTGTCTCTAGATGAGAGAGGCGGCTATAGTCTAAAATATTGTCTAGAATATCCTGATCAGGCTCTAACAGGCAATCGTCTAATTGAGCTTGCCCTCTTTTGAGTTGTTCCAATTCTTCTTGTAAAGAGATGTTTGTTTCAAGGGCTTTTTGGATAGCCATAGATTCCAAGCAATCGAGCTCATTATAGAGGTAGAGTAGAAGGTCCTGAGTAGTAAATAATTGCTTCATGGTGGTTGGAATTAAGTGTGTGGAGTATATTCAACTATTTCAAGCAAATAGAATTATATTCGGCGTATATCTTAAAAACGATAGCCTGTCAACAAATGTTGCAGGCTATAGAATATTTTTTCAAAATTTTATTTTGTAAAAAAGTATTGATTTTACCCAACCCTTTTTTATTTACTCTCGTTTTTAACTACCAATATTAGTCTACGCGTTGCCAAGTTTGGGTTCTGTAGAACATGCCCCACCAACCTCTTACTTTTAGGGTGTTGGCGTTCTCTAGCCAAATGGTACAAGAATAGAGTTTTCCCTTTTTAGGATCAAGGATTTGACCGCCAGCATAACGCTTGCTTTCTTTCTCCATGCCATCAATAATTGTCATACCGACTACCTTCTTATTTTTGCGGTCGCCAGGACAAACGGCGCAAACGGGGTCTTTATCTTCATCGGCTGTACGGTTGAGCAATTTGGTGATTTTACCGTAGTATTTGCCGTTTTCCTGATAGATTTTTACATAAGAGCGGGCTTTACCCGTTTCATCATCAATTGTTTTCCAAGTACCTACACAGGTTTTCCCATCTACAGAAACTTGGGCCGAGAGGGCCAAAGAAAAAACGAGAAAGAGGCTCATGAGGCCCCAACGAATGGATGCAGTCAAGTTCATAGTTGTTGTAAATTTAAACATGATTAAAAGTTGTTTGCTAATATTTTTCTCTCCTAAGTTAATGGATTATTTGAAATATTTGTTTGGGGGCCATTTCTTTGTAGGAGTAGAGCACCCAAATTAAAGGGGCTTTTTGTATATTACGCCCGAATTTTATCAAATTTTCATTATAGAAAACTATGCGTTTTACCCTATCCTCTGCAGAGCTCAAAGAGCAGCTCCAGCTCGTTAATGGAGCTTTAGGCTCTAATCCAGTCCTACCTATCTTGGAAGATTTCCTCTTCCAACTTGAAGATGGCCGCCTGCGAATTACCGCGACCGACCTAGAAACCTTCGTGCAGGCAGAACTCGAAGTCAATGCCGAAGAGGAAGGGGCCGTGGCCGTTCCTGCAAAAATTTTGCTCGACACACTCAAGCAGTTGCCTACTCAACCCATTAGCTTTCAAGTAGATCCCAATAATTTTGCCATAACGATTACTTCCGCTTTTGGCCAATACCAATTGGCCGGCGAAGATGGCGACGATTATCCCAAATTGCCACAAGCCGATAGTGCCGAGGAAATCGAAATGCCCGCCTTGCTGCTCCTTGAAGGAATCAATAAAACGCTTTTTGCCGCCAGTAATGACGAACTCCGCCCCGCTATGACTGGGGTTTTGCTCGAAATTAACCCCCAGGGCGTCACTTTCGTCTCTACCGATGCCCATAAGCTGGTGAAGTATAGCTTTACCGAAATTGAACCCACTACCGACACTAGCCTGATCCTCCCCAAAAAGGCCCTGAACTTGCTCAAAAATGGCCTTTCTGACCATAACGGCAATGTCCGCATCGCCTTTAGCCGCAGCAACGCCTTTTTCTATTATGCCAACCAGATTATTATCTGCCGCCTAATCGATGCCCGCTATCCCGATTATAATTCGGTGATTCCCCAAAATAACTCGAAAACAATGCGAGTGGTGCGCCAAGATTTTCTCAATTCACTCAAACGGATCGCCAATTATGCCAATAAGGTGACCAACCAAGTGAAGTTGACGATCTCTGAGGAACATCTCAAAATTGAAGCAGAAGATATCGATTTCTCTAATAAGGCTTCTGAAAAAATGCCTTGCTACTATGAAGGCGAAACCCTAAGCATTGGCTTTAATGCCAAGTTTTTGGTCGAAATGCTCAATGTGATCGGCGGCGATAACGTTTTGCTGCATCTTGAGTCTCCCAACCGGGCCGGCGTTCTCCGCCAAGAAGAAGAAAATCCAGGCGAAGATCTACTTATGCTCGTGATGCCCGTGATTTTGAATTCCTAGGCCATAAACGGACTAAAATATACAGCAGTAAGCTCCTCGAGTTTACTGCTTTTCTTTTTTTGGGGCTGCCCCGCCCTGCGGGCGGGTCGGGCTGTGCGGGGGCTCGCTGCTCGCTCGGCCCTTCGCTTTTTCGCTTTGCTCAAAAGCTCGGTCTGGCCTTCGGCCACCCCCTACCATCCCTCAGCCGAGGCGCTGCGCGCCTTTTGGACCAAGGCCCTAGCGCTTTTCCAATATTTCTAAACGCTCTACCGCTAAGTTTTGTCCCCATTGCAAATGTAGGCTGTAAACGCCTGCGGCTATTTCTGGCCCTAACTGAATCTTTGCTCCTTTTCCCTCCGCTACTTTTTGTCCCCGCAGATTGTATAAGGTCCAGCTATCAAGAGCTTGGGCGGCCCGCCAAGCTCTTGGCCCTTCCATAATCAAATCAATCTGGACCAAAAAGGGCAGCTTGGCCTGCGGCCAAGCTGCCCGCTCTATTTTGGCCTGCCCCGCAGCTTCACCCGCCAATTGCAAGCCCTTGGGTTGCGGCAAAAGGGCCAATAAACGCCCCTCTGCCCAAGGCAAAGTTAATTGCTCCATTTGTTCGCCCTCATAATGGACCAAATAAGGCGAATAGGGTTTTCCCTGAGCTAAATAAGTACTGTCGGCCAGTTGTAGGGAGTCCTGAAAATAGCCGCCCAGAAATAAACCTTTTTCCCCCCAATAAGCGGCTTGTAGATAAATATTGCTTAGGCTGTTGCTCTGGCCCTTGGCCCAAATTTGCCCAGCCGTATCTAGCTCGGCCCAAAAATAATCATAGTATTTATAGGCTGTTTTGAAGAGGGGAGGAGCAGATTTTGGTCCCAACAAACCCGTAAAATGTCCCAAGACCATAAAGCGATCTGCTTTTTGGGGATGGGCCAAAAGCAAACGGGGCGAATCGGAGAAGACGCCCTGCCAAGGCCAAACCTTCTGCTTTTGGCCCAAACTATCGAGCTGCAAAAGCAGAAAATCAGTGTGTACGGGATTATTAAACAACAGTTGCTGCTCTAAAATTAGGCTGTCTCTATATTCTATGGCCCAAATGAGCTGATCGTTTAAGGGCAAAATGGCTCGGCCCCAGCTTTCTCTACTTTTGGGTCCTGTTTCCCAAGCCAAGAGTTTTCCCTCTTCTGTACTGAGTTTTGCCCAAAAGGCTTGGCTAATTCCTGGACCATACAAACATTGGCCTTGCCAAAGCAAACTGTCATTAAAACTGCCCGATAAATAGAGTTGATCTTTGCCCAAGGCCAGTTGATAAAGGGTATTGCTGCCTTTGGGCGACCAACTTTGGTCCCAAAGCCAATTTCCAGCAGCATCTAGGCCAAAAATGAGTGTGCTTTGCTTGGCTGATTGGGCTAGCAAACTATCTTGTCGCCACAAGCTATCTTGAAATTGCAGGGCGGCAAAAACTTGGCCCTCTGTCCCCGCAACTAGTCCCCGCCAAACCAAGTTTTTGCCCTCAAAATGCCAGCTTTTTCCGCTAGAGGATTGCAGACTCAAGGAAACTTGGCCCGCTTTGGCTTGAGTTTGCGCTTGCCAAACTTGCTCCTTGCCCAAAACTTGGGCGTCTATTTGGCTCTTTTGGGCCCAAAGTAAGCTAGGAAGCCCTAAAAAAAGGTAATTTAGATATGATCTAAATAGTTTTGATAAAAGGAAGGCGATAAACGGCAAACAGTGCATAATTGTTAGTTAATTAGGATAAAAAGGCCTTTTCAAAGGGGTTTGCTGTACTTAACAAGGATTTAAAGATGAGGGGATGAACTGGCCCAACGCCTAAAAAATTGTACTTTTGTGGGCCAATTTGGGCGGCGAAGCCGCCAGGGCCGAAGGCCCAACGGCTGAGGGATGGACAGCAGTGGCCCGCAGGGCCAGACCAAAGCGCTTTAGCGCTGAAGGGCCGAGCGAAATAGCGAGCTGCGAAACAGCCCGACCCGCCTGAAAGGCGGGGCAGCCCCAAAAAAAGATCATATTAGATATTAAAACGATAGGATATGAAAAAGATGCAAATTTTGGCTTTGGTTGTCATTGCCGCAGCTATTGGAGTATTGATTACGCAGGCTAGCGATTATCAAAGTTATGGTGATTTTTCGGTGGCTATGGAAGAAATGGACCGCAACCATCAGATTGTGGGGCAGTTGGTGGTAGATGATGCTCGCCCCATTGTGTATAATCCAGAAGAGGATGCCAATGCTTTTTCTTTTTATATGGAAGATGAGCAGGGAACGATTAAAAAGGTGGTGGCGCAGATGGCCAAGCCGCAGGATTTTGAGCGTTCGGAACAAATTGTATTGACCGGCCGCATGCAGGGGAGTGACTTTATTGCTCATGATATGCAGTTGAAGTGTCCTTCTAAGTATCAGGACCAAGCACTGCAAAGCCAAAAAGCAAGGCAGGTAGTGAGTAAATAAGGAGGCTTTTAGGAGCTTTCTATTCTAGTAAGTTGATTTAGGGAAGATGAATTACGAAGGAGAACATTTGTGGCCAGGGATTATTGGGCACAGCCTTATTGTTTTGGCATTTGTGAGTAGCCTTTTGGCCCTTTGGGCTTATGCGGGGGCCACCAATAGCCGAAAAGATCTTGTTGCGAGTAGAGATTGGACACGCATTGGGCGTTGGAGTTTTGGCATTCATGGCCTGAGTGTTTTTGGCGTTATCGGGCTGCTGTTTTACATTATGATTGCTCGTTATTATGAGTATGAATATGTTTGGGGGCACACCTCCGACAGTTTGCCGTTTCAGTATATTTTTTCGGCCTTCTGGGAGGGCCAAGAGGGGAGCTTTTTGCTCTGGATGTTTTGGCATGTCGTTTTGGGCTTGGTTGTATTGAGCCGAAAAGATAAATGGGAGGCCCCGGTTCTGGCCGTTTTTGGCTTAGTCCAAGCCTTTTTGAGCTCTATGCTTTTGGGCTTTTATTTTGGCGAGGGAGATGATCGGATTGGTTCTAACCCCTTTGTGCTGCTGCGCAATGTGCATGAGGCCCCCATCTTTAATATGCCCAATTATTTGCAGTCGATTGAGGGCACTGGCCTAAATCCGCTTTTGCAAAACTATTGGATGACGATCCACCCCCCTACGCTCTTTTTGGGCTTTGCCTCGACCATTGTGCCTTTTGCTTTTGCGATTGCTGGCCTTTGGACCAAAGAGCATAAGGCTTGGATTAAGCCGGCCCTGACTTGGTCACTTTTCTCTGGGGCTATCCTCGGTACAGGTATTCTGATGGGAGGGGCCTGGGCCTATGAGGCCTTGAGCTTTGGGGGTTATTGGGCCTGGGACCCTGTAGAAAATGCCTCTTTGGTCCCTTGGTTGATTATGTTGGCGGGCACGCATACGGCCTTGGTGGCCCGCAATAGCCCGCATTCAATTCGCTCGACTTATCTGTTCTTTATTCTGAGCTTTGTGCTGATTGTCTACTCGACTTTCTTGACGCGCTCGGGGGTATTGGGTGAAACTTCGGTGCATGCTTTTACCGAAATGGGCCTAGAATGGCAGTTGATTCTCTTTATGGCCGCCGTGAGTATTTGGCCTTTGGTCCTTTATTTTAAGGCTAAAAAAGAGATTCCTAGCGTAGAAAAGGAAGAGAGCAGTTACTCCAGAGAGTTTTGGATGTTTGTAGGGGCTTTGGTCCTGCTGTTTTCTTCGGTTTTGATTACGGCCACGACCTCTATTCCCGTTTGGAATAAATTGGCCGATGCCTTTTCTGCCCTTGTTGGCGGTGGCGATATTACCAATATTGCCCCTCCCGAAGATGAGGTGGCCCATCATAATCGCTACCAATTGTGGATTGGCGTATTGATTGGCTTTTTATCGGGGATTTCGGTGCTTCTGCGCTATCGCAGCCGAGAGATTTCGGCTAGTTTTGGCCGCTTTTTGGGGATTCATTTGGGGGGAGCTTTTCTGCTTTCGGCCTTAATTACCGTTCCCCTGATGCTTTGGTCTTCTATTGTGGCTTGGCAATATTGGTTGCTGGTCGGCAGTGGAATTTTTACCGTGATTACGAATTTAGATTATATCGTTTCGGTTATCCGTGGCAACATTAAGGTGGCGGGAGCGCCCGTGGCCCATATTGGTTTTGGTTTGTTGATGGTGGGCGTGGTCTTTTCTGGCGCACTCAAACGGCCCATTTCAGAGGGATTTACCTCTATTGAGGTCAATGATATCAATCCCCAATCGAATAAGAATGTTTTAGTGGTTAAGGGGCAGCCGGTCCCTATCGCCGATGGCTATACCGTAGAATACAGCCGCGATTGGGCCGAGGGCAATCAGCAGTTTTTTGAGCTGAAGTTTACTAAAAAGGATGCTGCAGGGAATATCATAGAGGAGTTTAGCACTTCGCCCAATGTGATCCGAGATTCTTTGCCCAAGGATAAGTTTAAGTTCCGCGCAGCTAACCCCAATACCCGGCATTATTTCGAGAAAGATATCTTTACTTTGGCCATTCCGCATTGGGCTTTTGAAGACCCCGAAGCGAGCAAAGAAGAGGAAGAAGCCGCTAAATGGGAGTCGCATATTATTGAGCAGGGCGATACTTTTTTCACGCCTGGCCATTATGTGGTTTTCGATCAAATTGGGACCGAATTGCCCCAAAACGAGGCTTATCAGTTTCAAGAGGGAGACATCCCCATTACGGCTATTCTCAAGGTGTATGCCCTCAATTCGGACAGCTTTTATTTGGCCAAACCCTTTTTGTACATCCGAGATAATCGCCCCCTCAATATTCCTTATGAGCTAAAGGAATTGGGCCTCGATTTCCGTTTTGCGCAGGTGTTGCCCGAAAGCAAAGATCGGATGAAAATGCAGTTTGATGTCCGTAGCAACAAACCCGAAAAAGCCTATGTGGTGGTCCAAGCTTTGGTCTTCCCCGGCATCAATTGGGTCTGGATCGGCTCCATCATGATGATGATCGGCCTGCTCATGGGCATGTTCCAACGGATGGGGAAAATAAAATCCAAAAAGCTAGAGATCTAAGCTCTAACTGATGGAGAGCAAAAGGAGTAGTAATTTTTTACTGCTCCTTTTTTGTTTTTGGGGCCTCCGCTGCGGCTTCGCCTTGCGGCGCTACGCTTTGGGGCTCGCAGGTCTGCTCGGCCCTGCGTCGCCTTCGGCTCCTGGGTCTGGCGCTACGCGCCACCCCTCCGCATCGCTAGGCCGTTTGGCCTTCGGCCATTACTGCGGGTTAAAACCCGCAGCCAGATCAGGCCCGAATTCGCTAGCTTTTAGCATCCCCATGGCCTGCAGCTTAAAAGCCGCAAGACCTGGAAACCGAATGCTTTCGCCTTTCTTCAATGGAGCCTGTAGGTTAAAACCTACAGGCCAATATGATATAAATCCTCCCCCTAGGGCCAAGGCCCTAGGCTATTAAATCTATCATCCCCTCCTTCGAGGGGATTCGCCTTTCCTCCTGAGCTTGAACAGTTAAGCGAATAAAATCTTTAACTACCAATTATTTGCTTGCTCTTCAAATATAGACTTAGTACCTAAGGGCCAATACACAAAATTACATCTGGGCTCAATTAACCAATAGAGCCAAACAAAAAGCCCCCTCGAAGGAGGGGGCGACTATGACTATTAGCCTAGGGGCTTGCCCCTAGGGTAAAATGAGAAGGGCTTAAATACAACCCTATCCAACACTTCGCTGCTAAGCGAGCTTAGCTGATTTGCAGTAGGGGGGGGGGCAGAAAAAAAAGATAGGGCCTTATACAGCCTCCCCAAGCTAATTGTAATCTGCAGATTAGGCTGGGCGCCACGCCCACGTTAATTGTAATTTGCAGATTAGGCTGGGCGCCACGCCCACGTTAATTGTAATTTGCAGATTAGGCTGGGCGCCACGCCCACGTTAATTGTAATTTGCAGATTAGGCTGGGCGCCACGCCCACGTTAATTGTAATTTGCAGATTAGGCTGGGCGCCACGCCCACGTTAATTGTAATTTGCAGATTAGGCTGGGCGCCACGCCCACGTTAATTGTAATTTGCAGATTAGGCTGGGCGCCACGCCCACGTTAATTGTAATTTGCAGATTAGGCTGGGCGCTACGCCCACGCTAATTGTAATCTGCAGATTAGGCTGGGCGCTACGCCCACGCTAATTGTAATCTGCAGATTAGGCTGGGCGCTACGCCCACGCTAATTGTAATCTGCAGATTAGGCTGGGCGCCACGCCCACGCTAATTGTAATTTGCAGATTAGCTGGGGGAAATTCCCCACGTCAATTGTAATCTGCAGATTAGCGTGGGGGAACAGATTCTCCGCTTTTAGAGAAAACAAAGTACATATTTCATAGAAAAAGCCTGTCCGTTGAAATAACGGACAGGCTTTTGGGATTTATTTTTTGCGTTATGCAGGCGCGAAGCGCCGCAGGCCCAGCGCTGCGGAGGGGTGGCGCGCAGCGCCAGACCTAGGCGGCAAAGCCGCCGCAGGGCCGAACAGACCTGTGAGCCCCGCAGCATAGCGGCGGCCGACCTAGCCAAAGGCTAGCCGGCCGCGGGCCCCTAAAAAATAGTTTAGAGTAAATCCTCGCCCCATTGGTCTACGGCTGCTTGGCGAATCTCCTTGATATGTTGTTCTGCGGAGAGGGGGGCCAAGAGGAGCAATTGAGGTTCATCGACCACCAGCATATTGTCTAGATCGTAGAGAATGACGGGGCGGTTTTGGCTGCTATAGAGCAGATTATTTTTGCTATTGGCGAGTTGGCATTGCTTTTTATCGAGGCCCAGGACCAGGTTATTATCCTCGTCTTTGTTGGGGGCCACTTGTTGGAGGGCCTGCCAGGTGCCCACATCAGACCAGCCGATATCGGCGGGCAGGGTATAGATATTATCGGCTTTTTCGCTCACGGCATAGTCAATAGAAATACTTTCTATTTGCTCATAGATGGCTGCGCTGCCTTGGGGAACGGCCAGTTTATTTTGGAGTTGGCCATCATAATTTTGGAACGCTTGATAGAGGCTAGGGCTATGTTTGGCCAAAGCTTTTTGGATCGTTTGGACCGACCAGAGGTAGATGCCTGCATTCCAGAGATGTTCGCCACCGGCCAAAAAGGCCTTGGCTTTTTCTAGTTCGGGTTTTTCGGTAAACTGTTTAACCTTAGAGATATTTCCTTGGGCTTGGGCATCAAAATGAATATAGCCATAGCCAGTATTGGGGTAGTGGGGTTGGATGCCGAGGGTAAGTAGCGCCTCATTTTGGCCTACAAAATCGAGACCTTCCTGTAGTTTTTTAACAAACTCTGCTTCATTGAGAATTAGGTGATCGGAGGGGGCGAGGACCACGCGGGCTTGGGGGTTGATTTGCTCTAAAAAGCGCATCCCCATAGCAATACAGGGCGCTGTATTTTTGCGGGCGGGCTCCATAATGATATTCTGAGGGGCGAGACCGGATTGCTCTAGGGCCAGTTGGCCGTGTTCCTCAGAAGTAACGATAAAGATATTTTCTTTGGGAATAAAGCGTTCAAAGCGTTTGACCGTCAGTTGAAGGAGTGTTTGGCCTACGCCCAAAACATCTAGGAATTGTTTGGGTAAGCTATGGCGGCTAGCGGGCCAAAATCGAGTGCCGAGCCCCCCAGCCATAATAAAGACATAGTCGTTAGATAACTGCATATAAGTAAGATCTGATTGTAGGGCCGGGGCCCAAGTGGCTAGACTTGTTCTTCTTCCTCTTCATCTTCAAAAAAGCCATAATCGGCTTCTAGGCGTTGGAGGCTATAGAGAAGGCTAGTCTTAAAGTAATTTTTGAGAAAGTAAGCTTGGTATCGTCCGAGGGGGTCTTTGCTATTATGGGGGAGGTCGGCTTCTAGGCGCCAAGCGAGTTGGGTATAGTCGGGAATACTATTGTCTAGCGCCATAATGCCTTGAATTTTGAGTGGGGAGCGGTCAACCTCCAGCTCAAAATTGATTTGTTGTTCATTGGCTTGGGTAATAATAAGTTTGGCAGAGATCTGTTTACTTTTCCAGAACATCATAGCGCCGGGGCCTGCTTCTGGGCCTTCAAAAGAGAAGGAGTAGCCTTGTTCTTTGGTCCAGGCCGACCAATTGGGCCAATTGGCTGGTGTTTGGAAGAGGGCCAATAGTTCTTTGGGGCTAGCGGCTAGTTGGGCCACCTCTTCGATGCGCCAAGATTGGGGCAGCATAAAGGCGAAAACGGCGGCGACTAGGGCCAAGACGGCAATCAGTACGATGAAGGTAAAGAGTATAGACATAGGGCAAAGGTGCATACATAAAAAAGGGCCGCAGTATTGCGGCCCCTAAAGTTACGTTATTTATGGCTTTGCGCCAATTCTTCTATAGGTGCAAAAGCTCGTTGAAGTATATCTTCTAGCTCTTGCTCATGTTGTTTTTTGTATCCCGTGGCTGGAGAAGCACTAGATTTGCGGGCGATGAGGCCCAAATCATAGTTGCGGTAGAAGGCTAAGAGATATTGCCAAGATCCCATGTTTGAGGGTTCTTCTTGTACCCAGAAGAACTTGGCGTTGGCATATTTCTTAATCAATTCATTGACCTGTGCTTGAGGGAAGGGGTAGAGCTGTTCTAGACGAACGATAGCGATATCGTCATGTCCTTCTTTCTCTTTCTTCTCTAATAGGTCATAATAAAGGCGGCCTGTACAGCAAAGTACTTTTTTGATTTTGCTGGCATCTTTTACGCTAGCGTCATCAAAGGTTTCTTGGAAACCACCAACGGTAAAGTCTTTGAAATCAGAAATACATTCTTTGAGACGGAGCAGCTTCTTTGGAGACATCACAACAAGAGGTTTGCGGAAGGGGCGGGCCAATTGTCTGCGGATGAGGTGGAAGAAGTTGGCTGGTGTAGTTACATTGGCTACGGTCATATTGTATTCTGCGCAGGCTTGCAAGAAGCGTTCTAGGCGAGCAGAAGAGTGCTCGGGGCCTTGCCCTTCATAGCCATGAGGGAGAAGCATGACCAAACCGCTCATGCGCGCCCATTTACTTTCAGAAGAAGTAATGAACTGGTCAATAATAGTTTGGGCACCGTTGACAAAGTCGCCAAACTGTGCTTCCCAAACCACTAGGCTATCGGGAGAAGCCAAAGAATAACCGTATTCAAAGCCCAAAACAGCAAACTCAGAAAGTAGAGAGTTGAAAATGCGGAATTCGGCTTGTTCTCCTTCTTTTAGGTGGTTGAGGCGGCTATATTGCTCATTGGTTTTTACATCATAGAGGACAGCATTGCGGTGCGAGAAGGTCCCGCGCTTAACATCTTGTCCACTCATGCGGATAGGATGACCATCCAAAAGCAAAGAGCCATAAGCCAAATGCTCGGCCATAGACCAGTCGCATTTGCCTTCTTCGATATAGGCTTGGCTACGTTTGAGAATCCGCTTAAACTTAGAGAGCATATTGAACTCCTTGGGAATCTCTTGTAGGTTATTGAGGATATAGGTCAATTGCTCTTCAGAAATAGCCGTATCGGGAGATTTTAGATAATCTTCCCAAGAGGTTTTCTTTTGCAATTGGCTCCAGGCTACTTCTGGAGCTTGAAGTGTATAGTCTACTTCTTTTTGTTCTACTCGGTCAAAGCGTTCTTGCAAGAAGGTATTAAATTCTTGGTCCATTTGCTCCGCCATTTCTTTTTCGATAGCGCCTTGTTCGATTAGGCGATCGATATAGATAGAGCGAGGATCACGATGATTTTTGATAAACTCATAGAGTTTGGGCTGTGTAAATTTGGGATCATCTCCTTCATTGTGCCCATGTTTGCGGTAGCAAACCATATCAATAAATACATCTGTATTAAACTTCTGGCGATATTCAGCGGCTAGTGTTGCGGCAAAAATAACGGCATCGGGATCATCTCCATTGACGTGGAAAACGGGGGCTTGCACCAAGGCTGCAGCTCCAGTACAATAGGTAGAAGAGCGAGCATCTTCAAAGTCGGTAGTAAATCCAACTTGGTTGTTAATGACAAAATGGATCGTTCCACCAGTATAATAACCTTCTAGTTGGCTCATTTGGACCACCTCATAAACTACCCCTTGTCCAGCAACAGCAGCATCTCCATGAATGAGAATAGGTAGAATTTTGTCAAAGTCAGAGGTGTAAAGAACATCGGCCTGAGCGCGGGCATAACCTTGTACGACAGGACCTACTGCCTCTAGGTGAGAAGGGTTAGGGACCAATTTCATATGGACCTCTTTGCCAGAAGGGGTGGGATACTTAGAGGCATAGCCTAGGTGATATTTCACATCGCCATCGCCAAAGGTTTCTTCGGGCATGACATTTTGGAACTCACTAAAGATATGATCATAGGTTTTGCCCATAATGTTTACCAAAACATTGAGGCGACCACGGTGAGCCATTCCAATGACCACTTCCTCTACGCCTTCCTCTGCGCCTTTGCAGATAATAGCATCTAGAGCTGGAATTGTTGTTTCTCCACCTTCTAGACCAAAGCGCTTTTGGGCCACATATTTCTTGGCCAAAAAGTTTTCAAAGCCAACAGCTCCATTGAGCTTTTCCAAAATGCGACGCTTTTGCGAAATGCTTAGGTCATAAGCTTTCTGTGGTTGGCTTTGCTCCATGCGGTCACGGAGCCACATGCGCTTGTCGCGGTTCTCAATATGGCTGTATTCTACACCAATATTGCCACAATAAATTTCGATTAGTCGGTTGCGGATATCCTTCAATTTGGCATTGGGCATTCCGATTTCGGCTCCAGCCATAAAACTTTGCTCCAAATCTTCCTCTGTGAGGTTGTAGTTGGCCAAGTCGACATTAGGGAAACGAAAACGTCTGGGCCGTACGGGATTGGTTGTAGACAACAGGTGCCCCCGCTGACGATAACCGTGAATCAGTCCCAATACAGCAAATTCTTTTTGAAGGTTGCCCATAGAAAGGCCGCCTTCAATGCTATCGGTAGGCTCAGCAGCCCCCTGCTCAATGGCAAAATCAAATCCTGCAAAAAATTGTTTCCAGCCCTCGGCCACTTGCTCAGGGTCCTCTTTATAGGTCTTGTACAGATTGTCAATATAACCTGGATGGGCATTGGAAATAAAAGAGTAGCTCATTTTCAGCTGCTTTATGCGTTGTTGATAATTATATAGACCCAAAAATTGGCCTAGTCAGTATCTCGTAAATATAGAAAATCATTCTCCTATTAGTAAGGCCCTTTTTGCTTTTCTGCGTATAAAAACTATTCAGTTTTCAAGGGTTTAGCTAATAGCTAAATGAATATATAAAAATCTATTTATAGATAGAAGGGGCAAGAGGATTTTATTTTGCTTCTTTTCCAAGCTGTTTTATTATTTTTTTGGGGCTGCCCCTTCCGCTGGGTTGAAACCCAGCGCAAAGCGGTATCGCTTTGCGAAGCGATGCAAAATGAGGGTTAAAACCCTCATGAGTTCTTGGGCGGGTCGGGCTGTGTCGCAGCTCGCTCTCTGCTCGGCCCTGCGGCGGCAAAGCCGCCTTGGTCTGGCCTGCGGCCACTGCTGTCCATCCCTCAGCCAAGCGGGCGCAGCCCGCTTTACTAAGGAAATCTTAAGTCGCAGAAGATAGTGCAGCAAACCTTTATATAGTTGAAAAGAACAAGCTATTATACTACAGGTTTTACAAGAAAGAACCTTCTTTATTCTGTAGGATCTTGGGCCTTGTTTTTTTCCTTCAATCCATTTAGCGGACTAATCAATTGATCGGAAATGGTTTCTTTCGGTATCTCTTTGAGTAGCCGCTCTTCTGTTAAACTAGACTTGCCATCTAAACGTGCTCTTAGATGCGCTGTCGTTTCTCCTGGACGAAGGCGCCCAAGTAGCTTTTGGTTGGCCTTTTGATCCTGCTTCGCCTTGTCAGATTGCAGGTATTGATCTGATTTTGAAAAGCCATCGTCAACAAAAACCTCAAAACTAGAATGTTTAGGGGCCGCTTCTTGTTCTTGCGCAGAAAGCTGAAGGGCTGTCCCTGCTAAAATAGAAAGGGTTAAAATCTGTTTGATGAACATAGCACTAATGATTTTATATGAAAATCCTCATTATCCCTGATAATGAGCAAAATAAATTATTTTTCAGGAGTAGCCTGATTCTGTAACTCTAATAAAAGTAACTCTTCTTGCTTAGATGGCCGCCCATCTTCATTACTGCGCACTTTGGCATCTTGCAGTTGCTGTAAAGGAGCTGGTGCCTTAACTGATTGATCACGCTCTTTTTGATACATCTGCATGCTCGGAGCGGAACGCAATTGCTTAAACTTATTTTGGTCTATCTGTACTTTCGTGCTTTTGATCTTTTGGTCTTTTTGACTTTCTTCAAAAGCTTTTTGCTTCTCAGATTTTTGTGCCCATAAACTTAGGCTGACTAGGAGTAGAATAAAGGTGGATAGAAAGCGCATAAGGCAAATTTTTTTTTGAGAAAATCTTTTTCAGGGCATTTATACCCATAAAAATTAGGCTTAATATAAAATTACAAAATTAAAGTTTAACTAATAAGGCCAAGGCTTTTTTTATTATTGCCTGAATAAAGTAGGGCAAATATTCTCCCAATTTAGCTTTAAAATTAAGCATTGTAAAGCCAATGTTAATTTGGAAACCTTGTTTTTAAGAACAGGTTGAAAGAATTTTATTTTAAATATTAGTTGTAATTTGTGTTTTTATACGTAAAAAGGCTTCTTTTTGCCCTAAAATTTTTTACTGGTTCATTTTAGCCTAAGAATCTAAGGAGGTTTAGACTGCAAGCAATTGTAAATGAGTGGTTTTTAATAGGGTTTGGTCGGAAAAAGCCGCCTTGAAGTCGAGAGAACTTGCCCTAGCTATAGGGTTGCCCTATCTTTGTATCAACAAAAGAGAGCAATAGTTCTCTAAGGACAT
Source organism: Saprospira sp. CCB-QB6 (assembly GCF_028464065.1). Lineage (NCBI taxonomy): Bacteria > Pseudomonadati > Bacteroidota > Saprospiria > Saprospirales > Saprospiraceae > Saprospira > Saprospira sp. CCB-QB6. The sequence goes on along the minus strand of NZ_CP116808.1, from coordinate 1,787,107 downwards.
AGAATAAAAACAGATACAAATAATTACAGCTCAAATTTTCATTGTTATGAACTTTCGTTATTTCTTTTTCGCTATCGCTTTGTTTATCGGTTTTCAGTCTGCTTCAGCTCAATCGAGCTGGGCTTTATATAGCAGCGAAGATGTTGTTATTGAAATGACTGCTATTGGTGAAGAGACGGCTAGTGGAGCTGAGGTAGTTTCTGCCTATCAAGAAGGGGTTGCCCTAACTAAACTATATAATAAATATGGTTTGGTCAATGTACAGGGCGTAGAAATTATTGCTCCTCGTTATGAGGAAATTCGTCCCTTTGAAAATGGCTATGCAGCTATTCGCAAAGGCAACAAATGGAGTTTTATCAATAAGCAAGGTCAAAAGATCAGTAACTTCCGTTTTGATTGGGTAGGTCGCTTTGAGCAAGGTGCTGCTGCTGTTCAAATGGAAGGTAAATGGGGCTTTATCAATGAACAAGGTGCTTTGATTACAGCGGCTCAATTTGAAGCTGTACGCAGCTTTGGCAAAAATGGTCAAGCTCTAGTTAAAAAAGATGGCCAATGGTATAACTTGAATCAAAAAGGAGAATTGCAACTTTTGCAGACTACTTTGGAGCCAAGTCTACAAGCTAGTCTCTAACTAAAGAACATAAGAGTAAGCATAAGTATATTTAGGATTTGTAATGAAAAAGCCCGCAGCCAAAAGCTGTGGGCTTTCTTCTTATACGCCATCACCACGCAATTTTCGGAAGCGTTTGCGGGCTTCTACCGTAAAGTAGCTGCCCATATGCTCCATCAAAATTTGCTCATAGAGCGGCATGGCTTTTTCTGGCTGCTTGAGTCGTTCTTCATAAATTTGGGCCATTTGGAAAAGCGCATTGTCAACTAAAATGCCCTCTGGATAATTAGCAACAATCTGCTCTAATTCGGTTAAGGCTTTGCTATAATCTAATTTTTGCAAAAAGACCTTGGCCCGGGCAAAATGGATGTCGTCTTCTAATCCATGGCCCTTGTATAAGATTTTAATGCTGTCCATTTGCGTAAAAGCTTCCTCAAAACGATGCTGAAAGATTTTTAACTCTGCCTGTGCAAAAAGACGCATGCTGTTGGCCGTCGTATCCAAGTTGTAATGTTCCATAATAAAGACAGAAACATCAATGGCATCATTGGAAATAAGCTCTGAGGTGGCTCCTTTTAGAATTTCCAGCTGATCTTGTGCCCACTCAAAATCTCCCTTATAATAAGAGAGTTTGGCGTTTTTGTAACGGGCCATTTCTCCCAAGGGACTATCTTTTTGGTCTTTATCCACTTGGCTATAAAGCAAGCTGGCTTCCCAAACTTCCTGATTCATTAAGAAGTAATCTCCCAACTGGATTTTGGCCTCTGCCAAACGCTGCCGATCCAAACGAGGCATTTCTACTGCCGCTTGCAAAATTTGAATAGCTTGCCCCAAATCATTGAGATAGAGGGCCTCCAATTCTGCGAGTTGCTTCATGATGCCATAAGTGCCCGCATTTTGCCCAAATTCTTTCAAAAAGGCCTTGTACTCCCCTTCTAAGGTCCTTAACTGCTCTTCGGTATAAGCAAACCCCTTGCTGAGCTGCTTGCGCTTGGTGTATAGAATTTGCTCTTTGGCATTGATATAATAAATGGAGGTTTTTCCCTTTTCTTCTACAATGTATTCAAAGGCATCTAAGGCTGCCTGATATTGCTCTTCATTAAGCGCCATCTGGGCCAATTTATAAACTCTTGAGCCATTTTCCTGCAAACGCAAATCAAGCGCCCGAGCCTGTACTAATGCACTCTCAAAGTCTTCTTCTTGCACATAAACCCAAACCAAAAGTTCTGGATAAAGACTGTTGTTTGCATCTTTCTGACTTCTTCTAAATAATTCCGTTTTTAAAACCTCATAACTGCCCGTCATCTCAGGTAAATAACGCTGCAAAAAGGCCTGAATATTCGTCATGCGACCAGGCACTGCCTCAATTGCATCCAAATAAGCCTTGACCATTTCCTCCGCATTGCCCGCCAAACGATGAGCATTTCCCCGCTGATAAGCAAAAATTCCAGGCTGACCCAAAAGCTTTTCGCCCTTCTCATAGGTGGCCACCATCTCCGCATGACGGTCTTGCTGCTGAAAAGCATTGGCCAAACGAGTAATCTGAATTTGATTGCCTTCTAGCTCCTTGATCGCTCGCTTATACTCTTTTTCTGCCTTGTCCATTTCTTGCTGCCGCGCATAAAGCCGCCCATAATCTACACGTCGTTCTAGCTTTTCTGGACTCGCCTTGATGGCTCGCTTGATTACTTTTTCTGCCGTACTATAATCCTCCAACTCAAACAAACAGCTCAAATAACGCTCATAATAGTAGTCGTGACTGCGGTCTTTTTTATGCAGCTCTTCAAAGCAGGCGGCCGCCTTTTCAAACTCGCCATTGCGGTAATATTGCAAGCAAAGCCTAGCCTGCTGCGCATTATTAAAATTTTGCCCAAAACTAGGGGAGATGGCCGAAATAAAAAGGGCCAAAAAAATATACTTATACATATTGCTTTAAGATTCATGATGAGTTGGGGCCTCCGCAGCAAAGCTGCGGCGCTACGCTTTGGGGCTCGCTATTCGCTCGGCCCTGCGTTTTTTTCGCTGCGCTCAAAAAACTTGGTCTGGCCTTCGGCCACCCCGCCGCATCGCTAGGCCAAGCGGCTTCGCCGCTTTCTGGACCCAAATAGGTCCTTTGTCTAATGTAAGTCTTTTGCCGCAAAAATTGTTCTGAATGCTCCGCTTTAGCCGTAGTTTTAGCCTTTTATTAAGTGGGCAAGCAGGCAAAGTTTAGTTGAACTGCCAAAAAAGACCTAGTTTCGTCCCATTCTTTCATGCCGAGCCCCGAGGCTCACAAAAAAAATGTCATGACCATAGAAGAACGTAAAGAACAAGCTACCACTAGAATATTTAAAGCGATTTTTCCCAATACGACCAATCATTATAATACGCTTTTTGGTGGGGCCGCCCTACAACTGATGGATGAGGTTGCCTTTATTTGTGCGACCCGCTTTTGCCGAAAAAGAGTGGTAACGATTTGCTCAGATCGGGTAAATTTTAATCATCCTATTCCTGCAGGTACTTTGGTCGAATTAGTGGCCAAGGTGAGCAAGCTGGGTCGCACTAGTTTAGATATTGAGGTGAAAATCTATCTAGAAAAGATGTATGAAGATGGTCGAGAACTGGCGATTAACGGTTGTTTTAGCTTTGTGGCCATAGATGAAAACCGAAATCCTATTCCAGTTATAGATTAATTATTAAATTATGTGTTATTTCCCCATTCGGCCAGGCGAATTTTCGGCCTAGCGATGTGCAGCAGTGGCCGTTAGGCCAGACCGAAGCCCGAAGGGCTGAAGGGCCGAGCGAATAGCGAGCTGCGAAACGTAGCGCCGACGAGCGAAGCGAGGCGGAGGCCCCAAAACAGCAGCGAGCTGCGAAACGACAACAAGCCCTTTAGGGCGCAGTTCGACGACCGAAGGGAGTAACCGCCGCAGCTCTGCTGCGGAGGCCCCAAAACGATAACCTATGATTTTCCCTAGACTTATTATTTGTTGCTTTTTTTTCTTTTTGCCAGCTTGGAGTTTTGGACAAGGATTATTTAAAGTCTTGATTCCGTTAGCCGATTTTGAGACCTATATGCAAACGCCTTTTCGGCTTAAATTGACCAAAGCTAGCAATAATGGCATGAACAACCCCAACCCAAAAGATGCGAGTAATTGGACCAGTTGTCGGGTAGGGCAGGGGCAGTTGGTGGGCACATTTAGAGATATTAGCGCTTGTGCGGCTAGTCTGCATTTGGGGCGGCCCGTAACGGTGAAAGAGCTCAGTAATTTTAGTTATGAGCAGGCTGCAGATGTATTAGAGGGCTTGTGGAAAGACATTTGGGCCCAGACGATTCCGCATCAACCAACGGCCAATATTTGTATGCATGTAAAAGTGCATTATGGGAACATGCGCCCTGTAGAGCGGGCTTTAAATAGCTTGGGCGCTAACTGCAAAGTAGATGGTGTTTGGCGGAAAAAAGAATTGCGTTGGTTGCAGCATTTGACGTATATAAATGCGGGTGCAACCTACATGGCTATTCGGGCAGAACTGTCGAAAAGTAAGAATTTTAGGCGGCATGTTCGGCGCTATTTTAAGCCCATAGAAATGCCCAAAACGGCAGAAGAAAAGGCATTTGCCTTTGGCAAAAAGTTGTTATTCTTTTATATGGACCATTTTTGTCGGCCAGCGACTAAGAAAAATCCGCCTCGCTCTTGGAGCAGTTATCACTAAAAAAAATGACCCCAGCCAACAAATGCTGACTGAGGTCGGAAGCGTAGCCCATAGGGGAGTCGAACCCCTCTTTCCAGGATGAAAACCTGGCGTCCTAACCGATAGACGAATGGGCCATAATGGCGTTCAAAAAAGAACTAAAAAAGTAGCCCATAGGGGAGTCGAACCCCTCTTTCCAGGATGAAAACCTGGCGTCCTAACCGATAGACGAATGGGCCATAATGGCGTTCAAAAAAAGAACTAAAAAAGTAGCCCATAGGGGAGTCGAACCCCTCTTTCCAGGATGAAAACCTGGCGTCCTAACCGATAGACGAATGGGCCATAACTTTCGTTGTAGCGGATGCAAATATAATAAGCTATTTGAGATCTCACAACTTTTTCTAAATATTTTTCAAATATTCTTCTACGCGCTCTTGGCTATGGAGTTGCATTTTTTGTCGGAGGCGGTATCTATTGCGCAGGGCAGACTCTGGTGTGATGTCTAAAATGTCCATAATTTCCTTTTGGTCGAGGCCCATATAGATTAGGGTACAATAGATTAACTCTTCTTGGGTAATATTGGGATGAGTAGTTTCTAGTTTTTTGATAAATTCTTGATGGAGCAATTGGATGCGGTTTTGCAGCTCAGCCCAATTGCCCTCTTCTTTGAGTTTATGTTTAATTTTTTCTTGGAGTTGGCGCAGAGGACCGTGGTTTTCTAGTTGCTCTAGTTCATCTAAAATTTCTTTGAGCAAGCGTTTTTGTTGGGCAATTTGGACCAAGCTAGCGGATAGCTCTTGCAATTTAAATCGAGAGCGTTCTTCTTCTGCTTGAAGTAAAGCTTTATAATATTGATCACGACTCAAGATAGAGCGGCAGCGGGCTAGCAATTCGATAGGATCAGCGGGCTTGCGCAAGAAGTCGGCAGCGCCAGCATCTAGGGCTTCTCGTAAAGATTCAGGGCTCGTCATAATACCCGTGTACATAATTACAGGGATATTTTTATGTTGGGGATCGGCTTTGAGTTTTTGCAAAAAGCTAATACCATTAGTGCCAGGCATTTCCCAATCAAGGAGAATGAGGTCAATAGCGTATCGTTCTAGTAGTTTATCGGCAATAGCTGCAGAGGGGGCCGCTAAAATCTTATAGGTTTCTTCTTGTTGCATTAACTGTTCTACAGCAAGCAGGCGATTTTGGGGATTATCGTCTACAATAAGAAGACTATATTGGTACTCAGAGGGCATAAAGAGGAATCGTTAGTTGTTCGTAAAGGGGCTGATCACTATTATAAATGGCTTGTTGTAAAAGGTTGCACCACTGTTGTAGGGCCAATTCGTTTTCGGGTTTTTCTTGCAGTTGTTCTAGGATTTTTCTCAAAGCAGAAGCTTCATAAACAGTTAAAATTTCTAGCTCCTTTAGATAAGGAGCCAAACAAAGCTGAAGCTGATTTAAGTGCTGCTGCATGAAGCTTTCAGTGTCACTAGGTGGGGAGGGGGCAATAGCGGGTTGAATTTTTGGGCTGATACTTTCTGGAACAGGAACTTGGGCTTGCTCTCCTATTGGCAGACTGATGCGAAAAATGCTCCCTTTTTGCTCTTGACTTTCAATCGTAATTTGCCCCTGCATACATTCTGTAAATTGCTTGGCCAAAATAAGCCCCAAACCAGAAACACTTTGACTCTTGGTTTGCAGCTTTTTAGTATGAAAGAGCTTGTGAATCGCTTCTTTACTCATGCCTTCTCCCTCATCTTCTACCTCAATATACAATAGATTTTTTTCCTCCCAACTACGAATATAGATATTTCCACCCTCTGAAGAGAACTTAATAGCATTGGTCAATAGGTTGCGCAAAACAGTACGCAACATATAAGGATCTGCTTTGGCATAGGCCGATACATAATCCTGATAGATGTTTAGGTTCTTAAGCAAACGCATACTACTGAGCAATCGCAAACTCTCTTCGACAATAGGCCGAATATCAATGTCCTGATTTTCAGCTTCTAGTTTTCCCGTTTGCCCCTGTATCCAACCCAATAAATTTTCAAAAATCCAATAGGCCTGCTGAGAAGATTCATCCAAAATCTGAAAAGAGGTTTTTAACTCCTGCCAACGGTTGTTCTGTATATAGGTTTGCATCAATTTCGAAAAGCCCGTCAAGCTATTAAAAGGACCACGTAAATCATGCGCAATAACCGAAAATAAAAGATCCTTGGTCTCATTCAACTCCCGCAACTCTTCCGCATTTTCACTAATGATTTTTTGCTTGCTCGCAATCGTACGGTTTTGCTCACTTAAACTGATGTTTTTCTGACTAACCTCCAGACTCTTTTTATACAACAGAAATACAAAAACAGCCAATAACATTAACAAACAAAAAATAATGGATAAAATCCACAACTGTATGCGCTGCTCCTTTTGCTCCTGAGCCAATTCTAACTCCTGACGGGCCAATTTCTCTTGACTGTTATAGTTTTTCCACTCCGCATGAAACCTCAACATGCTCTCCGATGCTCCAGGCGTTTGCCGCTTGACCAAGTCATAGAGTTGCTCATAAGCCGCCGCCATGGCCGCATAGTTTTCTTCTTCCCGATATAAGGAAATTAACGCCTTCCAAAGCTTTTCTTTCTCATCAAAAAAAGAAAGCGTCTGACTCTTCTGTAAAGCCGCCCTCCAAAGCTTTTCAGCCTGATCCTTTTCCCCTTTTTCTCTAAATATTTGGCCTAAGGTATAGTAGGATTTTAAGAAGTAGGGACTCAATTGTGGATAAGGCTCTGCTAACTCAACAGATAACCAAAAATGATATTCCGCACTGTCTAATTGCCCCTGCAAATGAAAGGCTTCCCCCAAAACATAGTGCTGCGCAATAGGCAAAAATTCTAAATCATAACGCCCCCGCATTTGTCCGCCAGACCGATGCGCCATAGAGCTTCGCGCAAACTGCTCTGCCTGCTTTCCCTTTTTTTGAAATAAAGATAAACGACTCAAGTAAAAGTAAGAATGCGCCAATAAAAAGGAATCCTGAAACTGGGCTCTAGAAGCTAATGCTTTCCTAAAAAAACGCTCGGCTATCGCATATTCTCCTTTTTGCTCTGCAACTAAGGCCAAGTTGTTATAGCAGGTCTCTAAGCCCCTCGCCCCAGCTTCCTGCTTAGGGTCAAATATCTTAATCGCCCCCTCATAATAAGGCTTGGCTTCCTCATATTTTTTTAAATCATAATAAAGATTACCAATATCTACTAAAGCAAAACCCGCAGCTAATTCCTCGCCCGAGTTTTTCATCAAAATATAGCTGTTCGTAAATAATTCCGCCGCCCGATAAGTATAACCCCAATGCCGATAACTATGCCCCATATTATTATAAATACGAGCCAATGCAACCGTATCCCGAAGCTTTTCTGCCTTGCTTTCCACAAACTTTAAAATGTCCATGGCCTTTCGCCGATCTTTGCGATATAAGGCATCCGCTTCACTTAAATAACGCTCCAATTCTTGCTCCCAAGCCAAACTGTCCTGCCCAAATGAAACAGCAGCCCACAAACAACAGTACAAGATGTATCTTAACCTTCTCATGTTTTCTTACTTTTTTAGGCATTATTTCCTTTGGTCCTTAATGGACCCTAAAGGGCTTGTTGTCATTTCGCAGCTCGCTGCTGTTTTGGGGCCTCCGCCTCGCTTTGCTCGTCGGCGCTACGTTTCGCAGCTCGCTATTCGCTCGGCCCTGCAGCCCTTCGGGCTTCGGTCTGGCGCTATGGGCCACTGCTGCACATCGCTAGGCCAGCTCGCTTTTAGCTATTTCCTCTTCGCTTAAGTCAAGTGAATAGCTAGCCAACTAAAATACATTTTTCTATGCGATTATCTCTATTCTTGCTCTTTTTCCCCCTTTTCCTTTTTGCCCAAAAAGGACCTTATGCCCCCTACGGAGGCGTATTTACCCCCAAAGGCCAACTCAAAGCCCTTTTGGTCCCTGTCTATTTTACTAATCAACCCCAATCTAACCCCAATTTTAAAAATCAAGACCACTATTTAGCCAACTGGGATGGCCAAAATCCTAATATGCTCCCCAATCCTATTGACCTAAAAACAGGCCGCTGCCCCAGCTTTATGGCTAATAATAGCAGCGATTTTGAACCTGAAAATTTAAGCAAGATGGGCGTTAATGCTTCTTCGCTCTTTTTTCTTCAATCTCAAGGGCAATTTCAATTTACCATTGAGGTTTTTAAAGATAGTATGGGCCAAGCCGCTGCCGTGGGCATCGACCCTAGCGGCGGCCGCAGCTGGTCCGATATGAACCGCAAAGCCCTTTTTGCCATGATGGCCACTAACCCCAATTTGCCCCTTAGCCATCTGGACCAAAGAACAAATCGACCCAATTTCCAATTCAATAACCAAAATACAGCCCCCGATAGCTTACTCGATTATGTCATTTTTGTCTATCGCTATTCCCCTAATTGGAGCCAACAACCCGCCCCCGGCATGAACCGCTGGCTGGGCTCTGGAGGCGGCTTTGCCAGCCCTGGCAGCATTGGCCTCGAAAGCTATCAAGGCTATAGCATCCAACAAGGATTTACCATGATGTGGGGCTCTAATGTGTTTGTCCACGAATTGGCTCACAGCCTCTTTAATGCGCCCCACTTTTTTGGGGCCAATCAAGCCGTTGGCGATTATTTTAGACGGCCTGCTATTGGCTGGGGCGCTACGAGCACGATCCCCATTTTTCAACTTTTTAATGCCTGGGAAGCTTGGTATATGGGCTATTTGCCCAATTTGCGCAGCTTAGAGCTGGATTTTGGTCAAAAAGAGGTCTTGGCTCTAGGCGATTTCTGCACTGAACAGGAAGCGCTCCGCATTCGGCTGCCGCAGGGCCAAGGCCAATGGCTCTGGCTAGAGCTGCACCAAAAATTACATCCCTTTGATGAACACGCTTGGGCAGGACAGCAGCTGGGCCAATTGCAATTGAGTGGTACCCCTGCTGGACTCTACGCTTATTTAGACGATACAGGCATAGATAGCCTGCAACAAATTGTTCGGGCACTTTCGCCAGCCTGTAATGCGCTCTATCCCATTAATGCAGCTGGAAATTACGATTATACTTATATCCAAGAAGAACCTAAACGCAATGCTTGGGGAAACCCACTTTACCGTTTCCAGCGCCTAAGGCCCAATGCCATTAGTGGAACCAATCCCTTTTTCTTTTTTCGGGCCGATCTGAATCAAGATGGAATTATTGCCTATAACCGTAACTATAATGGGGGCCGAAATGAGGGAATGCCCATTATTTATGAGCAAAATGATACAGGCGGCTATAGCGAACTCTACCAAAGTTTTGGTATGCAGGGCGTAGAACCTTTGCCTCAAGGCTATCGAACTCAAGCGTTTGGTCCAGGAGATCAACTTTGGGCGGGAGGAAATCCAGCTTTGGTCCATTACCCAAAATATGATTTTAGAAAGGATATTCAGGCGCCTTATCGCTTACAAGACTTACACCTTCGGGTGCTGGCAACAGAAAACCAGCGCTATATTTTAGAAATTGAGCGCAAAGCCATTGAATTAAAGGAGGGCCAAGATTGGGCTGGAGAAATTATTTTGCCCAATTGCAGTGAAGATGAGCAAGTAGATCTCATTTTGGCCAAAAAACAAGTTTTGCAATTGCGTCCTTCAGGTACAGCCAATCGGAGTCTACAACAAGCAAATGGCAGCTTTGTGGGGCCTACAGTTTTGACTTTAGCGCAGGGAAGCAGTTGTTATTTGGCCAAAAAATCTAGACTTTATATTGCTAAAGATTGCCAATTGAAACTAGAAAAGGGGGCTAAAATTACGTTGGGCCCCAAAGCCAAAATTATCATTGAAAAAGGGGGGGAGCTAATAGCTGAAAAAGAGCAAGTAGAATTGGGCCGCAGGGCTAAAATCATCAAAAAGTAGAGTTGGTCCAATACTTTGTTGGCCAGAAGAGAGCACCGCCTTAGGGCTTTATACAACGATGATGGCGCAGCCAAACGGCCCTCTCGCTGGCTGAATAGCCAGCGAATCGGCTGAGGGGCTGTAGCAGGGCCGCCGAAGGCGGCAGACCAAAGCCCGTAGGGCTGCAGGGCCGAGCGAACAGCGAGCTGCGAAATGGCCCGACCCGCCCGCAGGGCGGGGCAGCCCCAAAAAGAAATAGTAAAAGTGTTTTTAAATGCACTTATGTTTGTTTTTCTGCTTGGAATGGTTAGGTTTTTGCTGTTTAGTGTATTATAGTGCACAATTAAATGCAAAAAAATGGAGTGGATACATTTGGCCAAGCAGATTAAATCGAGGCGAAAACAGCTTAAATTAACGCAGGAAGAGTTAGCGGAAATAGCTGGTGTAAGTTTAAGGGCTTTGAAGCAACTGGAATTGGGGAAGGCGAATCCAACGCTCAGGACCTTGTTTTTACTGGGGGATACAATGGGGTTGAGATTGAACTTTGAAATTAGAACAATAGATAGTGATGCGAAAAGCGACAGTTTTATTTAAAGGGGAAGAGGCGGCTGATATTTGGCAGGAAAAAGATGGCAGTTTTGGCTTTCGTTATCGGGATGCTTGGTTTGCAGATCCTTTGCGGCCTAGTATAATTTTTAGGATGCCGAAAAGTCAGCAGGAATATCGGTCAGAGCACCTTTTTGCTTATTTCTTTAGCATTTTGCCAGAGGGAGGCTTTCGAAAACGTCTTTGTCGGGATTTAAAAATTGATGAGGATGATGATTTTGGGCTCTTATTGCGCTTGGCAGTAGAAGATGCTACTGGGGCGATTACCTTAAAAGATGTAGAGGATGTTTAGACGTTGTTTGTGTTGTTTAGGGCCTTTAAAAGCACGAGATGTAGATTATGATAAAAGGTGTTTAGATGTATTATTTGATGGACAACCTTTAGTTAATCGAATTAACTTAGCTAGGTCAGCTCCAAGTACAGCTAAACTTTTATCTATTTCTGGCGTACAGGAAAAAAAGGCTATCGTGTTGGATGGAGGGATTTTGCGTTTAGCACAAAAAGGAGAGCTTAGTCATTTTTTTGCTAAGCCTATAGGGCTTTCTGAGCATAAAAAAATGACTTTAATGCCAGCTAATGAGCATTTAAGTATGCAATTAGCTTGGCAAGTTTTTGGGATAGAAGTAGCAACTAATGCCTTAATAAGAGTAGGGGAGGGGGATTTTGCGTATTTATGTAAGCGCTATGACCTGATTGGGGAACAACGTCTCAAGCAGGAAGATTTTGCGGCTTTATTGGGCAAAACATCAGCCACAGATGGGACTTTTTACAAGTATAAAGGAAGTTATTTAGAGCTATTTGAAGTGCTAAGAGAAGTTCCTACCTATAAAATAGAGTCTAGGAAGTTATTTGAGCTTATCGTATTTAATTATTTGATTTCCAATGGAGATGCGCACTTAAAGAATTTTGCCCTACTAGAAAGACAAACAGGAGACTACGGATTGAGTCCTGCTTTTGATTTGTTAAATACGCGTCTACATATAGAAGATAAAACCTTTGCTTTAGATGGCTTATTACCTGCGGAATTAAGAAAAGGGAAAGTCAAGGCTCAATTTTACAAATTGGCAGATTTAGCTGCTCTGCCTATAAGCTGGGTAAATCGTTGTTTTAAAAGATTTTTATCGGAAGGGGTAAATCAAAGAGTAGAAGCGCTAGTAAACAGCTCTTTTTTAGATGAGAAGACTAAAAGGCAGTATATACAACTTTTCCAAAGCAGAAGAAATAAATTATTGCGTTAGCTTAGAAATACTATTTCCCCAAAGCCTGATAACAAAGCTCATGAATTCTAGTCCGAATATCTAAGCGAATAAGCTGCATATTTTCGCTATCTGGATAAGTTCTATTGGATAAAAATATATAAATCAGCTCATTATCGGGGTCGGCCCAAGCGCCAATGCCGGTAAAGCCCAGATGTCCAAAAGTATTGGGCGATGCTTGTTTGGCTACATTAATGGAAGCGTTGGGGTCGGTAATTTCTTTGCGATCAAAGCCCAAGCCTCGGCGAGAGCGGGAACTATATTGCTTCGTAAATAGGGCAATTGTGCTCTCTTTGAGGTATTGGCGGCCCTTATAGTTGCCTCCATTGAGCCAAAGCTGATAAATAGCGGCTAGTTCTTGGCCCTGAGAAAAAAGTCCCGCATGTCCAGAAACCCCAGCCAGCATAGCCGCGCCCATATCATGCACATCGCCTTGGACCTTTTGGTAGCGGTAGTATTTATCTTCTTCGCTGGGAATAATCTGGCTTTTGCTAATTTTTCGATTTAAGGGGTTGAAGCCCGTATATTCTAGGCCCATAGGCGCATAAAAATGCTCTTGAACATATTGATCTAGGGTTTGTCCACTTACTTCTTCTACCAAACGAGCAAATAAATAGAAGCCTAAATCGCTGTATTTATAGTTGGTCCGCCCCCTGAGGTCTTGCTGAATAATACGGTCCCACAAATAGGGCTTTACCTTATCTTTATGGAAATAAAGCCCCTCTGCAATCCGAACTTGATAAGGATCTTGAGGTTTTTTGCGATAGAGGCTATCCATTGGGCGCTTATTCTCATCCAAGGTTTTGGCATAAAAGGGGATCCAAGGCTTGAGCCCCGCCTGATGCGCTAAAACAGCCCGAATTTTCAAATTGGCTTTGTTGCTGCCCTTGAGTTCAGGAATATATTGGCCCAATGGAGCATCCAAATCAATTAAGCCCCGCTCATAAAGGTGCATGAGGGTCATGGTTGTAGCCGCTACCTTGGTTACAGAAGCCAAGTCATAAACATCATCTAAGCGCTGTGGACGCTTTTTGGCGTAGGTATGATGACCGTAGGCCTTATGAAAAACAATTTTTCCTGATTTGGCCACAAGGACTTGGCAACCAGGGGTGGCCTTTTTGCGAATCGCTTCTTCGGCAATTTCATCAATCTGATTTAGAATATCGCTGCGCATGCCCATAGATTCGGGACTCTCGGCCTGGGGCATACGGAAAACCTGGGTTTTGACGCCTAAGCCCGCTTTTAAGTTTTTACTGGCCGAAACAGGCAGTTGGCCCATAAAAGATTGAGCGCCAACTACAGCTCGAGCAGCCTGAATTTGGGCCGAGCGATCGTTCACATAAGCACAAGAGAGATAGGGAACTTCTTCAAAATAGCCCAAGCTATAAGGACTGCCAAAGGCGATAAGTACGACCTTGGTCTTTTTGCTCAGCTTTTTGACAAATCGCTCCACTGAACTCGATACCCCAAAACGATCTTTTTGCTTTCGACGAAGACGATCAAGAGCCACAAAGACAACTTCTTGCTGCCCCAATTGCTGCAATAAACGCCGCTCTTGAGCTGCCGAAATCCTTGTGCCCGCATAAAAATGCTGCTGAATGCCATAGCGCTGCAGTTCTAATTGAAAACTATTTTTACGGCCAGAACCAATGCAAAGACTCGCTATTTTTCGTCCCTTGATTTGACGAAGCGGTAGCAGGCTATCGGGATTGGCCACTAGGGTCAAACTCTGCCCTAATATTTTCTTATATAAATCTTGGGCCGCTTGATTATTGATATTTTTGACCACATTTTTAGTCGATACGGGCTTGTAATTCGCCAATCCCGCTCTGTATTTAGCTCGTAAAATCTTGCGGATGCGCTGTTCTAGGTCCTCCCAACTCAAATCGCCTTTTTTCAAGGCGGCCAAAATCATTTTTTTAGATTGTGCCACTCTTTGAGACATTAATAGGATGTCATTCCCCGCTTTTAGGGCTTCTACATCGGCTTGGCCAGGCCCATAATGCTTGGCTACCCCCTGCATATTCATGGCATCGGTAATGACAAGGCCCTTAAAGTTGAGCTCTTCTTTGAGGAGCTTTTGGATGGTGGCGTAGGAAAGGGTGGTGGGCCGCTTCTCTCTAGGGTCTAGAGCCGGAATATTCAGGTGGGCCACCATAATAGAGCCCAAACCTTGGGGAATCAACTGCCGAAAAGGATAGAGTTCTAGGCTATCCAATCGACTCCTAGGATGTTTGATTTGCGGTAAATCGTAATGAGAATCGACATCCGTATCGCCATGTCCCGGAAAATGCTTGGCGCAGGCCATTAGCCCATGATCTTGCATGCCTCGCATATATTGATAGGCTTTGGCCGTAACATTGCGTTTTTGCTCGCCAAAAGAGCGGTCGCCAATCACGGGATTTGCGGCATTGTTGTTAATATCAACTACGGGCGCAAAATTGATATGAATGCCAATATGCTGGGCTTGTCGAGCCACTTCTTTCCCAAAATCATAAATCAGGCGATTGTCGGGCAGGGCCCCAAAAAGCAATTGTCGAGGGTAATTAATGATAGAGTCGAGCCGCATGGCTAGGCCCCATTCGCCATCAATAGCCACTAAAAGCGGGACTTTTGGCGCCCAAGCTTGGTACTTATTACAAAGACTAGCTGCTCGAGTAGGTGGGCCTTTAAAAAGCACGACTCCGCCCAAATGCTCCTTTTGGATCAGGTTTTTCATACGGATTTCATCATTTTTGCCCTGCAATGGGTAGGCGGCCACCATAAAAAGTTGGCCCAGTCGCTCTTCGGGGCGCATGCTTTCCCAACGCTCATTAATCCAAGCTTCTTCCTGCGCCAAAATGCGAGTTTCTAGCGCTTGGAGTTGGGCTTTTTGCCGAAAAAGTTGAGGGCCAAGCTCTGGAGAATCAGGGGGTAGGCTCGATTGGCACATCAAAAAGCTAAAAAAGAGGATGGGCATAAAGGCCAGATAGCCAAGACGAAAGCGCATAAGTTGGATGATTTAAGGCGATGAATATTTTTTGGGGCCTCCGCTGCGCTGCGCTTGCGGCGCTACGTTTCGCAGCTCGCTGTTCGCTCGGCCCTGCAGCCCTACGGGCTTTGGTCTGCCGCCTTCGGCCACCGCTGCGCAGCGCTGGGCCGATGCTGCCTGGGCCTCAGTGGCTAGAGTAGGAGAGGGGGGAGCATTTTTCTTTTAGCGCAAAATAAGGCAGTGTAAGGAGTTTTGGAGAGCAGAGAAGCGAAAAACTTTTTTTTGGGACCAAAAAGGCCGAAGAAGGTCCTGCAAAGCAAAGAAAAAGGTAGAGCGGCCTAGCTGCCCGCAAGGGTGGCCGTAGGCCAGACCGAGGCGGCGGCAAAGCCGCCGCCAAAGGGCCGAGCAGGCTTGCGAGCCCTGAAGGGGAGTGGCGGGCGTAGCCCGCAGGCCCCTAAAACTAACTGATAATCAGTTAGAAAGCTTTTTTTTGAAAATAGCGCCTAAAAAGTTTAAAAAACTGCCTAAAAGTTTAAAAATCATTTTAATAAAACTAGAATTAGTGTTACCTTTGCAAACGCTTAGGCAAACCCTTAGTCCATCTAAGGGCAGTTATTTATTGTCTCTGTTTATCTGTAAAAATAATTATTAGATGCCAACTATTAATCAATTAGTACGCAACGGAAGGAAGCTTATCGTCAAGAAGAGCAAGGCCAGAGCGTTGGACGCATGTCCTCAGAAACGCGGTGTCTGTACTCGTGTATACACGACTACACCCAAGAAGCCTAACTCAGCTTTGCGTAAAGTAGCCAAGGTACGTTTGACCAATGGTATCGAGGTAATTGCTTACATTCCTGGTGAGGGTCACAACTTGCAGGAGCACTCAATCGTATTGGTACGTGGTGGTCGTGTAAAAGACCTTCCTGGTGTACGTTATACAATTGTACGTGGTGCTTTGGATACTGCGGGTGTAAACGATCGTAAGCAAGCTCGTTCACGTTATGGTACCAAGCGTCCTAAGGCTGCGAAGAAGTAATTCGCACTTAGACGAAGATCCTTATTTGTTGAGGTAAACCCTAGAAAAGCTGGGGTTGAAGAGTGGACCAGCCCTTAGGGGGCAGTTACTTTTCGAAGTTCACGCAACGACATTAAAATTTAAGACATGAGAAAACGTAAACCGAAGGTGCGGCAAATCGAGCCCGATCCGCGCTATGGAGACAGCACGATCACAAGATTCGTGAATATGATGATGTTGGATGGCAAGAAGAGCACGGCATTCCGTGTATTCTATGATGCCATGGACATTGTAGGCGAGCGCTCTGAGGGGGAAGAAACCGCTCAGGAGGTATTTCACAAAGCGCTTAAGAACGTAATGCCTCAGGTAGAGGTGCGTTCTCGCCGTATTGGAGGGGCTACCTTCCAAATTCCCACAGAAATTCGTCCGGGTCGCCGGATGTCAATTGCCATGAAGTGGATGATCAAGTACGCCCGTGCGCGTTCTGGTAAAGGGATGGCAAACAAACTCTCTCAAGAAATTTTAGCTGCAGCTAAAGGTGAAGGCCAGGCTGTGAAGAAGAAAGAAGATACGCACCGCATGGCTGAATCTAACCGTGCATTTGCTCACTTCGCACGCTAATCAACTCTATATATTTTATTTTAACCTTTTTCAAAAGCCACCAAAGTCATGGCAAAGAAAGACCTAGTATTCACTAGAAACATTGGTATTGCTGCACACATTGATGCCGGTAAGACCACTACCACTGAGCGGGTATTGTTCTACACTGGTTTGACTCACAAGATCGGTGAGGTTCACGATGGTGGAGCTACCATGGACTGGATGGAGCAGGAGCAGGAGCGTGGTATCACGATCACCTCTGCTGCAACAACCACCAGCTGGAAATGGCAAGATCAGTCTTACCACGTAAACATTATCGACACACCCGGTCACGTAGACTTTACTGTAGAGGTGTCTCGTTCTTTGCGTGTATTGGACGGACTCGTGTTCCTTTTCTGTGCTTCTAGTGGGGTACAGCCTCAGTCTGAAACTAACTGGCGCCTAGCCGATGGTTTCAAAGTTCCTCGTATCGCATTCGTAAACAAAATGGACCGCACTGGTGCTGATTTCTTCGGTACTGTTCAACAAATGCGCGACATGTTGGGTGCTAATGCTATTCCTCTTCAGGTGCCAATCGGTTCTGAAGATGATTTCAAAGGTGTAGTAGACCTTATCACTGGTCAGGCTATCGTTTGGAATGAACACGATATGGGTATGACTTATGAGGTAGTAGAAATGCCTGCTGACTTGGAGGATACTGTAGCTGAGGCTCGTGAGCAATTGCTAGAAGCTGTTGCTGACTATGATGAGTCTTTGTTGGAGAAATTCTTTGAGGATCCTGAGTCTATCTCAGCTGACGAAATCCGCACAGCGATCCGTTCTGCTGTATGTGATATGAGTATCATCCCTGTAATGTGTGGTACTGCATTTAAAAACAAAGGGGTACAAGCTGTATTGGATGCCGTATGTGCATTCTTGCCTTCTCCTTTGGATGTAGAGGAAGTAAAGGGAACTAACCCTGAGACAGAAGAAGAAGAGGTTCGCCCCGCTTCTTACGATGCTCCTTTCTCTGCTTTGGCATTTAAGATCGCTACTGACCCCTATGTAGGTCGCTTGGCTTTCTTCCGCGCTTACTCTGGTGTACTCGAAGCTGGTTCTTACATTCTCAACACTCGTTCTGGGAAGAAGGAGCGTATCTCTCGCCTCTATCAAATGCACTCTAACCAACAGAATGCAATTCCTGAAGTAGGTGCTGGTGATATCGCTGCTGCTGTAGGATTTAAGGACATCAAAACTGGTGATACTCTTTGTTCTGTAGACAACCCGATCGTTTTGGAAAGCATGACTTTCCCCGAGCCTGTAATCGGTTTGGCGATCGAGCCTAAAACTCAGAAAGATGTAGAGAAATTGGGTATGGCTTTGGCCAAACTCATGGAGGAAGATCCTACTTTCCGCGCTACATATAATGAGGAAACTGCTCAAACCGTAATTAGCGGTATGGGTGAGTTGCACTTGGAAATCATCGTGGACCGCCTCAAACGCGAGTTCAAAGTTGAAGTTAACCAAGGTGCTCCTCAAGTAAACTATAAAGAGGCTCTAACTACTTCTGTTACTCACCGCGAACGCTTGAAGAAACAGTCTGGTGGTTCTGGTCTATTTGCCGATATGGAGTTCGAACTCGGACCTGCTGATGAGGAATTCCTCGAAAGCGAAGAGTTCAAGTCTGGTAAGGCACGCTTGCAATTCGAGTGGGCTATCGTAGGGGGATCTATCGATAAAGCTTATATCAACCCCATCACTAAAGGCTTTGAGTCTATGATGGACAATGGTGTATTGGCTGGATACGGTATGGACTCTATGAAAGTTCGCGTTTATGATGGATCTATGCACAACGTTGACTCTAAGCCTATCGCTTTTGAGCTTTGTGCTAAAGAAGGTTTCAAGGCCGCTGCTCGTCAGACTAAGCCCGTAATCATGGAACCCATCATGAAATTGGAAGTAATCACTCCTGAAGAGTACACAGGTACAGTTATTGGCGACCTTAACCGTCGTCGTGGCCTCCTAAAAGGTCAAGAAGGACGTGGTGGCGCTATCGTTGTAAAAGCTGATGTACCTCTATCAGAAATGTTTGGTTATATCACTGAACTACGTACCCTAACTTCTGGTCGTGCTTCTTCTACTATGGAGTTCTCTCACTATGCTCAGGCTCCTGAGGGAATCGCCAAGAAAGTAATCGAAGACGCTAAGGGTGTCGCTGGTTAGTCATAAATTTTAAAAGCCGCCGCTTTCCATTTGCTGGAAGGTGGTTGGCTTTTTTTTGTTTTTTTGGGGCCTCCGCTGCGGCTTCGCCTTGCGGCGCTACGTTTCGCAGCTCGCTGTTCGCTCGGCCCTCGCTATGCTCGGTCTGGCGCTTCGCGCCACTGCTGCACATCGCTAGGCCAAAACAGCTGGTACCCAAATCAACAGCTATTAGAAATCTTATTTATCTATTTTTTTAAATCATGTAAGAGGCATGAATCAAAAAATCAGAATCAAGTTACGTTCCTACGATCACAATCTCGTGGACAAGTCTACTGCTAAGATTGTACAAACCGTTCGTAACACCGGCGCAGTTGTAACCGGTCCGATTCCGCTGCCCACCGAGAAGAAGGTATTCACTGTTTTGCGTTCACCGCACGTGAATAAGAAATCACGGGAGCAATTCCAACTGCGTACTCACAAACGCTTGATCGAAATCTACAGCTCTACTGCTAAGACAGTAAGCGCCCTAGAGAAGCTAGAGCTTCCTTCAGGGGTAGATATCCAAGTGAAATTGATGTAAGCAGAATTTGTTAATCTAGAATTCCAAAAAGTTAAAGAACCGTGGAAGGATTAATTGGAAGAAAAATTGGAATGACCAGCATCTACACTGAAGGCGGCGCAAACCTTGCGTGTACTGTAGTAGAGCTGGGGCCCTGCACCATTACTCAGGTGAAGACGCAGGAAACAGATGGTTATGATGCTCTGCAGCTAGGCTTCGGCGAGCGCAGATCAAAAAATGTTAGCCAGCCTTTGAAAGGTCACTTTGAAAGCCAAAAAGCCCACAAAGAAGAGGGGGCTAAGGCAGCAAGTGCTGTAAAAGAAAACAAGCGTGGACAAGAGGTAACAGTTTACCCTCGTCACTTGGTAGAATTCAGAGAATTTTACACAGAGAAAGCGCTTGGCGAAACCCTAACTGCCGAGGAGGTATTTGCTGAAGGCGATACAGTACAGGTAGTAGGTACTTCAAAAGGAAAAGGATTCCAGGGTGTTGTAAAACGCCACGGATTTGCTGGTGTGGGTATGCGTACACACGGTCAGCACAACCGCGGACGTGCACCTGGAGCAATCGGAGCTTGTTCTTATCCTGCAAAGGTATTCAAAGGTATGCGCATGGCTGGCCGTATGGGTGGCAAGCGTGTAACTGTGAAGAAGCTCAGCGTATTGAAAATGTTTCCTGAGAAAAATATTTTGCTAATCAAAGGAGCTATTCCTGGTCACAAGGGCTCTATTGTAATCGTGAAGAAGTAAAATGAAACTAGAAGTATTAGATATCAACGGAAAAGGCTTGGGTAGAGAGGTCGAACTCTCTAGTGATGTCTTTGGTTTGGAGCTGAAAGAAAATCACGAGCACGTAGTTTACTTGGCTGTAAAGCAGTACCTTGCTCATCAGCGCCAGGGCACCCATAAGTCTAAAGAACGTGCAGAGATTGCAGGTTCTACGCGCAAGCTACACCGCCAGAAAGGTACG
Organism: Saprospira sp. CCB-QB6; assembly: GCF_028464065.1. NCBI lineage: Bacteria > Pseudomonadati > Bacteroidota > Saprospiria > Saprospirales > Saprospiraceae > Saprospira > Saprospira sp. CCB-QB6. Next base: position 1,766,770 of record NZ_CP116808.1, on the reverse strand, counting down.
GGTGGAGCGCGTAAGGGTAGCATCAAGAACCCTTTGTTTAGAGGAGGAGGACGTGTATTCGGTCCCCGCCCTCGTAACTATGGCATTAAGCTAAACAAAAAAGTTAGCCGTTTGGCTCGTAAAGCTGCTTTGAGTAACAAAGCTCAAGACAACCGTATTTTGGTTGTTGAGGACTTGAAGTTTGATGCAGCTAAGACCAAGAACTACATCAAGTTTTTGGAGGCTTTGAATATTGCAAACAAGAAGAGCTTGTTGTTGGTAGATGCTCCTGTAGCACCTGCAGCGCCTAAGGCTCCTCGTTTGCAGAAGGGCCGTGGACGTAAAGCGGCTCAGCAAAAAGAGTTCAATCAGGCTTATGTAGCGGATTTGAAAGCTTATGAAGCAACTGTAGCGGAATATGAAAAAACGCTAGAGGAGCAAGATAAGGTTTATGACGCGCTATACACTAATGTAGCATTGTCTGCCCGCAACCTCTCTCAAGCTGATGTAATCAATGCTCGTGACTTGAATGTTTATGAGACAATGAATGCAGAATGCTTGGTCATTACAGAGAGTGCATTGGCTGCTATTACAGCTCTTTTGACTAAATAATATTATAAAGCTTGCTAAAAAACGGCTAAAATGGCAAAGAAAGCAATCATCATTAAGCCGCTTCTTTCTGAGAAGAGCACTGAGTTGGCTGACAACCCAATTTCTACGAAATACACTTTTGTGGTGGCAATGGACGCCAACAAAATTGAGATCAAGAAAGCGGTTGAGGAGCAGTTTGGTGTAACTGTAGACGACGTAAACACTTCTATTCGCCCAGGTAAGCGTAAATCACGCGTAGTAAAGGGTCGTATGGTAAGTGGGCGTACAAGCCCTTTCAAAAAGGCAGTAGTTACTGTTGCTGAGGGTGAGTTCATCGAAGGTTTCTACGGTATCGACACGGAAGAGGAGTTGGAAGAAGTAGATGGAAATGAAACTGAGGCTGCTGAAGCCTAGAGTTTAAGAGAAAATAGACATTTTATTTTCTGCGTAAAGCAGGCGGCGGAGCCGCCGCAGGCCTAGTTGCCTGTAGCGGTGCCGGCTTTGCCGGCAGCCCGAAAGGGCCGAGCAGGCTTGCGAGCTGCGGAAGGGAACGGCCTGAGCGAAGCGAGGGCAGGCCCCAAAAAAGTAGGATGATCTAAATTTATATTATTCACTATAGTTTGCGAAACTGATAAATTCGTAGTTTAACATGCCAGTTAAGAAGTATAATCCGATTACGCCTGGTACTAGAACTCGGCTTGGGAACACTTTTGCGGAAGTGACCACAGACAAGCCAGAGAAGAGCCTTATTCGTAAGAGCTCGAAAACTGGGGGTAGAAATGGACAAGGACGCATGACTGTTCGCCAGAGAGGTGGAGGACACAAGCGTCGTTATCGTGTAATTGACTTTAAGCGCAACAAGGATGGGATTCCTGCTACTGTAAAGAGCATTGAGTATGATCCCAACCGTACAGCTTTTATTGCTTTGTTGGTATACGCTGATGGAGAGAAGCGCTATATTTTGGCGCCTCACAAATTGAAGGTAGGAGATATCCTATTGTCTGGAGCTGAGATTGCTCCTAACTTGGGGAACAGCTTGCCTTTGAGCAAAATTCCTTTGGGAACAACCATTCATGCTATTGAGACTCGTCCTGGTAAAGGGGCCACATTGGTAAGAAGTGCAGGTACTTCTGCTACTTTGGCTGGTCGTGATGGCAAGTATGTGATCATTAAGATGCCTTCTGGTGAGACTCGCTTGGTATTGGCTGAGTGTAGAGCTACTGTGGGTACAGTATCTAACCCTGACCATGGTTTGCAGGTATTGGGTAAGGCTGGTCGCAAGCGTTGGTTGGGCCGTCGTCCTCGAGTACGTGGTGTAGCCATGAACCCTGTAGATCACCCCATGGGTGGTGGTGAGGGCCGTGCTTCTGGAGGTCATCCTCGTTCTCGTGGCAACATTATGGCCAAGGGACAGAAGACGCGCAAGACCAAGAAGTACTCAGACAAGTTTATCATCACGCGTAGAAAAACAGGTAAAAATAAGAAATAGATATGGCACGTTCACTGAAAAAAGGACCATACGTTTACCACAAGTTGATCAAAAAATTGATCAAGTCGAAGAGTTCAAAGAAGAAAGGTGTTATCAAAACCTGGTCACGTTCTTCTATGATTATTCCTCAGATGGTAGGCGAGACCATCGCTGTGCATAATGGTCGTACATTTGTACCCGTATATGTAACAGAGAACATGGTAGGTCATAAGTTGGGAGAGTTTGCTCCTACACGTACTTATCGCGGGCACTCTGGAAACAGAAAGAAATAGCCCAGGATCTAATTTTAATAAAATAAAAGCAGCATAAAGTCATGCAATATAATAATGAGACGGTACAGGCGACGGCGAAGTTGAAAGGCTGTCGGATGTCTGCGCGCAAGATGCGTTTGTCTGCGGATATTGTCCGTGGTCTACCTGTATCAAAGGCTTTGGGTATTGTAAAATTTACCCGTAAGGAAGGTGCTCGTCATTTGGAGAAGATGCTATTATCTGCAGTAGCGAACTGGTCTGTATTGACTGGTGAGGAGGCAGATGAGTATGGCTTGGTCGTGAAGGCTATTTGGGTTGACCAAGGGCCTCAGCTCAAGCGTTTTCAGCCTGCGCCACATGGTCGTGCGCACCGTATTCGTAAACATTCTTGTCACGTAAGTTTGGTGGTAGAGAATACCGTAGCTCTTCCTACTGATTTTGTAGTAGAGGAAGAAGTGGCAGAAGAAATTGAAGCATCAAACGATTAAAATCTTAAGTCAAAACTTATGGGACAGAAAACTAATCCAATAGGTAACCGTCTGGGGATTGTACGCGGCTGGGATTCTAACTGGTTTGGCGGCAAGGACTATGCGGAGAAAGTAGTAGAGGATGAGAAGATCCGTGCCTATCTACGCGTTCGCGTAGAGAAAGGTGGTATTGCACGTATTGTGATTGAGCGTACGCTCAAGCGTGTTACTGTAACTATTCATACATCACGTCCTGGTATTATTATCGGTAAAGGTGGCCAAGAGGTTGACCGTATTCGTGAGGAGTTGAAGAAGTTGACAGGTAAAGAAGTGCAGATCAACATCTTTGAAATCCGCAAGCCTGAATTGAACGCACAGATTGTTGGTGAGACTATCGCTAAGCAATTGGAGGCGCGTATCAATTACCGTAAGGCAACAAAAATGTCTATTCAATCAACTATGCGTGCTGGTGCCGAGGGTATCAAAGTACGTTTGTCTGGTCGTTTGAATGGTTCAGATATGTCTCGTTCTGAGGAGTATAAAGAAGGACGTTCTCCTTTGCATACTTTCCGTGCAGATATCGATTACGCTATTGTTGAGGCTCAGACTGTATATGGTAAGATTGGGGTAAAGGTATGGATTTGTCGTGGGGAAATTTATGACAAAGTAGATCTATTCCCTAGTCAGCAGAGCCGTAGTGGTCGTGGTGGCCGTGGTGGTAGTGGTCGTGACAACAACCGTCGTGGTGGTCGTGACAACAACCGTCGTGGTGGTCGTGACAACAACCGTCGTAGAAAGTCTTAAAAAACCTCCTGTAAATAAGGAGTTTTGCAAGAAAAAACTTATTTTTGCAGCCACTTTTGGCCTTCCTTATGAGTATAGGGGAGGCCAAATAGGGCTAATTTTATTTGAACGTAGCACAATACATTAATAATGTTACAACCGAGAAGAACCAAATACCGCAAGCAGCAGAAGGGCCGTATCAAAGGTATTGCCCATCGCGGTTCTAAAATTTCTTTCGGGACATTCGGCATTAAAACCTTGGAAGAGGGTTGGATTACCAACCGTCAGATTGAGGCGGCTCGTATTGCGATGACTCGCTATATGAAACGTGAAGGAAAGGTATGGATCCGAATTTTCCCCGATAAGCCTATCACTAAGAAGCCCAACGAAGTACGTATGGGTAAGGGTAAGGGAGCTTTGTCTCACTATGTTGCTGTAATTAAGCCAGGTCGTGTTCTGTTTGAAATTGATGGAGTTAAGCGATCTATTGCTGAAGAGGCTTTGCGCCTAGCCGCTCAAAAGTTGCCCGTCAAGATGAAGTTTGTCGTGCGCAACGATTATGTAGAACAATAATAGACTTATAGGTAATGGACAAGATTAAGGCAACGTCTATGACAGACGAGCAGCTGAAAGAAGCCCTTGAGCAAGCAGAAACTGCTTTGCAAGAGATGGTTTATCAGCACAATGTTTCTGCTTTGGCCCGTCCTAGCGATCTTAAGCTGACTCGTAAAAACATTGCGAGAATCAAAACAGAGCTTCGTGCTCGTGAATTGAAGCAGCTAGAAGAAGCTGGTGACCTTAAGCGGGATCGCATCCGGGCTCGTAGAAAGAAGAAATAGGAATAGAAAAATTTTAAATCTAATCTAATGGCAACAGAATCAACACGCAATCTGCGCAAGCAACGTGTGGGTATCGTGACCAGCAACAAGATGGATAAAACCATCACTGTTTCTGTTGAGCGCCGGGTAAAGCACCCTATTTATGGTAAGTTTGTAAAAACTACCAAGAAATTTAGCGCTCATGATGAGAAGAACGACTGCAACACTGGCGATGTCGTTCGCATTATGGAAACTCGACCCTTGAGCAAAAAGAAGCGCTGGAGACTGGTTGAGATTATTGAACGTGCGAAATAATTATATTTTATCATGATACAAGCAGAAAGTAGACTGCGAGTAGCTGATAACACGGGAGCCAAAGAAGTACTTTGTATTAAGGTACTTGGTGGCTCTAAACGTCGTTATGCCTCTATCGGTGACATTATTGTAGTTACGGTAAAGGATGCAGCTCCTGGCGGTCAGGTAAAAAAAGGCGTTGTTTCTAAAGCGGTAATCGTACGCACGAAAAAAGAAATTCGTCGCCAAGACGGTTCTTATATTCGCTTTGATGACAATGCAGTTGTTCTCCTCAATGCCTCGGAAGAGCCTAGAGGAACTCGTATTTTTGGCCCAGTAGCCCGTGAGTTGCGCGAGCGCGACTTTATGAAAATTGTTTCACTCGCTCCTGAAGTACTATAATCATGGCAAACAAAAAGCAAACTAAGGTGAAACTACACGTAAAAGTGGGAGACACCGTAAAAGTGATCTCTGGAGACGAGAAAGGCAATACTGGTAAAGTAGTAAAAACTTTCCCTCTAGAGCAACGTGCACTTGTAGAAGGCCTCAATAAGGTAAAAAAACACATCCGTGCTACTAACGAACGCGCAGGTGGAATCATCGAAAAAGAAGCCTCTATTCACGTTTCTAACCTTATGCTTGTAGACGCTGAAGGCGTTGCTAGCAAGGTGAAAATGGAAATTCAAGACGGCAAAAAAGTCCGCATTTCTAAGAAATCAAATCAAGCTATTTAATAATGAGCTATCAACCTAGATTAAAGCAGAAGTACCAAGAAGAGGTGGTTGCTAAGCTGAAAGAAAAGTTTCAGTACAAAAGCATCATGCAAGTACCCAAGTTGGAAAAGATCTGCGTAAGCCAAGGTGTAGGGATGGCTACCTCTGACAAAAAGTTGGTTGATAATGCTGTCGAGGAGCTAACTCTTATCACAGGTCAGCGTGCCGTGAAAACTAAAGCCAAGAAGTCGATTTCAAACTTCAAGCTTCGTGAAGGTATGCCTATTGGTGCTCGCGTAACACTACGTGGCACAAATATGTATGAATTCCTCGATCGCCTAATCAATGTTGCTCTTCCTCGTGTACGTGACTTCCGTGGTATCAGCAACAAAAGTTTTGATGGTAGAGGTAATTACACCCTAGGTGTAACAGAACAAATTATCTTCCCTGAGATTAACTTGGATAAAATCCCTCGTATCACAGGTATGGATATCACTTTTGTCACTTCTGCTCCAACAGATGAGGAATCTCTAGAATTACTCACTCTTCTTGGACTACCCTTTAAAACTAAAAGCTAATTATGGCCCGTAAATCCGTAATCGCAAGAGAAAAGAAAAGAGAGCGCCTAGTGCAAAAATATGCTGCTCGCCGCGAACAACTCAAAAATGAAGGTCGTTGGGACGAACTAGATAAGTTGCCCAAGAACTCTTCTAAAGTCCGCTTGCACAACCGTTGCAAACTTACAGGACGTCCTAAAGGCTACATGCGCCAATTTGGCCTCTGCCGTGTGAAGTTCCGCGAAATGGCTCTAGCTGGTAAAATTCCTGGTGTAACCAAGGCTAGCTGGTAATTTTCACTCTCTACGCTTTCGAACTAGAATTCAAAATTTATTCATCAGCTAAAAGATCTCTCTTCACTGAGATAATTTTAGCGATAACATTGCAATCATGGCAGTAACAGATCCTGTTGCGGACTACCTAACTCGAATCCGCAATGCCCAGATGGCTAAACATCGCGTCGTCGAAATCCCAGCCTCGAATCTGAAAAAAAGAATTACTGAAATTCTTTATGATCAGGGCTATATCCTCCGTTACAAGTTTGAAGAAACTTCTAACAAACAAGGAGTTATCAAAATCGCTCTCAAATACGATGCTTCTTCTAAGCAGCCCGTTATTCGTAAAATGAAGCGTGTTAGCCGCCCAGGCCTCCGTCACTATGTGAAGGCTGGTGAGCTTCCCCGTATCATTAACGGCCTAGGCTTGGCAATCATCTCTACCTCTAAAGGGGTAATCACAGACAAAAAAGCTCGTGAAGAGAATGTAGGTGGTGAAGTACTCTTCTACATCTACTAAGCCCTTTTCTCAGATTTTAATAAGATTTAAAAAATAATAGCATGTCTCGTATAGGAAAACTGCCTATTGAAATTCCAGCGGGCGTAGAAGTTAATATCAAAGGTAATATCGTAGAGGTAAAAGGCGCTAAAGGCCAACTATCTCAAGAAATTGCCTCTTCTGGTATCTCTGCCAAAATTGAAGATGGTCAGGTACTAGTATCTCGCGCTACCGAGCAAAAACGTCATAAAGCTATGCATGGCCTTTACCGCCAGCTGATCGCTAACATGATTGAAGGAGTTTCTCAAGGCTACAAAGTAGAACTAGAATTGCATGGTGTGGGTTACCGCGCTAGCAATAAAGGCCAACTCCTAGAATTGGCCCTAGGTTATTCTCACCCCGTTATGTTCTACCTTCCCGATGAAGTTAGCGTAACTACCGAAACTAAAAAAGGTTCAGCTCCTTTGGTGACTCTAGAGTCTTTCGATAAGCACCTTATCGGCCAAGTTGCTGCCAAAATTCGTAGCTTCCGCAAACCCGAACCTTACAAAGGCAAAGGGGTACGCTTCAAAGGAGAACAAATCCGTAGAAAAGCCGGTAAAACCGCTGCTAAATAAGCGCAGCCTCCTTCATCTAATTTTTTCATTTTTTGCGAACAGTTTTATAGCTCTCTATTATGGCTTCAAAACAAATGACTCGTCGTCAGCGCATTCACAGAAGAATCCGCAAAAAGCTTAAAGGTACTGCCGAGCGTCCACGCATGACAGTATACAGAAGCAACTCTCATATATATGTCCAGCTTATCGATGATATCGCTGGTACAACCTTGGTCTCCGCTAGCTCTAAAGAAGACGGAATTGATGGCCAAAATGTCAATAAATCTGAAACAGCTCGCCTTGTTGGTGGCCTAGTTGCTAAAAAAGCAATCGAAAAAGGTATCAACACTGTTATCTTCGATCGTGGTGGCTATCTCTACCACGGCCGCATCAAAGCCCTCGCTGAAGGTGCTCGCGGTGCTCAAAAAGAAGATGGTAGCAATGAGCTCCTTCAATTCTAATCATCTAGCGAAAACCAATAATTAACCATGGCAAAGAAATCTAATCGCGTAAAGCCAGTAGATACTGAATTCCAAGATAAATTGGTCGCCCTCAACCGTGTCTCTAAAGTGACCAAAGGAGGTCGTACCTTCAGCTTCGCCGCTATCGTTGTAGTTGGAGATGGCAACGGACAAGTAGGCCACGGCCTAGGTAAAGCCCGTGAAGTCTCTGCTGCTATCACTAAAGCCGCAGAAGAAGCTAAAAAGAATCTCGTTAAAGTGCCCGTACTAAACGGAACTATCCCGCACGAACAACACGGTAAGTTTGGCGCAGGTAAAGTACTTATCCGCCCCGCTGCCGATGGTACTGGGGTAATCGCTGGTGGTGCTATGCGCGCCGTACTAGAAGTAGCCGGTGTTCATAACGTACTCGCCAAATCTCTCGGTTCTTCTAATCCTCATAACGTAATCAAAGCGACTATCGATGCGCTGCAAAAACTACGCACGCCTTCTCAAGTAGCTAAGACTAGAGGAATTGAACTCGAAAAAGTTTTTAACGGATAGTCCTTAACCTCTCTGATATCATGAAAAAAGTACGTATCACGCAAATTAAAAGTGTTATCGATCGTCCAAAAGACCAAAAAGCAACTATGGTGGCTCTAGGTCTGCGCAAAATCAACCAGTCTTCTGAGCAAGTTGTAACTCCTCAGGTAGCCGGAATGATCAATAAAGTTAAACACTTGCTAAAAGTAGAAGAGCTCTAACCCAGCTCCTCCTTTTCTCATCAGTAAAACATTTCACATAATGAAACTGAGTAACCTCAAACCCGCTAACGGTGCCGTAAAGAATCGTAAACGCATCGGCCGCGGGACTAGCTCAGGCCGTGGTGGAACTTCTACTCGCGGTCATAAAGGTGCCAAATCTCGCTCTGGATTCAAAAGCAAAAGAGGCCATGAAGGTGGTCAAATGCCTATCCAAATGCGCCTACCCAAACGTGGATTCAAAAACACTGCTCGCCGCTATCAATCTTACCAACCCGATAGCTTCGCTGTAGTTAACTTGAACGATCTTCAAGATGCTGCCAACAAAATGAATACGACTACTGTCGATATCGACACTCTCGTAGCTGCTGGCCTTATCAAAAAGAACGAACAGTTTAAAGTCCTCGCTGAAGGTGAACTAACTTCTGCACTTCAAGTTTCTGCCTTCCGCTTCTCTAAAACTGCTAAAGCAGCTATCGAAGAAAAAGGTGGATCTTGCCTACTTATCATCAAAGCTAACCAAATCCAAGGTGTTGTAGAAGCTGCAGAGCTTTCTACTGTTGGCGCTAAAGAATTGGCAGCACACTTCAAGCACGTTAATGAACATGATAAGTTGCACGTTATCGCTGAAGGTAGCCTCAAAACTAAATTTGACCTCCAAGCTGCGAAAGTAGAGGAAGAAGTCAAAACTCAAATCGAAGCCTTAGGCGCAGCAGTCTCTCTGCTCGGCTAAAATCTGGTACAGTAGTAAGGAGAAATTCCAGTTTCTCCTTCTTTTTTGTACCTCAAGTGTCTAATGCTTTCGCTCCCTTTCTTAAGGTTTTAGGGGCCTGCCGCTTTCAGCGGCCGCTCCCTTCCGCAGCTCGCTATTCGCTCGGCCCTTCGGCGCTAAGCGCCTCGGTCTGTGGCTTCGCCACACTGCTGCAGGCAGCTAGGCCAACGCCCAGCACTTCGCACTCACTGCAAACCCTTACCCCAGGGAGAAATACTCTATTACAAATAGCCGCAATAGCCAAAGCTTTGCTGCCCAGGATATAAAACCCCAGCCTATTTTAGTAATAGGCTAGGGGTTGCTAGGGCTTTTTATACCCTTTTTTGTCCTTTTTAGCAGATATAAAGCTTCACTAAGCGCTATTTATTTCCTTCCCTAAAATAATTCTCTTAATTTAGGGGCCGCAAAAGTCAATCTAGACACCTCTTTTAGACTATAACAGAGCTGATCCATGAAATCCTTTATAGAAAAAATGAAAGAGATCTGGGCTATTCCAGAACTCAAAAACAGAATCCTGCTAACCCTAGGTTTGCTTGCAGTCTACCGCTTCGGTAGCTTCGTCATTTTGCCCGGTATTGATACCGCTGAAATTCAAAAACAACTCAGTAGCGGAGGAGAGGATGGTCCTGGCCTGCTAGACCTACTCAACACCTTCTCAGGGGGGGCCTTCTTTAACGCTGCCGTTTTTGCTCTAGGGATTATGCCCTATATCTCAGCATCTATTATCGTGCAATTACTCGGATTTGCAATTCCGTATTTTCAGAAATTGCAAAAAGATGGAGAAGCTGGCCAACGCCGACTCAATCAAATTACTCGCTATATCACTATAGCGATTACCCTAGTTCAAGGATCTGCCTACCTCAACTATATGCACGCTTCTTTCCCTGAAGCTATCTCTAGTGATGTAGGACTTCCTATTTTCTGGTTCTCTAACATTATTATCCTGACTGCAGGTACTGTGTTCTGTATGTGGCTAGGAGAACGCATTACCGATAAAGGTATCGGAAATGGTATCTCTCTACTCATTACTGCAGGTATTATCGCTACCCTTCCTCAGGCTTTCGTTGGAGAAATGAACCTCAAGTTTAGCGCAATGGCCGGTGGCCCGGTAATCTTTATCGTAGAGCTAGCCCTATTTGCACTTGTTGTTCTTGCTTCAGTCGCTCTGGTTCAAGCTGTTCGCAAAATTCAAATTAAGTTTGCTAAACATATGATCGGACGAACCGATGGCGCTAGCCGTATTGCGGCTATGGGCGGTCAGTCTGGCTTAGATCATATTCCAATCAAACTTAATGCAGCAGGAGTAATGCCTATCATCTTCGCCCAAGCCCTTATGTTTGTTCCTGGTGCCATCGCTGGTTTTCTCGGAGCACCAGCAGGCGCAGATACTATCTGGGGACAGTTGGCAGACTTTACTTCTATTCCTTACAATGTTCTCTTCTTCTTTTTGGTAGTCATCTTTACTTATGTCTATACTGCTTTGATTGTTAATCCTCAGCAGCATGCAGACCAATTGAAACGCCAAAATGCTTTCATCCCTAATGTTAAATCAGGGGCAGACACAGTAGAGCATATTGATAAGGTCGCTTCTCGAGTTACATTGCCTGGGTCTATCGCTCTCGGTGCTATCGCTATTTTGCCTGGTATCGCAGCTGGTATTCTCCAAATTGATCTTGGATTTGCTATCTTCTTCGGAGGAACATCACTACTTATTATGGTAGCTGTAGTTCTCGATACACTTCAGCAAATTGAAGGTCACTTGGCTATGAACTCTTATGGTGGGTTTATCCAAGGTGGACGCCTCAGAGGCCGCAGAGAGAATCCGGCCGTAGATGCTACCCCCACCACAGAAAACCCAGCAAGCTAAAACCACAGCTTGAAAAACAGTCTAATTATTAGGTATTTACCAAGAATTTAAAGATATTTGCAGTCCGAAAAAACAGTCTAATGGGAAAAAAGAATCTTATTCGTCAAGACGGCGAAATTACTGAAGCGCTTTCTAATGCGATGTTCCGCGTGAAGCTAGAAAACGAACACGTAATTATTGCTACCATCTCAGGAAAGATGAGAATGAACTACATCCGAATCTTACCTGGTGATAAAGTAGCCGTCGAAATGTCTCCCTATGACCTTAGCCGCGGACGTATTATCTATCGCTACAAGTAGTAAAAGTAACCTTAATCATGAAAGTTAAGCCTTCTATCAAGAAAAGATCGGCAGACTGCAAAATCGTCCGCCGCAAAGGAAAAGTTTACATTATTAACAAAAAGAACCCTAAGTTCAAGCAACGTCAGGGATAATTTAAAACATATATTATGGCTCGTATAGCAGGTGTTGATCTACCCAAGAATAAAAGAGGTGTTATCGGCCTAACCTATATTTATGGTATCGGATCTACTCGCGCTAAAGAAATTTTAGCTAAAGCGCAGATTGATGAAAGTACTAAAGTAAAGGATTGGTCAGACGATAATATTAAAGCAATCCGCAACATCCTTTCTGATGAGTACCTCGTAGAAGGACAACTCCGCTCAGAAGTGCAGATGAACATCAAACGCCTTATGGATATCGCTTGTGTTCGCGGACTCCGCCACCGTCGTGGTCTTCCCGTTCGTGGACAACGTACCCAGACTAACGCTCGTACTCGCAAAGGAAGACGTAAAACCGTTGCGAACAAGAAGAAAGTGGGTAAATAATTCTAATTTTTTGTCAAGCTTAATATCTCAAGGCAGTTATGGCTAAATCATCTAAGAAAGTCAAAAAGAAAAGTGTAAAAGTAGAAGCACAAGGCCGTGCTTATATCCAAGCTACTTTCAACAATATTATTATCAGTATTACCAACAAAGCAGGTCAAGTAATCTCTTGGTCTTCTGCTGGTAAACAGGGTTTCCGCGGTTCTAAAAAGAATACGCCTTATGCAGCGCAGGTATGTGCTTCAGAAGCAGCTCGCGAAGCTTATGACCTTGGCCTACGTAGCGTAATCGTTTACGTTAAAGGACCTGGTTCTGGCCGTGAAGCCGCTATTCGTGCCATCGATGGTGCTGGTGTTCGTGTTACTACAATCCAAGACACAACTCCACTTCCCCACAATGGCTGTCGTCCACCCAAAAAGCGCCGCGTATAATGCCTTCTGGCATTGGCTTTTATTCAAAAAACAACCGTTAAATCTTAGGAAACAATGGCAAGATATAGAGGACCAAAAACAAAAAAGTCTAGAGCTTTTGGTGAATCTATCTACGGATATGATAAATATTTCGAGCGTAAGAAATACCCCCCCGGCCAACATGGCCTAGCTAAACGTCGTAAGCAGAAATCTGATTACGGTAAACAGCTTATGGAAAAACAAAAAGTCAAATATGCTTATGGTGTGCTCGAACGCCAGTTCCGCCGCATGTTTGAAGCCGCTAGCCGCAAATCTGGCGTTACCGGCGAAATCCTTCTTCAAATGCTAGAAGCACGTCTAGATAATGTAGTATACCGCCTAGGTATCGCTCCTACTCGTCGCGCTGCTCGCCAACTCGTTACTCACGGCCATATCGCCGTTAACGGTGTTGTTACTAACGTACCTTCTTACTCTGTTCGCCCCGGTGAAGTTGTAGCTGTACGTGGTAAATCTCAAGGTCTAGTTGCTATCCAAGAGTCTGTTGCTGCCAATAGCAAAGAAGCTCAAAAGTATAGCTGGCTAGAATTTAATGCCGAAAAACTAGAAGGTTCTTTCGTCGCTTATCCCAACCGCGACGAAATTCCAGAGCCTATCAACGAACAACTTATCGTTGAACTCTACTCTAAATAATCTGTATCTTAAACAGATTTCTAGCTTAGGACAGCCCCCAAGGGTTCGTCCTAAGCTTTCTTTGTTGCCTTCCTACACTTTCATAAGGCTCCTAGTCTGATTATTTTATCTAATCGCCACATCTCTATTTTATTTATGAGCTTGCTGAACTTCCAAAAACCTGATAAAATTCTTCTCCAAAAGGCCGACGACTTCGAGGGCTCTTTTGAGTTCAAACCGCTAGAACCTGGCTTTGGCCAAACTATCGGTAACTCTCTACGCAGAATTTTACTCTCTTCTCTCGAAGGTTTTGCCGTTTCTGCCGTCAGAATTAAAGGGGCCGAACACGAATTCTCTACTATCGAAGGCGTAGTCGAAGATGTTGTCGATATCGTTCTGAATCTAAAACAACTTCGCCTGAAGTACCTTCTAGATGATCCCGATATCACCTCTGAGAAAATTTACCTCAGTGTGTCTGGAAAAAGCCAACTTCTCGCCTCCGATATCAATGAACACACTAACGTTTTCCAAGTTACTAACCCAGAATTGGTGATCTGCAACCTCGATGACGAAATGACTTTCGAAATGGAGTTGACCGTAACTAAGGGCCGTGGATATGTTCCCGCTGAGGAAAATATGCCTAAAGATGCCCCCATCGGCTATATTCCAATCGACGCAATTTATACTCCTATCAAAAATGTTCACTATTCTGTATCTGCTAGCCGCGTAGGCCAACATACCGATTATGAAAAACTGAACATCGATATCAAAACAGATGGCGCTATTCATCCCGAACAAGCCATCAAAGAAGCCGCAAAAATTCTTATCCAACACCTGATGCTCATCACCGATGAGAATATCAAGTTCCCTGATGAAACCGATAAGGAAGACAATATTGTCGATGAGCATATCTTGCACATGCGCAAATTGCTCAAAACTTCTTTGGAAGATCTCGACCTTTCTGTCCGCGCCTATAACTGCCTCAAAGCAGCCAAAATTAACACCTTGGCTGATCTCGTGCAGTACGAAACTCACGAACTTCTCAAGTTCCGCAACTTTGGTAAAAAATCTCTAGTCGAAATTGAAGAGCTGCTCCAAGACAAAAGTCTTAACTTTGGCATGGACCTCAGCAAATACAAACTCGACGAAGAGTAAATTATAATCTTTCACTTTTGTAGTAACCGAGCCCCAAGCGCTTAGTGCTACGATGATAAAATTACCATCATGAGACACGGTAAAAAGTTTAACCACCTTAGCCGCAAATCTGGCCACCGTAAGGCCCTTCTTCGTAATATGGCTATCGCCCTTATTACACACAAACGCATCAAAACAACTTTGCCCAAGGCCAAAGCCCTTCGCAAGTTTATTGAGCCTATCCTTACTCGCGCCAAAGACAACACTACTCACTCTCGTCGTGTTGTATTTAGCTACCTTCAGAACAAAGACGCAATCAATGAGCTCTTTGATCAAGTAGGTCCCAAAATCGCTGAGCGCCCCGGTGGATACGTACGTATCCTCAAAATGGGTTTCCGTCCTAGCGATGCCGCTGATGTAGCTATCATCGAGCTAGTGGATTATAACGAAGCCGCAGACGCCACTCAAGAGGCGGACAAAAAACGCACTCGTCGTCGCCGCAAAAAGAAAAGCAGCGAAACTGCTGAAACCGTAGCCACTGAAGAAACTACAGAGGAAGCTACCGAAGAAGCAGCCGACAATGAAGAAGAAAAGACTGAAGAATAGGTCTTCCCTTCATCATACCTTATATAAAGCCCTTTTTCCCTTAGGAGAAAGGGCTTTTATTTTTTGGGGCTGCCCCTTCCGCCGGGTTAAAACCCAGCGCAAAGCGGTATCGCTTTGCGAAGCGATACAAAATGAGGGTTAAAACCCTCATGAGTTTTCGGGCGGGTCGGGCTGTGCGGGGGCTCGCTGCTCGCTCGGCCCATCGCAAAAAATGCAAAGCATTTTTGCTCGGTCTGGCCTACGGCCACCCCCTACCTTCCCTCAGCCTGCGGCGGCTTTGCCGCCTGCTAGACGCAGATCATTAAATGGCCGGAGCAATAGGCTAAAAGCTAGCCCTTAGGAGGAGCGGCCTAGCGATGTGCAGGGGGGCGGCGCAGCCGCAGACCAAGGCGCTTTGCGCCGCAGGGCCGAGCGAATAGCGAGCCCCGAAACGTAGCGCCGCAGCTTTGCTGCGGAGGCCCCAAACTATTCATCAATCTATAAATCAAAAGATATGCGCTTAGTCATTCAAAGAGTAAAAAGTGCCCAAGTGGATGTGGAGGGCAAAATGGTGGGTCAAATTGAGGCAGGACTTTTTGTACTTTTAGGCATTCATCAAGAAGATACTCCCAAAGATTTGGATTGGCTCATCCAAAAGCTACTAAAAATCCGTATATTCAATGACGAGCAAGGAAAAATGAACTACTCTATTCAAGATGTTCAGGGTCAGTTGCTTGTAGTGAGTCAATTTACGCTTTATGCGGCCTGTAAAAAAGGAAATCGACCTTCTTATATTCAGGCGGCTAGGCCAGAAAAAGCGATTCCGCTTTATGAGGAATTCATTGCCAAAGCAGAGGCGCAATTGGGCCAAAAAGTAGCTAGTGGTCAATTTGGAGCCGATATGCAAATTCATTTGCATAATGATGGCCCTGTCACGATTATTTTGGATAGCAGAACCCCTGAGATTTTTTAACTCTTTCCCCAAAAAAACTTAATTGCTATGAGAAAATCTTTCCTTTTTTTCCTCTTTGGTTTAGGCTTGCTTTATGCGGGCTTGCAAAGTAGTAGTGGTGGCCGGGCGGCTGCAGGAAGTGATAATAGTGGATCGCCTCTTTCCAGCTCAACTTGTTCGGCCTGTCATGGATCGGCCTCGGCGAGTACCTTAGTTTCGGTCAGTTTATTGGACGAAAATGGTAGTGCTGTTACCGAATACATACCTGGTGCAAGCTATAATTTGAGCGTTAGCGTGAGCAATAGTAATTATAGTCGCTTTGGTGCTCAGGCGGTACTTTTAGATGCTAATAACAATCAAGCGGGAGCTTTAGATAGTGTGAGTACTGCCAATACGCAAATTTCTGTAGTGAATAATCGAAGTTATTTAGAGCATCAGGGGCGTTCTAGCACAGGTGTATTTAGGGCCAAGTGGACGGCTCCTGCGGCGGGTACGGGAACTGTGACTGTTTATGCTATGGGAAATGCGGTAGATGGTAGTGGCAGTTCAGGAGATGCGCCATCTAGTCCAATTAGCATCAGTTTTACAGAAGCTGTTAGTAGTAGCATAGTCAGTTTAGCAGATGAAGATTTAACTGTTTGGCCCAATCCAAGTCCTAATGGACTATATTTCTTCCGCCAGAATACGGACTTGCCCTTAGACCACTTGCGTCTATTTAATAGCCAAGGGCAGCTTGTACGGCAAGAAAATATTCAAGGATTTGAGGGGGAAATTTCCTTAGAAGATCAACCTCATGGAATCTATTTCTTAGAGTTACAAACGGCAAAAGGGCGCTGGCAAAGAAAGCTCGTCCGTTAAATACGGATATAAAAGGAAATAACTCCTCTAGTCTAGTTGGCTAGAGGAGTTATTTTTTTGGCCCAAAAGAAGAATAAGTAGGGCTTTGAAAACTGCCTAAAAATGTGTTTTTTAGGGGCCTTAAAGTAAAAAATATGATGCATCAGAGAATGCGGAATAATGCCAAAACCCTTAGCCGAGAATTAAATTGGTTAAAACTGGTATTAAAACTTCGCTATAAAATATCTATAGAAAGTCAGCGGCCCAATCAAGATATCTATGAAATTTTGCCGCCAGACATCAGCCAAGATAATTCGGTTTATGCCCAGTGCATACGGCATTTTGCGATGAGTTCAGATGAGCGGCTTATCCTCATTCTCAGTCTTTGTCCGCATATTCGGCCCGAAATCCTAGATATTTTCTTTACTAAAAACAAGAGCTACGAGCGTATTTATACTCAATTTGGAGGGCTAGTTGGCAAACGCCATAGCGGTTTTCTCCCTACAGGAGAAACGGCGGCATTTGTTATTGCTGGAAATAATGTAGCCAAGCGGATCGAAGTCCTAGAGCTTTTCCGCCCCAGCCATTATTTCTCTAAATTAGGCATTCTCAAGCTCGATCTTCAAAAGGGCCAGTATCGGGAGCCAGTACTTAGTAATCCGCTTGAAATATCGGAGGAATACTTAATGCGCCTCACTAGTGGACAGCCTTATAAGCCAGATTTTAGCACGACTTTCCCCGCCAAACTACTTGGTACCCGCTTAGATTGGGCCGATTTGGTCCTTGATCCCCACGTTCTAGCCGAAGTTTCTGAAATTACGGCCTGGCTAGAGCATGAAGATAAAATTATGAATGATTGGGGGCTTAAAAAATTACTGAAAAGAGGATATCGGGCACTCTTTTATGGTCCTCCAGGTACGGGTAAAACCCTAACCGCTTGTTTGTTGGGTAAAAGTATGGGCCTAGATGTCTACCGAGTAGATCTCTCTCAAGTCGTATCAAAATATATTGGGGAAACCGAAAAAAATATGGCCAATATCTTCGATCAGGCCGAAAACAAAAACTGGATCCTCTTTTTTGATGAAGCCGATGCTTTATTTGGAAAACGAACTAATGCTTCCGATTCTAAAGATCGACACGCCAACCAAGAAGTGGCTTATTTACTCCAAAGGGTAGAAGATTATTCAGGCGTTATTATTCTGGCTACCAACCTCAAAGCCAATATGGATATCGCCTTTACCCGCCGCTTTCAATCCATGATCTATTTCCCCACCCCCAACTATGAACAACGCCTCCGCCTTTGGCGCAATAGCTTTGAAGGCCTACAATTAGAAGATGATGTTGACTTTCATCAATTGGCCAATGATCATAAAATTGCAGGGGGTAGCATTATCAATATTCTACGCTATTGCTCTCTTTCTGCCCTCAGCAGAGGCCAAGAAAAAATAGCAATGGAAGATATAGAGGAAGGATTGCGCAAAGAATTACGCAAGGAAGGGAAAACACTCTAATTGTGAAATTAAAAGGCATGGGAATACAGGGCTTATATAATAAATTACTAATTTTAAGTCCTGTGCTACACCTACCTACCTATATAGAACCAATCACACTGCTAAGCAAAAAAGAAACAGCCCTATGAGCAGTTCCTCGAAAGGATTACAAGAGTTCGCACGCTCGATAATCCGAACCAATTTTTTCAATTTTAGTATCTTAGGAGCCATTGTTATCAACGGTCTCCTCATCGGAATCCAAACCTATGAATGGGCCCCAGAATGGTTGCATTATGTGCAGCTGTTCATCCTCTTTGTCTTCTTTGTAGAAATTTGGTTGCGCTGGGTCGGTAGAACAAGTACCAAGCAATTCCTCTCTGATGGCTGGAACTATTTCGATATCATTATCCTCGTTTTAGGGGTGGTCCCAGAAGTAGCCGATATTATTATGGCCAACGAAAAAGGTGGCCAAAATAGCGTTTGGGCCACGCTTCGTGTTCTCCGTGTCGTACAACTTACCCGCTCGATCCGTGCCGTAGAAGAAATGCAAGTACTAGTGGCCGTCTTGGTCCGCTCAGTCCGGTCGCTTTCCTATATCGCCGTGCTCTTCTTCCTGATTATGTATATCTACGCCATTATCGGCGTCTCCCTGTTCAAAAATCCAGAATACGCCCAATCAGAACACCTAGAATTGACGGTTAGCAATCCCGACCCCTACAAAGATATGGGCGAGGCCTTTTTTACGCTCTTCAGAATCCTAACTGGAGAAGACTGGACCGACCTCCGCTATAATATGCTCGATAATGAGTTTACTACCGCTAATGGCCGAAATGTAGTCGCCCCAGATGTCCCTAACTGGGTCAAAACTCTTTACCACGTTTCCTGGATGATTATCGCCGCCTACCTCCTGATGAACCTAGTTGTCGGGGCAATCGTCAATAACTTCCAAATGGTCCTCGACGCCAAAAAAGAAAAAGAAGAAGGCGGAGACGGTGGAGATAAACCCAAACGAACCCGCATCAACAAAAAACCTAAGGTCTAAATCAGGCCTTCTTTTAAAAAAACCTTATCTTTAAGATATACAAAAGCCCAGACGCTATAGGTGTTGGGCTTTTTTTGGGTCAAATTTGTTCTTATTTTTTGGGGCTTCCGCAGCAAAGCTGCGGCGCTACGGTCCGGGGCTCGCTATTCGCTCGGCCCTTCACAAAATTTCGCTGCGCTCATTTTGCTCGGTCTGGCCTTCGGCCACCCCTTCCCATCGCTAAGCCGCTCGGCCTTCGGCCGATTGGACCAAGCTGCTCTCTTTTGCCTAAATACACTAGCCGCTAATTTTCTTTGAACACCCAATTTTATATGATGCTCATGAAAAGCTTTTACCACCTACTTTTGCTCTTTACCTTTAGTTGTATGGGCCTACAAATGGCTTCGGCCCAAGGTAGCCTAATTCGAAAACTCCCTATGTACCTCACCACCGCCGCCGATACGGTGGCCTTTTGGGAACATCGAAAATATGCCTATGAAGAGGCAATTACCTATTATAGCCTAGAGAGCGCTATTGCTGTAAAAAACCGCGTCCATCGACTAGATCTTAGCAATGACTCTTTGGCTGCTCTGGGCGATAGTATCCGAGAGTTTCGCCATCTCTTTTTTCTCAATCTGGAAAATAATCAACTCAAAGAATTACCCGATGGCCTCTTTGACCTCCCTTACCTAGAAGAACTCCGCCTGTCCAATAACCAGCTGCAGTACTTACCCGAAAAAATCAAAGGCCTGCGCAATCTTCGCCGCCTCTATATTGATGGCAATGAGCTGCGCATGCTCCCCAATAATTTAGCAGAGATTAAAAAACTGGCTTTTATCGCCGCAGAAAATAATCAGCTGCAAAATATTCCAGAAACCCTAGGCAAACTCAAGCTTCTGCGCAGCTTACTACTCGATAAAAATCAACTGCAATATCTGCCAGAAACCCTGAGCGGAGCCTCGGCTCTAGAAGTACTAGCCGTAGATGATAACCGCCTCAAAAAATTACCCGATGCACTGCTCTATCTTAAAAAACTAACTTTTCTTTTTGCCGCTCATAATGAACTGCAAGAATTACCCGCTCAAATTGGAAGTAGCCGCTCTTTGGTTAAACTCTGTCTAGAACATAATCAACTAGAGCGAATTCCCGAAAGTATTGGAGAACTCCAAAAGTTAGAACTACTCCGTCTAGAGCATAACCAGCTTAAGCAATTACCTAAGAGTTTTGGCCAGCTTAAAAGCCTGCGCAAGCTTTATCTTGACGCTAATCAATTGACGGTTTTACCCATTAACTTGGGCGGGCTAATCGCACTAGAAAACCTTTATCTAAGCGATAATCAGTTGACTGATCTGCCCTCAGGCATCGGAAATTGCAAAGAACTGAGAGCCTTATTCCTCAATAATAATGTGGTAACTAGCTTACCCGATAGCATGGGGACTCTTTATCAACTAGAGGAACTCTATATAAATGATAACCAAATTGCAAATCTACCCACTACTTTTGGAGGCCTAAAAAATCTTAAGGTCTTATATCTAACTAATAATAAAATCAACCAATTAAGCGAAGACTTAGATTGTAGCGGTTGGAAAAGATTGACCGCTATTTATTTAGATAATAATGCCTTTCAAAAATTGCCTAAAGCCTTAGAAACCGCCCCACAACTGCAAAAGCTTTATCTCGATGGCAATTTAATCAGTGAACTAGGCGATTCGATTATTATTAAAATGCCCAAAATTGAGCATGTCAGCCTGAATGATAATCAACTTTCAGAATTGCCTGATAATATGGGCACTTGGTCCTTACGCCACCTCGCCTTAGAACGCAATAATATTATGGATTTACCCCAAAGTATTCGCTATTTTAAGAACTTGGAACTTCTCGATTTAGAAGGAAATAAAATTACCAAAAAACGCCTCAAAAAGATCCAAGAGAATATCGCCTCCGAATTTGTAATGGCTAAGCAACCCGTGCTTACTGGCTTAAGAGAACAAATTAAGCCAACCAAAGAAGAGGAAAAAGCCTTCCGCCTCCGCCAAAAGGAAAAACGCCTAGAAGCTAAACGAAAAGCCAAAGAAGAAGAACGCAAAAAGAAAGAAGCCCAAAAAGAATGGGAACGAAATAGAGGAAGACGCTAAATGAAAAAGAGGCGAACAGTTTACTGTTCGCCTCTTGCTGTTTTAGAGCGAAAGCCAAAAAACACAGAGATAAAATAATCGCCAGTCACAACAAATGGCATCTTTTACCAAGTTATTCTGCAATAAAATAAAGACAACCGCGGGTCATGGGAGAGCAGCCTTCTATTTGAATAATAGCTTTTTGCTGCTGAGCATCCCAAGCCAAAACATAACTAAAGAAAATGCCTTTGATATTTGGCATCTGTTTAGTCTGAAAGCTTTTAATCTCCTCTGTAGTTATCAATTTGCCACCTAAAATAGGAGGGGTATTGTAGACGTTTTGGGTCTGGGCTATTTTATCTAAGTTTTTGATTTGAGAGTAAATAAGGGAAGCTATGCTTTGTTCCTCCACTAGCTTTTGCCCTGAAGTAGCGTTAAATCTCCAGCTCAAATTTTGCTTTTGTATCCAGTTTAAATTAGCATTTTGAGCATCTATTTTCTTTGTTGTTTGGACGGGAATCCAAAATGTTACTTTTTCTCTTATTAGCTTGCCCTCATCTGAAAAACGACCAACAATAGGAGCCAAAGAAATAGGGTAGACCTCTAGTTTTTGACTTTTACTGTTATAGGCATAACAAAGAAAAAGTTTGAAGTGAGAGATGTGATAATGTTTGTAGGTTCCATGAATTGGTTCTACAATCTCTGAAAAATCTTCAGGATCGAAAGTGACTAGGGTATCTGTAACCGCATTTTTTTTAGCTATTTGTTCGGCTGTGAGTAACTGCTGTAAGTTCGGATCCAGGTAACATTTATTTTTGGCCTTACTCCAAAATTCCTTATTGGCTATCTTGTCAGCAAAATTATGGTATTCAGATTCTTCTGGGCTAACTTCTAACTGTAGAGGCATTTGGTGCTTAATAACTAAATTCAGATAATGGTCTCCAGATAATTGTTTGTATCTACGGCGACACTTTATATCTGTATCAAATTCTAAAATAGTCGTTTGTGCCCAACTAATATCAGGGTTTTGCTTGATTTTATTCAAAATATCTTGCCCATAACTTTGGGCAAAGCTTGCGCAGAATAGCGCTGTTAAAAGCAGTTTGTACATAGGGGTTTATTTAAATTATAAATAGGGCATTATGTCTTCTTAAAGCAGCAAGCCCCAAAAGTTACAGCTGAATTTTTTTAAAAAAAAAGCTAGTTAGCTTAAAAGAACTAACTAGCTTCCAATAACTTAACTACCTAAAAAAATATTTTATTCTTCTTCTGCCGCCTGCACTTCTAAAAGCAACTCTAAAATAGAAATGGCTGCCTGAGCAATCTGAGTACCAGGACCAAATACCCCCACTACACCAGCCTCATAAAGTGAAGCATAATCCTGAGCAGGAATAACACCACCTGCAACGACCATAATATCCGGACGACCCAAAGCTTCTAAGGCCGCAATGCTTTCAGGCACCAAGGTTTTATGTCCACCAGCCAAAGAGGAAAGGCCCAAAATATGGACATCATTCTCCGCCGCCTGACGAGCAGCTTCTTCTGGAGTCTGAAATAATGGCCCCATATCCACATCAAAACCTAAATCAGCAAAACCAGTAGCAATGACTTTTGCCCCACGATCATGCCCATCTTGGCCCAATTTGGCAATCATAATACGAGGACGGCGACCCTCTGCTTTGGCGTATTGGTTGGCCAAGGCCTGCGCCCGCTCAAAGTATTCATTACCCGATGCTTCCTGAGCATAAACCCCAGAAATAGTGCGGTTGGTGGCCTGATAACGACCAAAAGAGCTTTCCATAGCCGCCGAGATCTCGCCCAAACTAGCCCGCAAACGCGCAGCGTCTACGGCCAAGGCCAAAAGGTTGCCTGCTCCGCTTTCTGCCGCTGCTGTAATTTTGGCCAATGCTTCTTGTACGGCCGCCTCATCTCTACTCGCTTTCATGGCTTCCAAACGCTTGACCTGAGCCTCTCTTACCGCCTTGTTGTCTACTTCTAAAATGTCTAAGGGATCTTCTTTTTCCAAACGGAATAAGTTAACACCCACCAATTGCTCACGCCCGCTATCAATTCTAGCTTGCTTGCGAGCCGCCGCTTCTTCAATGCGCATTTTGGGCAAACCGGTTTCTATGGCCTTGGCCATACCCCCCAATTCTCGCACTTCCTGAATGTGCGCCCAAGCTTTATTGATCAATTCTTGAGTCAAGTATTCTACATAATAAGAACCCGCCCAAGGATCAATGGCATCGGTTACTTTGGTCTCTTCCTGAATATAAATCTGCGTCTCCCGAGCAATTTTAGCCGAGAAGTCCGTAGGCAAGGCAATGGCTTCATCAAAAGAGTTGGTGTGCAAGGATTGCGTGCCTCCCAAAACGGCTGCCATGGCCTCAATACAGGTCCGAGCCACATTGTTATAAGGATCTTGCTCGGTTAAACTCCAACCCGAAGTTTGACAATGTGTTCTGAGCATCAATGATTTGTTGTTCTTTGGCTCAAATTGATTGACCAATTTGGCCCAAAGCATCCGACCCGCACGCATTTTCGCAATTTCCATAAAATGATTCATCCCAATGCCCCAAAAGAAGGACAAACGAGGCGCAAAATCATCTACTTTTAAGCCCGCCTTAATCCCCGTCTCAATATATTCCAAACCATCGGCTAGGGTATAGGCCAATTCCAAATCTGCCGGAGCACCCGCCTCATGCATATGATAACCACTGATCGAAATCGAGTTGAATTTGGGCATTTTGCTAGAGGTGTAGGCAAAAATATCCGCAATGATGCGCATAGAAGCCGCCGGCGGATAAATGTAGGTGTTGCGCACCATGAACTCTTTCAAAATATCATTCTGAATGGTCCCACTCAGTTTTTCCTGCGCCACACCCTGCTCTTCTGCCGCTACAATGAAAAAGGCCATAACGGGAATCACCGCCCCATTCATGGTCATCGAAACCGACATCTGGTCCAAGGGAATCTGATCAAAGAGGATCTTCATATCTTCCACGCTATCAATGGCTACGCCCGCCTTGCCCACATCGCCTTTTACTCTGGGATGGTCCGAATCATAACCGCGGTGGGTGGCCAAATCAAAGGCTACAGAAAGGCCCTTTTGCCCCGCCGCCAAGTTCCGGCGATAAAAAGCATTAGATTCCTCCGCAGTCGAAAATCCCGCATATTGCCGAATGGTCCAAGGCCGCAAAGGATACATGCCCGCATAAGGCCCTCCAATAAAAGGTGCCTTGCCAGCCCCAAATTTATGATGCTCGTTTTCAGCAATGTCTTCCTCCGAAAAACGAGTTTTTAAAGGGATTTGCTCGGCATTCTCCCAAGTCGATGAAGCCGCTTTTTCTTGCTTGTAGTAAGGCGTTTGCGCACAAATGTCTACGTCTAAATAGTTCATAGCTATTATTTTTTAGGGCGGTAATCTGCTTAATTATTTGTTGGCCTTTTTTTCTGCTGCTGTTTGGGGCCTCCTGCCTACGGCAGGCGCTACGTTTCGCAGCTCGCTATTCGCTCGGCCCTGCAGCGCTAAAGCGCTTTGGTCTGGCCCTTCGGGCCACTGCTGCACATCGCTAGGCCGTTTGGCCTTCGGCCATGGCTGCCAAAGGCAGCTATTTTTTGGCTAGCTAGCCAGCAAATTAAGGATTTTAGGCCAAAAAATTAAGCCGGCCAAGCCTAAAGTCGCTAGGGCAAAAATCAATACCGCTGCCGCAGCCATGTCCTTGGCTTTCTTGGCCAAAGGATGAAAATCAGGCTGAACCAGATCAACCACATATTCTAAAGCGGAGTTGAGGGCCTCTAGGGCCAATACGCCCCCAATGGCCAAAATAATAAGGCCCCATTCCCAAGGCGCAAGCGCAAAGTAATAGGCCGCTAGCAAAACCGTGATGGCCGCAATAAGATGCAAAATAGCGTGGGGATGCCGACCCGAAACAAAATCAAAAAGGCCCGCAAAGGCATAGCCAAAGCTGGCCCAACGGGCTTTTATATAGTTTTTCATGCTTTTGATCCCTAAGATAGGGGAGAACAGCTTTTTTTATGAGCCAAAAAGAAACAAAATACCTTGTTTAGCGCTTAAACTGCTGGTCCCAAACAAAATATATCCGCTCCTACAGGCCCGAAGGGCCGCAGGCTGAGGGATGGACAGCAGTGGCCGAAGGCTAGACCCAGTTTTTTTGAGCGCAGCGAAAAAAACGCAGGGCCGAGCGAATAGCGAGCTGCGAAACAGCCCGACCCGCCCGAAGGGCGGGGCAGCCCCAAAAAATAGAAATCAATACATTAGAGCGCCTTTAAAAATAAGTTATTAACTTGAAGGGTTCTATCAAAACAAACCACTATGCTAGCTAGAATTATAGGCTCTTCTATCTTTATTATGCTCTTTCTTTCCCTAGAGTTTTATGTTTTTTATGGCCTCAAGGGGCATTTTAAAGATCAGTTTAAACTCTGGATGAAAATCAGTTATTGGCTTTCTGCTGCGACTCCAGTGGCTTGGCTATTTTTTATGGGCCGTACGGCCTCTGCCCAACCCTTGAGCAATTTACAACTGGCTCATCACCTGATGATTGGAATTTGGGTGACCTTGCTGGTGACAAAGTTGGTCTATGCGGGCTTCCTTTTTATTGAGGATTTTTATCGCTTTACGCATTATGGGGGCCAACAATTGGCCAAACTGAAGGATGCAGAACGGGAAGTGAACTTGCAAAGCCGACGAACTTTTATGCGCCGTTTGGCCCTTTTTGTGGCGGCGGTTCCCTTTGCTTCTTTTCTCTATGGGATTAGCCGCGGAAAATATGCCTATACTGTGGACAAGGTGAAAATTAAGGACCCCGAACTGCCTGAGGCCTTCAATGGCCTGCGAATGGTCCAGATTTCTGATGTGCATGCAGGCAGTTTTGATAACCGAGAGGCCGTGGCCAAAGGCCTGCAAATGATACAGGACCTAGAAGCGGACCTGATCGTCTTTACGGGCGATTTGGTGAATAATCGCGCCCATGAAATTGTTCCCTATATCGACCTTTTTGCCAATTTGACGGCTCCCCTCGGTAAATTTTCTGTGCTGGGCAACCATGATTATGGCAGCTATGTCCGCTGGCCCTCCGATGCGGCCAAGGAACAAAATCTCGATAAACTCAAGCAATATCAAGCCGATATGGGCTTTAAAATGTTAAACAACAGCGCGCTAGTACTCGAAAAAGAGGGGCAGCAAATTTGTTTGGCTGGAGTAGAAAATTGGGGCCATGGTCCCTATCCCAAAGAAGGCGATCTGGCGGGCTGCTTTGGCGAAGAAAATAATGGATTGTTTACCATTTTGCTTTCTCATGACCCCACACATTGGCGGCATAAGGTGCTAGAACATCCCCAAAAGGTGCATCTGACCCTCAGCGGGCATACGCATGGAATGCAATTAGGCGTGAAAATTCCTGGCTTCCAATGGAGCCCCGCCAAATGGCGCTATAAAGAATGGGCCGGACTTTATGAAGATTTGGGCCAACGCCTCTACGTAAATAGAGGGTTTGGATTTTTGGGCTTCCCAGGTAGAGTGGGCATGCTACCCGAAATTACCCTTTTTGAACTCACTAAGGCATAGGAATTTGCTCGCTATAAAGCAAAATTTCTCCTCTACCATTAAAGCCCGGAAAATGAAAGACACACTTCTTGTTTTTAACGTCTAGTTCATAAGGAAACTTAATTTCTTTTTGCTTTTTCTTATCGTAGATAAGCAGATAATCCTCATGTCTTTCGATGATTTTAGCATCTATTGTCTCTTTAAGGGTCTTGAGATAAACCATGCTGTCTTGCAAAAGAATACGCCCATTATTTAGATGCTGGATGATAGCCCGCTCCTGTACAGGTATAGGGGTTTTATCTGAGGATGGGTTCTGCAGTTTGCTTTCATAAATTGTCCAATGGCTATCCTGAATAATGTTATTCTTTGCTAGCTTTTTACTGCTCTGACAAGCGAATAGAAGGCTGGCCAAGAGAAAGATGCTTAGGATCTGTTTCATAGAATTACTTTTAGGTTTGTGTTTTATTAAAAGAACTGACTAAGGCATAGGAATTTGCTCGCTATAAAGCAAGATTTCTCCTTCTCCATCAAAGCCAGGAAAACGAAAGACGCACTTCTTGTTTTTAGCGTCTAGTTCATAAGGAAACTTAATTTCTTTCTGTTCTTTGGCATCATAAAGAAGAAGAAAGTCTGCCTGCCTAGCGATGATTTTAGCATCCGTTTTCTCTTTCTGAGACTGTATGTAAAATGTACTGTCTTGAATTTGAATGATAGCCTGATCAAAAATTTGATTAGCTATTACCTCTTGCAAGGCCTTGCCAAACTGTTCCTCTTGAACGTTTTTTATTTTATAATCATAAACCTTCCAATAGCTGTCTCCAATGACGCTTTTTTCTGCTAGCTGTTTGCTTGTCTGACAACTGAATAAAAGCACTGTAGAGAGCAGAATGCTTAGGATTTGTTTCATAGGATTATTTTTAGTTAGTATTATTTGTCTAATATAGTCTTTTAATAAGTGGCAAAGATCCTTAAAAGCATAATATGAAAAACTACCTCTACACCCTCTGTTGTTTATTTTTTACCTTTTCTTTAGCTGCTCAAGAAAGTTGGATTGTCCAATTAGCCTATAGCGAAGAGATAGAGGCCCAAAAATGGCCTAGCCATTGGGACCTAAGAGTGCTTCGTCCCTTGGTCCCTGCTCTCAATATTTGGGAGCTGCAACTAGGACCAACTGCCGCCCAAGAACTAGCCAATTGGCCTAGAGTAGTGGCCCTACAAAAAAATCATTCATTGCGCCCTCGCCTGATTCCTAATGATCCCGATTTTAATCAACAATGGCATCTGGAAAATAATGGCAGCAATGGTGGCTTGGTTGATGCCGATATTGATGCCACCACCGCCTGGGACTTGGCGCAGGGCGGCCAAACAGCCCTGGGCCAACAGCTCGTTTTGGCCGTTATTGACGATGGACTGGATACGACGCTAACAGAATTGCAAGGCCGCCTTTGGACCAATACCGCCGAAATTCCAAACAACGGCTTAGATGATGATGGAAATGGGTTTATTGACGACTTTAAAGGCTGGTCTAGCTTCAACCAAAATGATGAGATTTCAGGCGGAACCTTTGGCGCTAGCCATGGTAGTCCCGTCAGTAGCTTGATTGTGGGCCAAGCCAATAACAATAGCTTAGGCACTGGCATTGACTGGTACAGCCAACTGCTGACGGTGGTCGGTGGCGGCAGCAATGAGGCCGAAGCCATAGCTGCTTATGCCTACCCCTTGGCCCAAAGAAGAGCCTATAACCGCTCTGGCGGCCAAAAAGGAGCCCTAATCGTTGCCATAAATGCCTCTTGGGGCGTAGATGAGGTGCTGGCTACTGATTTTCCCGTTTTGACCAATCTCTTTGACTCTTTGGGGCAAGCTGGTATTTTGGTCGTGGCCTCTACCTCTAATGCAAATAATAATGTGGACCTAGTAGGCGACCTGCCCACACATAGCCCCAGCCCTTACCTGATTGCGGTGACCAATAGTAACCGTAGCGACCAAAAGGTGACCGCCGCTGGTTTTGGTCGCCAAAGTATTGACCTAGCCGCCCCTGGCGATGGCCTATATACCCAAATGAAAGGGGGAAGCATGGGCAATTTTTCGGGTACTTCGGCAGCGGCGCCCTTAGTTACTGCAGCGATTGGCCTGATTTATAGCCTGCCTTGTCCCCGCCTGGCTTATCTGGCCCAATTGCAGCCCGCAGCCACCGCCCTTTATGTCAAAAATGCCATTTTAGCGGGAGTAGATAGCCTGCCCCAACTCGATACCTTTTGCCTTTCTGGCGGTCGCCTCAACTTAGCCCAAGCCTTAGCCGCTGCGGAATATAGTGATTGCCAATTGCCTAGCTGCACGGCCCCCTATAATCTATCTTTTTCTTCCAATCAGCCCGATAGCCTGCTGCTTTCTTGGAGCAGCCAAGCCGATAGCAGCTTTTTGCGCTACCGCCTTTTGGGCCAAAGCAACTGGCAGTTGCTCAGCACTACAGATAGCTTTTTGCTTTTGGACCAACTGCAGCCCTGCCAAACTTACGAACTTGCCCTTTGGTCGAGCTGCAACGGCCAAGCTTCTGCCGATACCAATTATGTTTTTTGGGAGAGCCAAGGCTGCTGCAATGCCCCTCAACTTTGGCAATTGGATAGCAGCGGCGGCGATTTCTTGGCCCTCTCTTTTACAGAGATAGCCGCCGCCCAAAGCTATACGCTAACTTATGGCCCAATAGGGCAGGGGAGTAGCCAAACACTCCAAAGCAGTCAAAATAACTTTACTTTGCCCAACCTAGATAGCTGCCAAGCCTATGAGATTCGCCTTTGGTCCAACTGCGCTAGCCCTAGTTTAGATAGCCTAAATCTACAATTGAGCACGGCAGGCTGTGGCAGTTGCCGCGATCTAAATTATTGCGCTCCCTTTGCTAATAACAACTTTGAATGGTTGACAGCGCTGCAACTGGGCGATAGTAGTTATGCTTCTTCTGTTGTTGCAAATGGCTATGCCGCCTATGATAGCAGCTTCTTTTTGCAAGCGGGCCAAACTTACCCCATTCACTGGAGCTGGGCCACGGGCAGTAGCCCTTTTCCCAATTGGCGCCTGGGGCTTTGGGTAGATCTGGACCGCAATGGGCAGTTTGATAGCCTCGAATTGGTCTGGAGCTCTCCCACAATTAGCCAAATGCAAACAACTTATGTAGACCAACTGACGATTCCCACCCATTGGCTGGGCAATTACCGCAGTCGCTGGCAGCTCAAATGGGGCTCTGGCGCCTTTAGCAGCTGTGGCGATACGGGCTTTGGTGAGACCAAAGATTATTGTCTGCAAGTGGATTCGCCCGATGGCCTAAACCCCATTGCCCAATCCCAAATGCAGCTTTATCCCCAACCCGCTCGGCAGGCCCTCTACCTAAAGTCGCCCCCTCAATTAGGCGAACTTTGGATGATTTATGACTTACAGGGCCGCCAACTAGCCAGCGGACAGTGGTCGGGCCAAATCTCTTTGGGCCAATGGCCCGCAGGGCTCTATATTTTGCATTGGCCTAATTTAGGCCTACAAGATCGCTTTCTGAAGGAGTAGGTATTGGGGCCTCCGCCTCACTTCGCTCGTCGGCGCTACGTTTCGCAGCTCGCTATTCGCTCGGCCCTGCGGCCTGACGGCCTTGGTCTGCGGCTTCGCCGCACTGCTGCACATCGCTAGGCCGATACTGTAGGTTGAAACCTACAGCAAGGGTGGTATTGCTTCGCAATGTTTTTATGGAATGCGGGTTAAAACCCGCATTGATTTAAATCTTTTGGCGGTAAAATTGGCTGTTTTCCTCTAGTTATGGGCCGAAGGTTTTAACCTTCGGCCCATTTTTATTGGATGTAGCTGGGTCTCCTTGATTGCTGTAGGTTTTAACCTATAGGTCTATATAATAGCGTGATTTCGGAGCCAAGCTCCAAACAATTCAAAGGGAAAGCTATTCGGGATTTGTAAAATGGCATTTGTAAAGTTGAGAAAGACTGTTGGGGGTGTCTGAAAAAGTAGGGGCTTGTCCCTAGGGGGGAAAGGGTGCACACAAAATTTTAAACAGTCTCACAAACTCGGCAAAGGGCCGCAGGCCCGTCGGCTGAGGGATGGAAAAGGGTGGCCCAAAGGGCCAGACCAAGCTTTTTGAGCGCAGCGAAAAAAGCGCAGGGCCGAGCGAACAGCGAGCCCGCGCACAGCCCGACCCGCCCGCAGGGCGGGGCAGCCCCAAAACAAAACTCGAACTATCTAGAAAAGCCTGCTTTTTATCGAACTTGTTGGAGAACTCTTATTTTTAGCCTTAATTTGAAGCAAATAAAAGAATCCCTTATGCGTCAATTTTATGGAGTTTTAGTTTTGCTCATTTTAGGGGGGAGTCCTCTTTTTGGGCAAGATAGTCTTGATTTGGCTGCTTGTATTAACTATGCTTGGCAGCACAACCCCCAGATCAAGCAGGCGGGTATACAGCAGCGGCAGGCCGAGCTGAACCGTAAGCAAGCGAGCTGGGCGTTTTACCCTACATTAAATGCCTCTTTTCGGCATGGCTTGAACTTGGGGCGTTCGATTGATTTTACCTCCTATCAGTATGTCAATCAGAGCACGCAGTCTTCTCAGCTTTCGCTCAATACCAATTTTCCGATTTATCAGGGGTTGCGTTTGCGCAATCAGCTCAAGCAAAGTCGATTGGATGTTCAGGCGAGTGCGCAGGATTTGGAGCAGGCCAAGCAGACCAACGCCCTTTCAGTGGCTCAGGCCTATTTGCAGGTCTTGCTGGCGGAGGAAAACTTGCAGGTTTTGCAGGCACAAAAAGCCTTGACCGAAGAGCAATTGGTCCAAACCCTCAAGCAGATTAAAGCGGGCAACTTGCCTGATAATAGCCGTTTGGAGCTAGAAGCGCAGCAGGCTAGAGATGAGCAGGCCATCGTTAATGCAGAAAACACGATTGAGTTGGCTTATGTCAATCTCAAGGTCCTCATCAATATGCCCGTAGATGAAAATATCCGTTTGAAGGTGATGCAAATGGAGTTGCCTGCAGCCCGAGAGCTAGAAAGCTTGGAGGAGCTATATCTAGAAGCGGCGGCCAATATGCCCAATATGGCCGCCAATCGCTTGAGAGAAGAAAGTGCAGATATGGCGATCAAGATAGCGGAAGGGGGCTTAATGCCTACCTTAGGGGGCTATGTTTCCTTGACTTCCAACTATTCTTCGGCGGCTAAAGACCGAACGACAGAGCAAACTACTCAAACCCTTTATTTAGATGTCAATGGGACACAAATTCCCGTAGAATTTCCTACAGTACAGACCATAGAAGGGGGAACCACTCCTTATTTTGAGCAAGTGGGGAACAACCTCTACACCAACCTAGGCATCAACTTATCGGTCCCTATCTTTAATGGCTTACAGACGCGGATTGCGATTGATCGGGCCAAACTCAACTTAGAATTGGCCAAGTTAAATAGCAGTCAGGCCCAAAATCAGCTCAAGGCAGATATCCAAAGAGCCTTAACCGATGTTAAAGCGGCTAGAAAAAGCCTAGAAGCGGCCCAAAAAAGCTTGGCCGCCACCTCGGCCTCTGCGGCAAACACCCGCAAACGCTTTGAGCTGGGCATTGTCAATGGGTTTGAGCTCAGTTCTGTACAAAATATGTTGACCTCAGCGGCCTCTTCGGTGGTGCAGGCCAAATATGATTTACTTTTCAAACTAAAGGTCCTTGATTTTTATAGAGGGATAGGACTGAATACTCCCCAAGAAAACTAAGAAGGCTATGGCAAAGAAGAAAAAGGGCATCAGTCCCATTATCTGGATTATCGGTTTGGTGCTTATAGCAACGGCCTTGATTGTGATTTTCCGCAAAGACGGAAAGTCTAAGGCGATTCGAGTGGCCGTAGAAGCTGCCGAAAAGCGGCAAATTGTCGAGTCGGTTTATGCGAGTGGAAAACTATTTCCCGCCACAGAGGTAGAAATTACCTCCAATGTATCGGGAACCATCGTCGAGCTTTTGGTAGAAGAAGGAGAAAATGTCAAGGAAGGGCAGTTGTTGGCCAAAATTGACCCCGAAGCCTTGGCTTCTGTGGTTGAACGGGCAGCGGCTAGTGCCAAATCGGCTAGAGCGCAATTGGGGAACATCAAGGCCCAAAAAGATCAACTCTTGGTGCAGTTGGCCCAAGCCAAAGTCAATTACGATCGGAACAAAACCCTTTTTGACGAGGGTGTTATTTCTAAGGCTGAGCTAGAAACCATGGAGACCAACCTCCGCTCTACCGAGGCCAATATTGCGGCCCTAGACGAGAGCATCCGCTCAGCCAAGTTTAATGTAGAAAGTGCCGATGCCACGGTGCGGGAGCAGCAGAAAAACCTTTCGCAAACCTCTATTTATGCGCCTATGGCCGGGGTGGTGTCTAAGCTTTACAAAAAACAAGGCGAGCAGGTAGTTGGAACCATTCAGATGGCGGGAACGCCCATTCTAAAAATCTCTAACCTCAGCTCCATAGAGGTCCGTGTAGATGTGAATGAGCGCGATATTTTACAACTCAACCGAGGCGATTCGGCAGATATTGAGCTAGATGCTTATCCCAACCGCAAGTTTTTGGGCCTAGTGACTCATATTGCCAACACGGCCACGGGCCTGAGCACTATGGCGCTCACGTCGGATCAGGTAACCAACTTTGAGGTGCGCATATTGATGTCGCAAGAAAGCTATAAGGACTTACAAGTTGATCCCAATAAGCCCCCCTTTAGAGCAGGACTTTCAGCCTCTGCAGAAATTCGCACCAATAGCATTCCCAATGCTTTGTCTCTTCCCATTGCAGCCGTCACTAGCCGAGAAGATGAGGAAGCCGAGGAGCAAGTCAGAAAAGGAGAGGAGGTTAGCCTAAAGGAATATGTATTTGTCCAAATGGCCGATTCTGTCCGCCTGCAAGAAGTAAAAACGGGCATTCAAGATGATCGCTACATCCAAATTACCTCTGGCTTAAAGGCAGGCGAGCAAGTCGTCATCGCTCCCTTTGATGCTATTTCTAAGAAGTTGGAGCAGGGGAGTCTAATTGAGGCCGTAGCAGAAAAAGACCTGTATAAAAAGACGACAGAGAAGTAGATGGATTTGGGGCTGCCCCTCCCTTCGGTCGGGTCGGGCTGTTTCGCAGCTCGCTGTTCGCTCGGCCCTGCGCCGCCTTCGGCGGCTGGGTCTGGCCCTTTGGGCCACTGCTGTCCATCCCTCAGCCGCGTCGCTGCGCTCCTTTGCGGCGGCTTCGCCGCCTGCTGGACCAAAAGGGGCTAGTGAGCAGAAAATCTTTTGTTTGCAATGGCTTTAAAGCTCAAAAAATGAAGGGCTAAGGGCTTTTTTGCACTTATAATTTGCTCGGCCCTTAAAAAAATGTTTATTTTTGCAAGCATTTTTAGGGGCTTTTTTGGCTAAATGTCAAGCGCAAACCCCTTTAAAAAGCACCTTTTGAGAGAAAGGAATAAAGAAAATTATT
Organism: Saprospira sp. CCB-QB6; assembly: GCF_028464065.1. Classification (NCBI taxonomy): domain Bacteria; kingdom Pseudomonadati; phylum Bacteroidota; class Saprospiria; order Saprospirales; family Saprospiraceae; genus Saprospira; species Saprospira sp. CCB-QB6. The sequence continues at coordinate 1,732,563 of NZ_CP116808.1, read as the reverse complement.
TACATAAAAATCTGTTCAACCAACGCTAAGTAGAACAAAGTTATGGCAGTATTAGGAAAGATTCGCAACCAGTTTGGTTGGGTGATGATGGGGCTAGTGATTCTAGGGATCGGGGGCTTCCTCTTTATGGATGTAAGCTCAGTGGGCCGCGGAATGGGCGCTCAGCAGCGAATTGTAGCAAAAATTAACGGAGAGGATGTTCTCCGTGAAGACTTTGAGGTCTACATTAAAAATTATGAAGGCGCTCAAGCTAGTCAAGAGCAAATTCGTGAACAAGCTTGGAAAGATCTCTTGAGCAATGTTATTTATAAGCAACAGGCCAAAAAGCTGGGCATTGTTGTTACTGAAGAGGAATTGACAGATCTATTTACTGGAGAAAATATTAGTCCTTTGGTGCAACAGCAGTTTGCTCAAATGGGAGCAGGCGTTGATCGCAACATGATCGAGCAGCAACGTAACGCTTATTTTCAAGCCAAAGAAAAAAGCCCTTCAGAATTGACCAATCAGGAAATTCAGTTTTTGAATGCTTGGGAGGCCCTAGAAAAATCTGTAGCGGATGAGCGTTTGGCAGCCAAGTACACTGCAATGCTCCAAAAGGGAATCTATGCTCCTGCATGGATGGTTAATGCAGAGTACGCTCGTAAAAACAGAACATACGACTTTAACTTCAGTCGCGTATTGTATGCAGATGTCGATAATGCTGAAGTAAGTATTTCTGATGCTGACCTTAATAAATACATTCAGGAGCACGCCAAAGCGTATGAGCGCGAGGCTAGTGTGTCTGTTGAATATGTAGTATTTGATGTACAAGCTTCATCTACAGATACAGCAAATTATAAGAAGAACTATGCTAGCATGGTGGTAGACTTTGCCAAAACTTCTGGGCAAGAGGATACTGCTTATGCACAAACTAACCGCATTCAACTAGATCCTATCTATTATACAGAGGATAAATGGCAGGATGCTAGTATTAAGGACACACTCTTTAGCATGGATAAAGGCCAAGTTTATGGTCCTTATTTCGACAATTTGGGGCAAATCAAGCTAGTTAAAGTGATGGATCGCAAGATTATGCCTGATTCTGTAGCTTGTCGCCATATCATGAAGCCAGTGAATCGTCGTGATATTAACACTATGCAAGCGGCCTATATGGAGCTAGATTCTTTGCGTAAAATGCTTGTTGCAGGTACGGCTAACTTTGAGGAGCTCGTTGCTGCTCATAGTCTAGACATGAGTACTAAAGATAAAGCTGGTAAAATGGGTTATCGTGGCCGTGGTGATAGCTATGGCGCTCCCTTTGAAAACTATATCTTTGATATGGGGAAAAAGGATAGCTTTGAAATCATTCAGACACAAAACGCTATGCACCTTATCCAGATTACAGATTATAAGTTTGGGACCAACAAAGTAGGTCTTCGTCTAGCATATAAGAGTGAGCCAGTTCTTCCTTCTACTGAAACAGAAAAAGCGGCAGAAGCTAAAGCCAATGAATTTATGGCCAACAATCGTACTGTTGAAGAGCTAAAAGAGGCTGCTAAGAAGAATCCAAATCTTCGTTTGAGCAATGCTTCGGGTCTAGAAATTAACGATTATGTATTGACTCAGGGGTTGCAAGGATCTAATGCTACAGATATTATCAAATGGGCTCACAAAGAGGCTCAGGAAGGAGAAGTTGCTGGTCGTATTTTTGTCTTTACTGATCCTCAGCACAATACAGTTTCGGCTGTAGTGGTTGCTGGATTAGCGAGCAAATCAGCTAAAGGTTTGGCTAGTATTGAAGACAATAGTGTTCGTGCAGAAGTAGAGCGCATTGTTCGCAATGAAAAGAAAGCTGAAATTATTCTCAAAAAGCTAGAAGGGGTTACTTCTCTTGAAGCTATGGGAGGTAAATACAGCACAGCCAAAGTAGAAACTGCTAATGGTGTTCGTTATGATGCTCCTTTTATTCGTGAAGTAGGAGGTGTAGAGCCTAAGCTTACTGCTGTAGCTGATGTATTGGAAACAGGAAAAGTATCTAAGCCTTTTGCTGGAGAGCAAGGTGTTTATATGATTCAGTTGATCAATAAGCAAGAAGGACCTTCTTTGGAGAATATGCCTAATGCAGTACAGCAAAAGCGTAATTTTGTAATGCGTGCTATGTTGCCTGTAGCAGCAAGCAGTCCCGCAGGTTTCCGCGAAATGCTTTTGGAGGCGATCAAAAATGATATGAATATCAAAGATAATCGCGCTGATATGTACTAGGCCGATTAGCTTTTAGCTATAGAAAGCAGCCCATTCGTTATTGAGCGAATGGGCTGCTTTTTTGGTCTAGCAAGGCGGCGAAGCCGCCTTGGGCCCGAAGGGCCAATGGCCCAGCGCTGCGCAGCCGTGGCCGCAGGCCAGACCCAGCCGCCGAAGGCGGCGCAGGGCCGAGCGAAGAGCGAGCGGCGGAGCCTAGCGGCGGCCGCCCCAAATTGAAGGGCGGCCGCGGGCCCCAAAAGAAAAGGAGCGAGTTTGTTCAGCTTTTGGGGTTGAAAAGTCTTGAATCCCTCCACAAAGCGGCCTAAATATTAGTAAGATTGATAATTCTAGGCTATATTTGTGTAAGCCAAGCTCAACCAAGCATTGGCTTTTTCTGTTAATAGACAGATCATTATTTATTTTTAGCGGCCTTTTAGCCAATCCACCCCTCAAAGCGTATATCATTTTGGCTACTTATTCGATTCGTGACCTTGAAAAACTGTCTGGCATCAAAGCCCATACGATTCGGATTTGGGAACAGCGGTATAATATTATTGAGCCCAAGCGTACGGCAACCAATATTCGGTATTATACGGATGAGGATTTGCAGTATCTGCTCAATATTGCGTTCCTGAATCGGAATGGTATGCGTATTTCCAAGATTGCTCGTTTGACGCAGAAAGAGGTGATGGAGCGGGTAGAAAATATTGCGGAGGAGAGTGAGGAGCAGAGTAATTTGCTGCAGCGGCTTACGATGGCCATGATGGAGCTCAATGAGTTGGATTTTGAGCGGATTTTGGATCAGGAGGCGGAAAAAGAGGGCTTTGAGGCTTTGTTGAATAAGCTTTTGCTGCCATTTTTAGAGAAATTGAGTTTGCTTTGGCTGACTGGAGCGGTAAGTATTGTGCATGAACAGTTTGTGCATAACTTGATTCGACAGCGTTTGGCCCATGAGGTTTATTTATTGGGGCATGAAAGCAGTTTAGGCGATCGGCCAAGGGTCTTGTTGTTTGAGCCTTTGGGCGAGCAGCAAGAGATTTTATTGCTGCTATATCATTATTATTTGCGCTCTAGGGGCTGTACGAGTTGTTATTTGGGCAGCCAGATACCGCCTAAGGAATTAGAAGTTGCGGTAGAGCAATTTAAGCCCAGTTGTATTTTTACCACTAGTTCGAGTAATAATTCACAGTTGTCTCCACAAGATTTTTTGGGCCAACTTTGTAAGCGTTATCCCGATATACAGATATTTTGTTCGGCTCAGCCGATTATGCATCCCTTAGAGGCGGCGCCTAATTTGAGTCTATTTGAGGATTTTAGTGAATTTATCGACTTTTTGTCAGAACTCTCCTAACTATGCAGCTAGAGGCTTTTCTGCATTTTTTGCGCTACGAAAAGCGCTATTCTGAGCATAGCTGTCAGGCTTATGCTACTGACTTACGACAGTTTGATGCCTTTTTGAAGGAGGAATATGAGCTGGAAGAAGCGCAGGCCGTCAATTTGGGCATTTTGCGCTCTTGGTTGGTGCGCCTGATGCAAGCGGGGCGGGCAAGTAGTACGATTCACCGCAAAGCCAGTAGTTTGCAACGCTATTTTAAGTTTCTCATGCAAGAGGGACAGCTGCAACAAAACCCTATGCAAGGCCTTCAATTGCCTAAGAAAAAAGCAGCTTTGCCTCATTTTTTGGCTGAGCAGCAATTGGCCAAACTCTTTAGTGGGCCATATTTTGAAGCCGATTTTCCAGGACAAAGAGATCGCTTGATGCTGCTTTTGTTTTATCATACAGGTATGCGCCGAGCCGAATTGCAGGGCCTGCGTTGGAGCGATTGGGATTTTGGTTTGGAACAACTTAGAATTTTAGGAAAGGGCCAGAAAATGAGAATCATTCCGATCTTGCCTCAGCTTAATACCGATTTGCAAGCCTTTAAATTGCTGGCTCAAGAAAGCCTTCCCAATTTTGATCCCAAAGGTCCCATTATTTTGAACGATCAGGGCCAATCTCCCTATCCAAAATGGATTTACAATAAGGTGCGAGACTATCTAGGCCTAGTGACTACACAAGAAGAACGCAGTCCACACAGCCTACGCCATAGCTTTGCCACCCATTTGAGCAATCAAGGGGCCGATTTACAAGCTATTAAGTTGCTCTTGGGCCACAGCAGCTTAGCTTCTACACAGATTTATACGCACAACTCTTTAGAGCAACTAAAGAAAGTATATGCGCAAAGCCACCCTAAAGCCAAAAAAAAGGAATAATTTTGCCCGCTAAACTTTAGTATGTTATGACGGATCTCGCAAAACAACAATTTCAGCTCAAACTTAAGCTAGAAATCATTTTTTGGGCACTAACTCTCCTTTTGGTGGGCCTATTGACCTACCCACTTTATAGTATCATGAAAGATTGGCATTTTGTCTATGCCAACGCCCTCTTCATTATCATTTTTACGACTTATACTCGCCATCTGTTTTTGCTTAAATATAGCTTTTTGGCCTATGCACAATGGGCCAAATTTGTGCTCATTTTTGCCAGCATTCCCCTCATTTTTAAGCTAATTGAGTACACTTTTGGCTTCCAAGATTTTATGGAGTCAGAAGGGCTACCTAGCTTTACGGTCTATTTTCATCCCGAAGTCGGACTTAAACAACAGCAACAACTCCTTAGCTATATGAAAGGGGAATACCTCTTTTTTGGCGTGGCCAGCATTATTGTGGCCATTTTACTCCCTTTCCGCCTCCTCATTTCCTATTGGCGAGTCTACAATAAGCAAGGAACGGTATAAATTTAGTGTTTTTTGGGGCCCGCGGCCAGCAAAGCTGGCCGCCGCTAGGCTCCGCCGCTCGCTCTTCGCTCGGCCCTGCGCCGCCTTCGGCGGCTGGGTCTGGCCTGCGGCCACGGCTGCGCAGCGCTGGGCCTGCGGCGGCTTCGCCGCCTGCTCCCCGAAAAAAATCAAAAGTAGTTTAAAATCCCTAGGGCAACTTATGGCCAAGTTTTCAGAAAAAACTGTAACTTATTTCGCGTTTTGGTCGTTTTGATTGTGTAAGTATTAACCATTCTATGAAAAACAAAATTGTTGCCGCCCTTTTGGCATTCTTTGTCGGCTTTATCGGAGTCCATAAATTTTATTTGAACCGCCCAGTACAAGGGGTGCTTTATTTCCTATTATCTTGGACCGGGATTCCTGCAATTATAGCCTTTATAGACTTTATTGTCTTGCTGGTCATGTCTCAACATGACTTTGACTACAAGTATAATTATGATAGTGCTGGTGGTGCACTGGTTCGAGAAAAACAAGCGCTTTACCGAGAGAAAATTCAGCTCGAGCGCCTGCATTTGCAAGAGGAGCGCAAAAAAGCTGAACAACGTCTGAATAATAAGAAAATTGAGGTCAAAAAAATTACTGGCGAGCAAGCTGATACCTTAGCAGCTTGGCAAGAGCTATTGGAGAAGGGAATTATTGACCAATATGAGTTTGAAGAGAAAAAACGGGTCATTCTCGGTAGAGATGATTAAACGAATAGAGGCTAAAGCCGTCATAAATAAGCCAGTAGATATATTGAAGAAGGCCAACAAAAGCTGTTAATGTTTAATTAACTATTGTTTTAGTTAAATCTTTTTCAGTAGTTTTGGCTTACACTCTACTAAAAGTGTATCATTTTTGTACATACATTTTCATTACTTACTTAAATTTCACAGCATGAAACAGATCATGATGCTTTTCGCTATGCTAATGTTTGCTGGCATGGCCCACGCACAATGTCCTCACGCTGCTGCTAAAGCTGCTAAAGCTGAAGCTACAGCTACTACAAAAACTTGCACTAAGTCTAAGAAAGCTTGCACTAACAAAGCGGCTTGCACTAAGGCAACTGCAACTGCCGGCAAATCTTGCTGCAAATCAAAGGCTGCTGCTACAGCAACAGCTGCTTCTAACAAAAAAGCTTGCACTAAAGCTGCAGCTGGTAAATCTTGCTGCAAATCAAAAGCTGCTGCTACAGCAACAGCTGCTTCTAACAAAAAAGCTTGTTCTAATGCAGCTGCTTGCACCAAAGGCGACAAAAAGTCTTGCTGCAAGTCTAAAGCCAAAGCTACTGCTGCTGCGGCCACTGAGAAGAAAACTCAAGCTGCTCAAAAAGGCTAAGCCTTTGAGTTGAATATTTTAAGCCAGCGCCCGAAAGGGCGCTGGCTTTTTTTTGGCCCAAAGGGCCTTTTTGGGGCCAGTTGGCTGGCCCAGCAAGGGCCCAGCGCTGCGCAGCCGTGGCCGCAGGCCAGACCAAGTTTTTTTGAGCGCAGCGAAAAAACGCAGGGCCGAGCAGACTTGCGAGCGGCGAAGCATAGCGCCAGAAGGCGTAGCCGCCCTGGAGGCCCCTAATCTAAAGGTTTAGAAAGCAGTAGAAAGAGCAGAAAGGGAGCGCCTAAAAGCGAGCTGATGAGATTGATGGGGAGTAGTTGCTCTAGGCCAGGAAGCTGGGCCAAAATTTGGCAGGCTAGCAGCAAAACAGCTCCTAAGAGGGCTGTAAAAGGCAGTAAAATTTGATGGCGTTGGCTGCCCAAAATCAATCGGGCCAAATGGGGGACCGCCATTCCAACAAAGCTAATGGGGCCACAAAAGGCGGTGATTCCGCCAGCTAAGAGAGAGGAAATAAGTAAAATTTTCCAGCGTAAACGGACATTATTTAGGCCTAGAGAGCGGGCTTCTATGGGGCCGAGGAGCCAAATATTGAGCCCTTGTGCCAGTAAAAAGGCTAAAAAGAGGGCAAAAAAGACCAAAGGCGTGAGTAGGGCCAGCTCGCTCCAGCCTAGGCGGTTGAGGTCGCCCATGCTCCAAAAAATGAAAGATTGTAGTTCTTCTTTGGGGCTAAAATATTGGAGAAAAAGGATAAAAGCATTGGTAAAACTGCCTAGCATCAGGCCCATCAGTAGGAGGTGAGCGGGCCGTTGGCCCAAGCGCCAAGCCAAAAGCAACAAAATAAAGAGGCAAAAGGCGGCCCCGCTGGCTGCGGCCGCTAAAAGTCCCCATCGGCTAGCGGCCCAAAAGGAACTTAGGCCCAGTAGGCTGCCGCCCATAATCCAGAGCGCAGCTCCTAGTCCCGCTGCGCTACTAATGCCCAAGACAAAGGGGCCCGCAATAGGGTTTCGGAAAAAAGTTTGCAGTAAAAGTCCACTGACCGACAAGCCCGCTCCGGCCAAAATGGCGGCCAGACTTCGGGGTAGGCGGAGCTGCCAAATGATGCTCGCCAGCCCTTCGGTAGATTGAGGGCCAAGAGAAAGCCCTTGCCACAATTGGCTAATGGAAATAGGGCTAGAGCCCAGCGCCAAACTTAGGGCGAAGAGCAGCAGAAGGGCTAGGAAGAGCGAAAAAAATCGGTTAAAATGCATCATCCGCCCAATCATAATAATAATGGAGCCGCCAATTGGGCAAAAGCTCTGGGTGGAAAATATGGATCAGGTCGCTAAGCACTTCATCGGGATAAATAGTGCCTGATTCGAAGAAGTTGCGGCGACCTGTGCCACAGTAAACATTGCCATAATAATTATAGATCTTTTTTTGCTGAAAGGCCTGGAAAAGGGCATAGCGGGGGTTATTGGCCCTTAGTTCCTCGAAGCTCCTGTAACTACCCACATTAAGCCAGTAATCGGCCTTTTGTCCTTTGGCCAAAACGGCCTCAAAATCTAGGGGAACGCCCTCTTTTCCTGGCAGGTCTTTCCAGAGATAATTGGCTTGTGCATCGGCTAGATATTGGGCCATAAAGCTTTTCCCTCCAGCCAAATACCAGCCACCGCCAAACTGGCTACCCAGCAAAACTGAAGGCCGTGTTTGGGCCTTTTGGGCCAACTGTTTCAGTTCTTTGTAGGCGGCAAAGCGCTCATTTACAAAATTTTGGGCCATCTCATCTTTTTCGAAGAGTAGACCAAACAAGCGAATCCATTCCATCTGGGCGAGGGGAGAGGCTTCTGCATATTCTTTAAGGCGAAGCTCGGGAATATTTAGGTCGGCTAGTTTGGGGTCAGCTTTGGCCCCATAACCAACCACCAACTCTGGCGATAGTAAAAGTAAAGCCTCATAATTAAGCTGTTCTCGGCCCAATTCGGGGAGGATCTCAACATAATGGCTTTTAAAATCTCTTGCATCAGAAATGCCCACTACGCTTTTATGCTCACCGAGGAGTTCGATCATGGCCCAGGCGGGACTGCTTTTGCAGACCACTCTTTTTAGGGGATAGGGCAAATACTGGTAGTTTTCCAGCCTTTTGCTAATTTTCAACGTCCTAGGATAAAGGCAAAAGCGCTGCTCGCCAATTTCTACTAAATATTGTCCATTTTCTATGGCCTTGACCTTAAACCCTTGGGCCTGCCGAAGCTCTATGGAAGAGGTGGTTTGCGCTTCTTCCTGACTGGAAGTTGGTGCTTCTCCTTGGCAAGCAAAAAGCAAAAGGGCTAAAAAAGGGAGAAAGTATCGCATAAAAGGCTTTTATGTAGAGAAATACTAAAAGCCCAAAGTTAGGGAAAAAGCGGGCAGTCTAAAAAACTAAGCTTTTGTTAAACTAGCATTAGTACGCTTAGCCGAGCTAGAGAATAAACTAACTATTTAGTAATAAGTAAAGCGATTATTAACAGTTAGTTAGTCTTAGGCCAAAAAAAAATAGTTAAATAAAAGGCTTTGAAGTATAATAGATCTTTTATCGAGACTGTCGCCAAATTAAGGCTAAGAGCTTGTTAAATACGACTTAAGACTTAACAAAGGCTTAATCATGGGCTTGTATTCTATAATATTTTGTCTATTTTTACCGAATTGAAGCTATTGTTCTAATTACACAATTTTAAATCTATTTTATGTTTAACCAAAAACTTACTACAGCCTTATTTGCTGTAGCGTTGCTTTTCTCTTGGAATGCAGCGTTTGCACAAGTAACTGTTTGGGGAGCTGGATCCGCAGATGTGCACACAGATTCTGTTGGTCGTTTTGCTTCTGCAGATGGTACCTTAGGAAGCTTGGGCTGGACGCTCACAAGTGCTTACACTCCTCAATGGGAGTACACTCCTACTGGTGCGTCTGCTTCTTTAGCTGCAGCAGATACGCTATTTTCTCCTAGCTGGGCCGATGGTTCTGCTATGTTTGATGGGTTCTACCACTACTTTAATGACACCACTGCAACAGGGGATCCCAAGATACAAGAAGCATATTTGACAAGCCCTGTTATTGATCTTTCTGCTTACGCAGATTCTATCTTGACTATCGAAGGATATGCTAGAACTGTAGCACTTAACGAAGGCTTTGATGGCTATACCGTAGAGGTGTCTTTGGATAGTGGTGCAACTTGGACGATCTTGACAGATTTTTCTGCTACAACTGACTTGCCTACTCTTGGTGCGTTTAGCAATGGCGTTCTTTTCAAAGAAGGCTTTTTCTCTCTAAACTTTACCAGACCGTTACGTGAGGCTGCCGCTAACCAATCACTAGAAAACTGCTTCATTCGTTTTTACTACAATGACTATGCATATTTCTATGGTGTAGATGATATTTCAATCAAAACCAATGAACCTTACTCAGATATTCGCCTAGCATCTATCTCTCAAGTTTCTGATGAAGGAACAACAAACCTTCGTTTGCTTGAGGATACAGATAATATGTTTTGGGGTGGAACTGTAGACAATATCGGATCTGAAAATATTGCTGGTTCAACTTTGTCTATGTACATCGAAGTATTGGATCCTTCTGGTAACGTTGCCGTGCTAGACACGCTAGCCATTACAGATGCTATCCCTGCTTATTATGTACCTGATAGTAGCTCTACTACTCTAGAAGGAACAATTAACGGATGGTTGCCTACAGTTGCAGGTACTTATACTGTTAACCAATGGGTAGCTTACGATCAAGCACCTGCTAGCGGATATACTCCAAATGCAAATGACTCTATGTCTACTCAGTTTGTTGTAACTGAGGACATGACTCTATCTAAAACTTTCTTAGATGCTGATGGTTACCCTGTAACTAGCGGTAGTGGTGCACTTTTGAATGAAGATGCAGCTGGTCAACTTCCTGGTGTTATGGAATGGGGGTCTATGTACTATATCCCTAACTATGCCATCGACCCTGCTACAGAAGATTCACTAATGATCGACTCTATGTCTTATATGGGATACACTCCCTCTTCAGCCACTATTGACCCCAGCCTTGCTGGCGGTCTTGTGAGCATCGCTACACGTATTTATGAAGTAGCTGACACAGATAGCACTGGACTTTGGACGCAAGATCCAGCTAGCGCTTTTGATCCTGAACTTATCCTTAGCGGTATCGGTAATGATACTGTTGCACTTGTAGCTGGTGACTCTTATCAGCGTCGTGTAAATATCGTAGGACTTAACAGCGTATACGGTGTAACACTCAAGCCTAACACTGCTTATGTAGCTACTGTTATCCAATCAGATGTTATTAACGGTCTTAGAACAGCTAATGGCGAACATAGAGGTATGTTTATCTCTATTGCAGAAGCTGTAGACTACACAGATAACTTTGTCGTTCAAGAGGACAATAGCCCTTCAGGCCTTGTTAGAGTTTCTCCCACTGTTTTGCGCACTGGTTATATTGGAACAAGCGGACTAGTTGGTCACCGTTGGTACAACATCGGTTATGGTTTGGATGCAATTCCTGCTATCTCTTTGAACTTGGCTACTAAATTCCCTGTAAATGTAACTCAGAATCCTGATGTTACTACTGAATTTAGCATCTTCCCCAACCCTGCTACTGAGCAAATCACTGCTAAAGTAGAGTTGACTGAGATGAACAGCAATGTTCAATACATTATCACTGATGCAACTGGTCGTATGATCATCAACGAGCAAAAGAATGACCTTCAGTCTGATGTAGTAACTTACGATGTAAGCAACCTACCTGCTGGCGTTTACTTCTTCTCTGTTCGTACTGCTAAAGGTGCTAGCTCTCAGAAGTTTGTTAAGCAATAAGCTTAATTAAGCCATAAATTTTCTGCAGCCCAGACAGTCTTTCTGTTTGGGCTGCTTTTTTTTGCCCTTTTTTCTTTTTTTTGGGGCTGCCCCTTCCGCTAGGTTGAAACCCAGCGCAAAGCGACATCGCTTTGCGAGCTTATACAAAATGAGGGTTAAAACCCTCATGAATTATCGGTCGGGTCGGGCTGTTTCGCAGCTCGCTATTACTTGCTTCGCTGCGTCGGCTCCCGTTGGTCGGGTCGCTCGGCCCTGCGTTTTTTTCGCTGCGCTCAAAAAAACTGGGTCTAGCCTTCGGCCACTGCTGTCCATCCCTCAGCCGCGTCGCTGCGCTCCTTTTGGCGGCTTCGCCGCCTTTCTTGGTCCAAAATAATTAACTTATGTCTATTGCTGTAAATGCCCGCTTTCTACTAACCAATAAATTAGAAGGAATCGGCTGGTATAGCTTCGAAATTCTTAAACGCTGGGTAGAACAGCATCCCGAAGAAGAATTTGTCTTTTTTTTCGATCGTCCTTATGATCCTCAGTTTGTTTTTGGTCCCAATGTAACGCCTGTGGTTTTGGGACCTCCAGCTCGGCATCCCATTCTGTTTTACCTCTGGTTTGAGTGGAGCCTGCCCGCCGCCTTCAAAAAATATGGCTGTGATCGCTTTTTTTCTCCCGATGGCTTTTTGTCGCTTCGGGCCAATATTCCCACGCTTTTGGTAATTCATGATATTGCCTGGAAACATTTTCCAGATTTGGTCCCTTGGGCCCACCGCAAACATTACGAATACTTTATGCCGAAGTTTATTGCGGCCGCCCAAAAAATTGCCACGGTCTCCCAATACTCTCAAGATGATATTTTGGCCCAGTTCCCAGCAGCCCAAGGCAAAACTTTTTATAGTTATAATGGTTGCCACCAAAGCTATAAGCCTTTGACGGAGCCAGAACAACAGCTTATTCGAGAAAAATATGCAGAGGGCCAAGATTACTTTTTGTACCTCGGTTCTATCCATCCCCGCAAAAATATGCTAAGGCTCTTACAAGCTTTTGAGGACTTTAAGGCCAAAACCAACTCGCCTATTTTGCTCTTGGTGGCGGGCCGTTTAGCTTGGCAAAATGATGAACTCAAGACTTATCTGGACCAAATGAATTATCGCTCGTCGGTCCGCTTACTAGGCTATTTGCCCCAAGAAGAATTGCCCAAAGTACTGGGCGCAGCCTATGCTTTGCTCTATGTTTCTTTATTTGAGGGTTTTGGTTTGCCCTTACTAGAGGCCGCAGCAGCTGGAGTCCCCGCTTTAGGGGCCAATACTTCTTCTATGCCAGAGGTGGTTGGAGAGGCTGGCCTTTTGGCCGACCCCTATTCGGTAGCGGATATTAGTGCGCAAATGCAGCGATTGGCCCAGGATAAAGCCCTCTACCAAAAACTGAAAGCTGCCACAGCCCAACAAGCTAGCCGTTTTTCTTGGCAAACCGCAGCTGAGGAACTCTGGACCGAACTGATGAACTTGAACGTTTAGGCGGCGAAGCCGCCCTTTGAGCGCCCCAAAGGGGCGCCTTTTATGGCCTAGCGATGTGCAGCAGTGCGGCGAAGCCGCAGACCAAGGCCGTCAGGCCGCAGGGCCGAGCGAATAGCGAGCTGCGAAACGTAGCGCCCGCCGAAGGCGGGAGGCCCCAAAAAATCATTAAAATGAGCATTCTAAAAAAAAGATGAATAGAGTTCTGTATTTTTGAAAAAAAGAGAAAATGAAATACCCCCTATTGCTTGGTCTGTTGTTGCTCTTTTGCGCTTGCGAAAACGATATGCGAGATGTAAAGCGCTTTGAGGGCATGGCCAATTCGAGTGTAGAAGAAGCCACAGAAGTGGAGTTATTTTATAGTGATTCGGCAGTGGTGCGAATGCGTTTGCAGGCGCCCTTGATGCAAGAAGACCGAGATGAAAAAGAGCCCAAACGCATCTTCCCTGATGGGGTAGAAGTAGATTTTTATGGGCGAGATAAGCAGATTAGCAGCCACTTAACGGCCCTTTATGCAGAATACTCGGAGAAAAAGCGTTTTATTGTGTTGCAGGATAGTGTTGTGATTCACAATAGCCAAGGCGAGCAACTCGAAACCGAGGAACTCTTTTGGGATGAGCGCAAAAATGAAATCTATTCTGACAAATTTGTGAAAGTAACTACGCCCACCGAAGTGATGCAAGGTTATGGGTTTCGCTCAGATATTGAGTTTAAGAACTGGGAAATTGACTCCCTTAGCGGTATCTTTGAAAGCAGTAGTTTGTTGAAAAATCCTGAATTTTAGGCTTCGGCCAGATTGAAATATTATGTACACACAGCTTTTACTCATCTTAGCTTTTCTCTTTGCTTCTGGCTTTTTCTCTGGAATAGAAATCGCCTATGTGTCGGCCAACCGTTTGCGGATTGAGCTGGAAAAGAAAAAGGGGAGTCGCAGAGGGAAAATTTTGGCCCAATTGATTGATGAGCCTTCAGAATTTTTGGGCACCACCCTGGTTGGTAACAATATCGTGCTGATCGTCTTCTCGATTTTGGCCGAGGAATTTATATTGACCGAGGGCTATCTCAACCTAGCCGCAAGCTTTCCCGATACAACCGCTCAACTGTTGTTGGTGACGCTCTTGAGTACTTTGGTGGTTTTGGTCTTTGGTGAACTTATGCCCAAGGTGATTTTTCGGGCTACGGCCACAGCTAGCCTCTTCTTTTTTGCCCTGCCTTTTTCCATGATTAAGTGGGTCCTTACGCCTGTAGTTTGGGTGATGGTCCAGAGCTCTTATGCTTTGCTGCGCATCTTTTTGGGCATTCAGCCAGAAGATGAGGAGCAGGTGTTTACCAAATTGGACCTAGAGCATTTTATGAAGAGTATCAAACCCTCTAACTTGGAAGGGATTGACCAGACGCTTTTTCAAAATGCCCTTTATATCAATAATGTGAAGGTGCGGGATTGTATGATTCCCCGCAACGAAATTCAAAGTATCGAAATCAATAGCTCTATAGAAGATTTGCGAGAGAAGTTTATTAGCTGTCGCAATTCTAGAATCATTGTTTATGAGGATAATATTGATGAGATCAAGGGATATGTGCACCACCAAAAACTATTGGAAAAGCCCGATAGCATCCAAAGCATGCTCTTCGATATACCAATCGTTACGGAATTTATGCCCGTTCGAGACCTGATGAACTCTCTCATCAAAAATAAGGTGAATATTGCTTGGGTGGTTGATGAGTTTGGAGGCACTTCTGGTATCGTGACCTTAGAAGATATTTTAGAAGAAATCTTTGGAGATATCTCTGATGAATATGATCCTGAACCCGAACATCAACAAATTTCAGAATCGGAATACCTCTTGGCGGGCCGCCTAGACATTGATACCATCAATGAGGAATATCAACTCAACCTACCAGAAAGCGAAGATTACCACACTTTATCGGGTTTTCTGGTAACCGAAATGGAGGCCATCCCCGCACAAGGAGAAAGCTTTCACCTGCAAAATTATGAGTTCATTTTTGAACAAGTTAGTGACACTAGAATTGAACTAGTTCGTTTGATTCGTTTGTATGAATTGGAAAATGAAGATTAACAATAAGGGTTCGAACCATTCGCTTATAGGAGTAGTCTATAGTAGAGAAAAAAGAACTCTCCCCTTTTAATGCGAAAAAAAATGACCATGAAAATCAATTTGCTCAGCAGCTCTCTTTTAATTTTAGCTGCTTCTCTACTACTAAGCTCTTGTTTTAAACGAGATAATGCAGACTGGACATTTACACAGGATAATGCTGTTTCTTCAGAGCTTTTTCAAGATGTCTACAAACAAGTAGATGAAGCGGCCCAATCTGACGGAAACCTTAAAAGCTGCGCAGCTGTAACGCTCTCCGATACTTTAGGTAACTTCCCCAACACCGTAACCATTGACTACGATTCTGCCTGCCTAGGCACAGATGGTCGCCTAAGATCAGGGATTATTCAAGCTGTCTTTTCTGGCCGTTGGAGAGATGAAGGAACCACAGTGGCCATAGAGCTCCAAGACTATAGTGTAAATGATTATGCTATTGAGGCTAGTGTTACGGTAACCAATAATGGTCGTAATACTTTAGGAAATATTTCTTATACGGTGGTGGTCGACAATGGCGAAATCATCGACCCTGAAGGAAATACTATCCTCTGGGAAGGAACTACAACTTATGAATGGACCGAAGGAGAACGCACTACCTTCTTTACTGATGGCTTAGCAGGGATCCGCGATGATGTATACAGCATTACGGGTAGCTCTTCTGGAGTAAACAGAAACGGATCAATCTATACCTCAGAAATCACAGAACCGCTTATCCGTAAACTCGACTGTAAGTGGATTACCGCCGGAGAAATTGAACTTACTCCAGCTAATGGAGATCCTCGAGTAATCAATTTTGGCGATGGCGATTGCGATGCCGCTGTCACTTTTAGCTTTAACAGTATTAGCTTTAATTTCCTTTTACCTTAGCTAATTAAGCAATAAAAACTTAATGGTCAGTACTAACTATAGTACTGGCCATTTTTATTTTAGTCAAGTTTTGTATTTAAATGAAGTCACATCTGTGTTAAAATAATATGAGATTTTTGATCCCGCGTAAATAAGCGCCTGTAAAGCAGTGTTTTGAGTGTAAACTAACTCAAAACGAGTGCTTTGTGATAAAAATGATCTACCTTTTCTGCTTTTTTCCCCTCTTCAGCTCAGCCCAAGTTATCTGGCAAGAAAACTTTGATGCCTATGCAGATGGCACGACTCTCGGCAATGATAACAATACGAGTAACCCCGCCGCCGATTGGCAAACGGATTGTCCAACTTGCGTCGACGCTAACGATTATCTGGCCGTCCAAAACGGAGTTTTAGAATGCCGCGACTCTAATGGGCCCGCTAGCTGGACCTCCGAACTGATCGACCTATCCGCTTTCCCCGGCCCTTTTACCTTTTCTATGGACTTTAGCGAAATTGGCGATATGGAAGGCTGTGACCCCGGTTGCGGGACCAATTGCGTGGATTGGGTCCGCCTAGAAGTTAGCCTAGATGGCGGCGCTTTTTCTAGCCTAACTACAGCCAATGGCGGAACCTGCAATAACGTAGCCGCAGGGGGCGATTTCCTCCTGCTCGGCGAGTTTACTAGCTATGCCTATCAATCAGCTTGCTTTACCGCCTCCTCTGTTCAGTTTCGTGTGAGCTTCCAAACTTGGGCCGGCTCAGAATACCTAACTATGGATAATCTGCTGCTCGCCCAAAATAGCTCGCTCTGTAGCGTTTTGGACCTCAAAACGCTGAACTTTGAAGCCGATTATCTAGACCAAAAACACCTGCTGAGCTGGAATATCGAAATGGAAAATGAAAACCTAGCAGGAATTACCCTAGAACACGCTATCGATGGAACTCAGTTTTTCCCTCTCCAAGAACTAGAGGGCGACCAACTCAAAACGAGCTTTATCAATAACAGTCCCCTCCAAGGCTATAATTATTACCGCCTCAACCTAAAACGAGAAAATGGCGAGAGCTACTTTTCGCCTATTAAATCTTTGCAAGGCCCAGAAGATAACTACCAAATTAGCCTAGGCCCCAACCCCCTAGCCGCAGGCGAAGAATTAAAGATATTCAGCCAACTCAATATCCAAGAATTAAGCGTTTATAACGCTCTGGGCCAGTTACTCTGCCGCAAAACAGATCAACAACAATTGCCTATTCCCACAGATTGGCCCGCAGGAACCTATATTCTCCAAATTAAGGCCGCCGGCCTAAGCTATTACCGCCGATTAGAAGTCTATTAAATGACTTCCCTTCAAAGTCTCACTGCTTGCAGCTGGAGGCTTTTTTCTTTTTGGGGCTGCCCCTCCCTTCGGTCGGGTCGGGCTGTGCGCAGCTCGCTATTACTTGCTTCGCTGCGTCGGCTCCCGTTGGTCGGGTCGCTCGGCCCTGCGCTTTTTCGCTGCGCTCAAAAGCTTGGTCTGGCGCTTCGCGCCACCCGCTACCATCCCTCAGCCGATAGGCTGGGGAAACCCCAGCCTTGAAAGCGGTATTGCTGCTCTATCCCCTCCAATCATGACCAAAAGCAAAAGAGCATTGCCGCTTTGCTGCTGATTTGGACCAATGTCTAGCTGCCTATCCCCTCTGGGGGTTTCCCCAAGGCGATTGGAGGCGGCAAATTAGCGTGGGGAAATCCCCCAAGGCGTTTGGATTTTTCCGACTAGCGTGGGGAAATTCCCCAAGGCGTTTGGCTTTTTCCGATTAGCATGGGGAAATTCCCCAAGGCGTTTGGCTTTTTCCGATTAGCATGGGGAAATTCCCCAAGGCGTTTGGATTTTTCCGATTAGCGTGGGGAAATTCCCCAAGGCGTTTGGATTTTTCCGATTAGCGTGGGGAAATTCCCCAAGGCGTTTGGATTTTTCCGATTAGCGTGGGGAAACTCCCCATGGCGTTTGGATTTTTCCGATTAGCGTGGGGAAACTCCCCATGGCGTTTGGATTTTTCCGATTAGCGTGGGGAAATTCCCCATGGCGTTTGGATTTTTCCGATTAGCTTGGGATAGCTGTTTAAGGCCCTATCTTTTTTCTGGACCAGCCCTACGACAGTTTAGCTAGGCTCGCTTAAAAACAACATATTGAAAACCCTTGTATTTTTGGGCCAAGAATCCTGCAGCCTAAAGGCTGCAGGGCCATAGCTGTAGGTTGAAACCTACAGCCAATTAACGAATGCCTTTTAATATAGTATGGAGGGTTAAAACCCTCCATAAATAAACATCTGTTAGGCTGCCTCAATCATAAATGCAGCAATTCTGAGGGCCGTTAAAAGCTGTGGAGGGTTGAAACCCTCCACGCTATGGATCGAGGATGTTTTTTGTTGTATGGCTGTAGGTTTCAACCTACAGGCCTATGTAGCAGGCGGCGAAGCCGCCGCAGGCCTAGCGATGCGAAAGGGGGCGGCGAAGCCGCAGACCAAGGCCGTCAGGCTGCAGGGCCGAGCGACCCGACCAACGGGAGCCGACGCAGCGAAGCAAGTAACAGCGAGCCCTGAAGCGTAGCGCCTGCCGCAGGCAGGAGGCCCCAAAATAGCAGCGAGCAGCGACAACAAGGACTTTAGTCCGTCTTCGACGACCGGAGGAAGTAAGGCCCCAAAAAAAACAACTCATTTATCAGAAAAGAAAAAAACAACCTATTTTAGCCCGGCTTGTTAAAACCAAAAAGCAAGACAAAATATGGCATATAAAAGCATGAAACAGGCCCTCTTAGATTTAGAGCAGACAGGGCAATTGGTCCGAATAAAGCAAGAGGTTGATCCTTATTTGGAAATGGCGGAAATTCATTGGCGAGTATTTGATGCCAAGGGGCCCGCTATCCTTTTTGAGAATGTGAAGGGCAGTAAATTCCCTGCTGTATCTAATTTATACGGCACTTTTGAGCGGACCCGTTTCTTGTTTCGCCATACCTTGGCCAAGGTGCAAAAGGTCATCGAGTTGAAAATTGACCCCATGCAGTTGATGAAAAAGCCGGGGCGTTATCTTGGCACGCCCTTTACGGCCCTGACGGGCCTGCCCCGAAAAGCTTGGAGCAAGCCCGTAAAATATGGAGAATGCAAGATCTCGGACCTGCCACAAATTCAGGCTTGGCCCATGGATGGCGGGGCATTTATTACCCTGCCGCAGGTATTGAGTATGCCGCCCAAAGACCGCAATGTGATGCACTCTAATTTGGGGATGTATCGCATTCAGTTGTCGGGCAATGATTATAAAATGGATGAAGAAATTGGTTTACATTACCAAATTCATCGGGGAATTGGGGTGCATCATAGCCAATACAACCAAACAGATGATCCTTTTAAGGTCAGTATTTTTGTGGGGGGACCGCCCTCTCATGCTTTTTCTGCCATTATGCCTTTGCCTGAGGGCTTATCGGAAATGACCTTTGCGGGGCTGTTGAATGGTCGGGCCTTTCGCTACTTTTGGGAGGATGATTATTTGCTTTCTGCCGATGCTGATTTTTGCATTACGGGAGAGGTAGTCAAGGGCCAGAAAAAGCCTGAAGGGCCTTTTGGCGATCATTTGGGCTATTATAGTTTGACGCATGATTTTCCCTATATGAAGGTGGACAAGGTTTATCATCGGAAAGATGCCGTTTGGCATTTTACAGCAGTTGGCCGCCCACCAGCAGAGGACTCTAGCTTTGGTTATTTGATTCATGAGCTGGTCAAGGAGCTCACGCCCCAAGAGTTTCCAGGCCTTAAAGATATACATGCCGTAGATGCGGCGGGTGTGCATCCGCTTTTGCTGGCTGTAGGCAGCGAGCGCTATATGCCCTTTAGAGAGCGGCAGCCAGAGGAAATCTTGACCATAGCGAATCGGATTTTGGGCAGTGGGCAAACCTCATTGGCCAAATTTCTCCTCATTGCTGCCGATGGCGATCGTCCACAGCCCTTAGATACGCATGATATGCCCGATTTTTTCCAGCACGTACTCGAGCGGATCAATTGGGAGCGGGATCTGCATTTTCAGACCAAAACCACCATCGACACCCTAGATTATTCAGGTTCTGGTTGGAACCAAGGCTCAAAAGTCGTCATGGCTTGTTGTGGACCAAAATTGCGGGAGCTTGGGCGAGAATTGCCTAGACATCTGCGTTTGCCTGAAAACTTTAAGTCGCCTCAGCTCGTTTTACCTGGGGTATTGGCTATTCAAGCAGCGGCTTTTAAGGACCAAGCAACGGCCAAAGCGGAGCTCAATCAATTGAACAGCGAATTGGCGGGCCAAGATTTAGAGCAGTTTCCACTGATTATTTTGGCCGATGATTCGGCCTTTATGGCCCAAACACTCAACAACTTTTTGTGGGCGGCTTTTACCCGGGCCAATCCTTCTCATGATATTTATGGGGTCAATAGTTTTGTGGAGTTTAAGCATTGGGGCTGTAAGGGACCTTTGATTTTGGATGCCCGCATCAAGCCGCATCATGCACCAGTACTAGAAATGGATCCAGCCGTCAGTAAAAAGGTGGATCAATTATTTGCAAAAGGGGGCGTTCTCGCCCATATAAAATAAAAGCTATGGGATTTTTTGATCAGTTATTTGGAAAGCAGGGGGGCGAGGAGCAGCAAGCGGCCCTGCCTTGGCAGCCTTTGCGCAGCCTAAACGATTTGGAGGCGGCTTTGGCCCAATCGGAAAACGAAAAGATCGTTTTGTTTAAACATAGTACTCGCTGTTCTATCAGCTCGATGGCCAAAAAAAGGCTAGAACGAAGCTGGGATTATGCGGAGGGGCAGGGGCCAAAGATGTACTTTTTGGACCTCATCGCCTACCGAGAAATCTCTAACGCCATCGCCGAAGAATTGGGCGTAATGCACCAATCTCCGCAATTGATTGTGGTCCAAAATGGGCAGGCCCTGATGGATTGTTCTCATTCTGATATTCGCTGGGAGGAATTGCAGGCAGTACTTTAGGTTTTGGGGCTGCTCTCGGCGGGTTAAAACCCACCGCAAGCAAGGTATCGCTTTGCGAAGATCTATCAATGAGGGTTAAAACCCTCATGAATTTTGGGCGGGTCGGGCTGTGTCGCAGCTCGCTACTCGCTCGGCCCTTCACAAAAAATGCTGCGCATTTTTTGCTCGGTCTGGCCCTGCGGGCCACTGCTGTCCATCCCTCAGCCGGGGCGGGCAAAGCCCGCCTCTGGACCATAAAAAAGGCCAAACCCAGAAGGGTTTGGCCTTTTGCTTTAGTCGACTGGAGGGGGAGGAATGATTTTCCAGTCATAGTCATCTATTTCTGCATCATCTTGAATATCCTCCTCTTCATAGTAAATTTGTTGCTCTTGAATGAGCAGCCCCAATTTATTCAATTGCATAGCAATTAGGGCTTCTACTTTAGGCTCTAGCTCGGCTAACTGATAGCCTTTTAGGCTTTGCTCTTGCTCTAGAGCGGCTAAAGCTGCTTGGAGGCTAATGTTAGTCATAGCAATTTATTTTTTACTTAAAAGCCAGCCTTAGCCGAAACCTCTAGCATACGATCGATACATTTTCTACCTTCTACAATCTGTTTTTCTTGTAGGTGGATTTCGGGCAGTTCGTGCTTCATGCAGAGGTAAAGTTTCTCCATCGTATTGCGCTTCATGTGGGGGCATTCGTTGCAGGCGCAAGTATTATTGGGTGGAGCGGGAATAAAGGTCTTTTCGGGATTGGCCTTTTCCATTTGGTGGATAATGCCCACTTCGGTAGCGACGATAAACTCCTTAGCTGTAGACTCGGCCGTAAAGCGTAGCAAAGAGCTGGTAGAGCCTACATGATCGGCCATATCGAGGAGGTGGGCCTCACATTCGGGATGGGCAATAAGTAGGGCGTTGGGATGGCGTTCTTTGAGTTTAACGATCTTTTCTTGAGAGAAAATTTCATGGACCATGCAGGAGCCGTTCCAGAGAATCATATCGCGGCCCGTTACCTTATTGAGGTAAGCGCCAAGATTTTTATCGGGAGCGAAGATGATGGGTTTATCTTCGGGAATGCTATCAATGATTGCTTTGGCATTGGTAGAGGTACAGCAAACATCGGTTAGGGTTTTGAGGTCTGCGGTACAGTTAATATAGCTCACCACCACATGATCGGGATGTTTTTCCTTAAACTTGGCGAAAATGGGAGCGGGGCAAGAGTCGGCTAGAGAGCAACCTGCTTTGAGGTCAGGCAAAAGCACCTTCTTGCTAGGGTTGAGCATTTTGGCGGTTTCGGCCATAAAGTGGACCCCAGCAAAGACGATAATATCGGCATCGGTATTGGCGGCTTGTTGGGCTAGGCCGAGGCTATCGCCAATATAATCGGCAATATCTTGGATTTCGCTTTCTTGGTAATAGTGGGCCAAAATAATGGCGTTCTTTTCCTTTTTGAGTTTTTCAATTTCTTGGACGAGGTCCAGAGTAGGATCTACTTCTAGATCTAGAAAACCGTTAGCGTTGAGGTTTTCTTGGGCATTTTGCAAGAGTTGGCTCATAATCAGTGTCAATTATATGAAAAGTGGAAGCCTGAATTCAGGACAAAAAAAGGCGATTTAGAGGGTTGAAGGCCCGCAGGCCTAGCGATGTGCAGCAGTGGCCCGCAGGGCCAGACCGAGCCGCTGAAAGCGGCGAAGGGCCGAGCGAATAGCGAGCTGCGGAACGTAGCGCCGCAAGGCGAAGCCGCAGCGGAGGCCCCAAATACTAAACAAATATAAGCTTATTTTTAGAATTAAACTAAGCTTTGCTTTAGTTCTAAACTAAGTAGGGCGAAAGAGGTTCAATAAATTGAGGAAGAATTTAATAATTCTGAAAAAGTTGTATCTTGAAATTAGGCAAGCAAACATAAACAAAAGAGAGGCTATGCAAGTAAAAAGTAGGGTAGAGCAATCAGCTTTGAGTGATGAGGAATTGGTGCAATTGATTGTGCAGCAGGGCCAAAGTGATTTATTTGGGATTTTGTATGATCGTTATGCGCCTTTGGTGTATCGGAAGGCGGTTTCCTTGGTGAAGCGGGAAGCTTTGGCGGAGGATTTGACGCATGATATTATGATTAAGATCTTTACCAAATTATCGCAATTTGAGGGGCGGGCCAATTTTTCTTTATGGGTCAATACGATTTCTTATAATCATTGTATGCAGCATTTTCGGCAAAACAAGCGAAGGAAAGAAGAGGAAGTGCCGGAGGAGTTTGATGTGATGAGTGAGGATGACATTGAGGCTGAGCAGCAAGAATTATTGGCGGCCAATGTAAAAGAATTGGAGCGTTGTCTGGCCAATATCAAAAAAGATTATAGTGTAGTTTTGTCTATGCGATATTATGCAGAGATGAGCATTAAGCAAATGGCGGAGGCCCTAGAAATGGGGGAAAGTGCCATTAAGATGCGTTTGAAGCGGGGCCGAGAGTGGTTGGCCTCTTGTATTTCTCCAGCAAAAAAATAGAGAAGATGAAAGATTTGTTTAAAAGCATGCATTTGGACAAGCAGCCGCCCGAAAAATTAAAGACGGTAGTCATTTCGGAGCTAGAGACTTTTAGGTTGATTGGGGATGTTTTGGAACTATTTGGGCCAACGTTTTTTAAAACCAATTTTCAGTTATTAGGAGATTGCACAGAAAAAGTAGATAAAAAAGAAGAATAAAGTGACCAACAGCTTTTGTTGGGCTCTAATCAATAAGACGGGCTATTGGTCAACAATAGGCCACAATTTTTTGTTAATCATGGGAGATATTAGTAAGTGGACCGAGTTGTTTTTTGCTTCACTACAGGCAACAACCTCGGCAATTATGGCGGCCCTACCTGCTTTATTTGGGGCACTTTTTGTTTTTCTAGGCGGGTTATTTATAGCCAAATTGATCAATAAAGGCCTACGGAAATTGCTCAAAACGGCTCGGTTTGATCAGTTGGCGGAACGGATTCAGCTCTCTTCTTTTCTAGAGAAGGCCAATATTAAGCAAACGCCTAGTGAGCTGATGGGAAAATTGGCGTATTGGCTAGTGATGTTGCTGGTAATTACCACTGCTTCGGATATTTTGGGTTGGACCGTCATCTCTAAAGAGATTTCTAAGCTCATTAGCTATTTGCCTACGCTCTTTTCGGCTATTATACTCTTTATTATTGGGGGCTTTGCGGCGGGTTTGGTTCGAGATGTCATTAAAGGGGCTACAGCTTCTTTGGGCATTGGTGCGGGCAAGATCATTAGCCAAGTGGTCTACTATATGATATTTATCGTAATTAGTTTGACGGCCTTACAACAGGCGGGTATTGATACCTCGATCATTAGTTCTAATCTCTTTATTATTTTGGGTGCCATTATGGGCTCTGCGGCCATTGCCTACGGCTTTGCATCTAGAGATGTCTTGGCCAATATTTTGGCGGGTTTTTATGGCAAGCGGCTGTTTGAAGTAGGCCAAGAGGTCGAGATCAAAGGCATTCGCGGCGAAATCATCGATATTAGCAGCATAGCCATTACCTTGCAAACCAAGGACGAAAAAGTGGTGATCCCCAGCCAAAAGTTTATTCAAGAAGAAGTAAAAATATATAAACAAGCTAGTGGTGACTAGCCCAATCAAACAACTATGAAGTACTTATTCCCCATTCTATTTTTTTGCTGCGCCAGCTCCCTTTTTGGGCAGCATAAAGCCGTTAGTTTTGACTATGAAAAGGCGGCTTTCAATAATAACCAACCGCTGCCAGCCGAAACGCATATTTTGTTGCAAGGCAAGGCGCCGCAGGATGTCAATTATGTAGAAATTGCGGTCTATAATGATAAGGGCAGCGAAAAACGTCTACCGCTCTATGTGGCGGCCTGGAAACGTCCCTTTGATAAGCTGACCACGGAGTTTAATCTCCCTATCAATTATAAGCTGCGGGGAAGTACCGAATACGATTTTAAAATTAGCTTTTTTCGGCCCATCAATGCCGCCGAACAACAGGCTTTGAAAACACAACTCTATCAGCATTTAGATGCTTATTTGGAGCAAACCTTTGGCCTGAGCAAGAGCAGTATTCAGCTCAACAGAAGCAATCATCAAGTTATGACCGATCTGAATAAGATTGTCAAAACAGGCCTAAAACACTACCGCAGCGCCGCCAATATTCAGTTTGATGGCTTTTCTGATATCATCAAACAGACGCTTCGCCAAATCGAAAAGGCCAAATTGTCTAAGGGAAAGTTTCTCTTTTTGGGCAAAAGTAAGGATGAGGCCCGAATCGAATACCGCAAAAAACTCATCGCCGATCTCAAAACGCTCATTCATGGCGAATTGGACCAAATTCTCAATACCAATTTGGCCAAATTGAGCGATAGCCGCTATATCAACGATTATGAAACGGAGAAAACTGACCGACAGCTGTCTATCCAACTCGGCTATGGCGGCACTTATGTAGAGGGCGACTTTTCTAATCTTTCCATCGGCAGCTCGGCCTTTATCGGCCTGGCGTTTCCATTGGGCAAGCGCGCTTTTGCGCCCCGCATTCTCAGCAATACGGCTATCACGGTGGGCGCTTATGTCAACAATTTTAGAGACCTAGGCCAAAATGGCAACGATCTCAGTGGTCCTATCTTCAAACGCCCAGTATACTTAGGGCTCAGCCACAAACTCTATCAGTTTATTTACCTCAATGCAGGCGCCACTTTCTTGGAAGAGGCCAATACGGCAGGCCAGATTTCTGGTCTGGGCAGCCGGGTCTATGTGCGCCCAAATTTTGGCATTAGTGTACAAATTAACTTGACGGCTAAGTTAGAGCGTTAATTATTTTTTTGGGGCCTGCGGGCTACGCCCGCCGCTCCCTTTCGGGGCTCGCAGGTCTGCTCGGCCCTGCGCCGCCTTCGGCGGCTGGGTCTGGCCCTTCGGGCCACCCCTACAGGCAGCTAGGCCTGCGGCGGCTTCGCCGCCTGTCCACCGCAAAACTTCCTCCCTCAATTAAACGCTTCTTCCTATGTCTAAATATCTCCCTTTACTTGCCGCTTTTTTATTGAGTACGGCCCTTTTGCAGGCCCAACAAACCGATTTTCACTGGAAAATTGGCGCCTCTACGGGCTTTAGCCAATATTATGGCGACCTCAACCAACGGCTCTGGACCAATCAATCCGCCTACCAAAATGTTGAGGAAATGGCCAGCTATTTAAGTTATCAAATTGCGCTAGAAAAACGCCTGTCTGCAGCTTGGACCCTCCGCTTTTCGGGCAGTAGCCACCTGATGCGGACCAATGACCGCTACCAAAATCGAGCAGGAGAGCTTCAAACCGATGATCCTTATTTTTCTCGGGCCCTCAATGCCGAAATGAAGGTCTATAGCGGCCAAGTCGATTTTGTTTATTATACCGATAACGGGCGAGTGTTTGGACCCAATGCTTTTTGTACGCCCTTTTTCTCTTTGGGTTTAGGTTTTAGCCATTTCAGCAACAAAGCCGATTTGTACTTAGCCAATGGGCAACGCTATCATTATTGGTCTAATGGCCGCATTTATAATTTGGCCGAAAATGACCCTAATGCCAATCTCGCTTTTGAAATTGAGCAGGATGGCATTTTTGAAACCGATTTGCGAGCACTAAAAACGGAGGGCCAAGCTTATTCGCCTTGGACCTGGCAGACGAGTTTGGGCTTTGGGCTTAAATTCCGTTTAGCGCAACGCCTGAGCTTACAACTGCAAACACAGTTGTTCTATACCTTTAGCGATTATTTGGATGATGTCAGTGGCGATTATCCCGATAACTACAACAGTACGGCCCAAGCCTATGCAGCTAATCCCAGCAACCAACAGGGCCAAAAAAGAGGAACAGATAATCGAAATTTTGATGCCTTTACCTATAATTCCCTAGGGCTTTATTATAGCTTTGGTTGGAGCAGTAGTGCATTTGATGCGCCCATCATTTTTACCAATGAAATGAGCTTGCTCCAAACAAGAGAAGCCGCCCAAGCGGCAGACAGCAGTCAAGCTACGACACAAAAAAATGAGTTGGAAAAAGGGGCGGCAACTCCGCCTGAAGGAACTTATCCAGCTACTCCAGCGGCCAATCATTTGGCCAATCGCTTAGCGCTTTTGGAGGCGGAGCAGCGGCAGCAAGAACTTTTATTGGTCCAAGAAAAAGAGGCCCAAAACATAGAAAGCCTTCGGAATGAGCTGCTCAGAGAGCAGGCTCTTTTGCGGGAGCAGCTAAAGCATGAGCAAGCTTTAAATGAACTGCGTTGGGAGTGGTTGAGGCAGCAAAAAGGGGGACAAAACATAGAAATTAGGACCATAGACAGTTTGCCTAGCCTCATTAAGCGGGATACGATTTATCAAGTGGATACGGTCTATAGAGAGAAGCAATTGGTCCAAATAGATACAGTAGTAGAAGCGGGCCAAAGTCGGGTAGATACAGTTTATCAGCAAGAGCGGGAAGTAGAAGTAATTCGAGATACACTGGTCCAAATAGACACTGTGTTTTTGACACAAACGCAAACAGAGTTGATAGAGCGAGATTCAGTGATCATCATCAAGCAAGAGATTCCGCGTTTTGATAGTAGTGAGCAGGCTCAGCTCTTGGCTTTAAACAAGCAATTGGAATTAATTGATATGCAAATGCGGGATTCTAGTCAGCAGTTATTGGACCTGCAAGTTAGTTTGGCCAATTTGGGTTTAGCTTTGCGGGGGATCAATGAGGGGGCAAATGATAGTCTTTTGGCTGCGGCGGAGGCTGATCGTTTGCGATTAGAGCAGGAATTACAGCGGGCCAGAGATCAGCGGGATACTACGATTATACATTATGATAATAAGCAGGAGTTGCAGGAAAAGTTGGCCCAATTGCGATTAGATTTGGAAAAAATGCGTCGAGATTCTGTGACCAGAGCAGAAGAAGAGCGTCTAGTAGTTGTTGATACTGTTTATCGGCAGGTAGCAGATTCGGCGGCTTTGATGGAATTGGCCTTAAAAACCAAGGAATTAGCTGATTTGAAGGCCGCTTTGGCCCAGAAAGAAGCTGAAATCGCGCAATTGCCTCAGGTTCAGAATGAGGCAGAGTTAGCGGCCTTGCAGGCAGAAAATCATCGGTTGAAGCAAGAATTGTTAGAAATTAAGCAATCTGTGGGGATGTTAGGCGATTTAAATCGGCAGTTAAAAGGGCAGCCGATGGCTAAGGTTGGGCAATATAGTAGTCGGATCTACTTTGCGAATGCTTCGGCGGACTTGAGTGTACAGGCTCAGCGGAGTTTGGATCTTATTGGGAGTATATTGCGTCAGCAGCCGAATTTAAAGTTAGACATATCGGGTTATGCGAGCAAGACGGGCAACAGTGCTAAAAATGAGGCTTTATCTGTTGCGCGGGCGGAGGCAGTCAAGCGATATTTGCTGCAGACTTCGCAGATAGCGGCGGATCGGATTAGTGTAGCGGCTTTTGGCGAGCGGAAATCGGAGGGGAATGCCTTAGAGGATCGTCGGGTAGAGTTGAGTTTATACTAGTGGTCCAGTTTTGGGCGCCCGCAGGGCAGCAGTTCTCGGCCTTAGGCCGATGTTGAGCGGGCCGCAGGCCCGCCGCAGGCCTAGCTGCCTGTAGGGGTGCCGCGCAGCGGCCGACCCAGGCGGCAAAGCCGCCGCAGGGCCGAGCAGACCTGCGAGCCCCGAAAGGGAACGGCCTGAGCGAAGCGAGGGCAGGCCCCAAAATTTAATTAAATAAACGTTTAATTATAATGGTTCTAAAAGCTTAACTTTAGAGCTGTTTGTTATTTAGTTGGAAACTAAATCTTATCAATTTGTTAAGGTCTATTTTTAACATTATTTGGCCTTTTTAGATATAGAAATATTTTATAGCTTTGCATTGCTATTGGTTAACGCCCCTCCTTAATCACTTAACTTATAGTAAAAGAACAACTTACTAATTTTATGCGATCCCTATTATTGCTTATTTTCCCCTTGCTTTATATTGTTCCTTTATTTGGGCAATTGGAAGCTAGTATTAACGAAGAGTTTCGGACGCTTTCGGAGGGTAGTCAGTCGGCTTTTGTGATGAGTTTGCCGACGGGGGATAGTAAGTTTGTAAAAAAGGCTTGGGCGAATTATAGTAAGAAGAAATTCAAGCAAAAGGCCAAGTATGAGAAGGGGCAGGACCGTATGTTTACGGATGATGCGCGGATTAAGGACATGAGTACAAACACCGTTGATTTGTATGTGCGGACGGTAATTGTGTCGGAGGATAGTTTAGAATTTGTGTTTTGGTGTGATTTGGGGGCGGTTTATTTATCGAGTAAAGAATATCCTAAGCGGGCGAATTTAGCTCGGGAGTATATGCAAGATTTTGCGAGTGTTATTTTCTTAGATTTATTGAAGGCTAGAGAAAAGGCGGAGAAAGCTGCGTTAAAGTTGCAGGAAAAAGAAGCAAAGAAGCAAGAAAAGGCTATTGTAAAATTGGCCAAGCAGATAGAAAAATATAGAGAAGAGATAGCAAAAATAGAGGTTCGGATTGGGGAAGTGGAGGAGGATAAAGGGAAAGAGGAGGAAGTTTTGCTAGAGCAGCGGGCGGCTATTGAGTTGCAGGAGGAAAAGATTAAGGAAACGCAGGAAGCGATTCAGATACAAAAGAAAAAGACATAATAATCCCTTTATAAAATACTTGAAGAACAAGTGTACTGTGCTGCTGAAATAATGCGGTAAAATAGAGTGGCCCTCCCTAAGGCCTTGGTACAAGGTTTTTTCTAAGTGACTATCCCTAATGGTCTAGAGAAAGCTGGTGTATTATAGAAGAAACAAGTTCTTATAGTTGGTTTTTGAGTTTTGGAATTGGTTGATGAGGGCTGCCGTTAGGCGGCCCTCATCTTTTTTTTTAGTGGGGGCAATATCGTTTAGGGGAGATTAAGTTTTGGGGATCTAGGCTATTTTTGATTTGTCCGATTGTGTGCCAGAAGTTATCCTCTGTATTTTGGCAAAAGTGGGCCATTTGTTCCGTGGAGAGTCGGTAGGGAAAAATGCTTAATTTTTCGGCTGCTTCTTGGAGGACTCTTTGGCTCCATTTTTTTGCATTTTGGGTAGCTTCAGGATCATTTCGATTAAAATATACGCGGAAAAAGCCTTCGAAAGTAGTTTCATCTAGGCTAGCTAGATTATAAAATGGGCGGAGGTTCATATCGAGGCTAATCTCGTAGATAAGTTCCATAAGTTCTAGGCAGGAGGCCCCATGAAAAGGAACGGCGAGAAGAGCTACGGCCATACCTGGAAATTTTTTGTTGGTATCTACTTCTTGGGCTGATTGCACAGAAGTTTGTTGGAGTTTGGCCATAGTTTGTATACTATAGTCGGAGGGGATACCATTATAGAGATCTCTCAGAACTTCTTGATAGGGATGGTTACAGCTTGTTTTGCTATCGCTGCGGATAAATTCAATTTTTTGGCAAAACTGAGCTAATTCTAAAGATAGTTCTGTTTGTAAAAACTCGAGCAGGCTACTGCTGCCAGAGAAAGAGCCGATAAGCGTCCATTGTCCGTTATAATCAAAGGGGTTACCTTCAGTAGTTCGGGGATCATTTTTATTGGTGAGGAGAATCCCTTCATTGAGCATATTATCTTGTCGGAGTTGTCTCAATTTTTGGATAATAGGGATAAGTTGTTCCTCTTGGAAGTCGGCAAAAAAGAGAAGTCCAGTACTTTTGGGTTGTAATTGGATAACGGCTCTACTGACAATGCCCAAATTAGATTGGGTAAATAATCCGTTGAGGTCAGGGCCTATACCTGCTGCATAATAGAGTGGTGGTGGGGAGCTAGGGGTTTTATGAAAATGCCAGAGGCCAGTTTGTAGCCATTGGCCAGAAGGGAGTAAGACTTCAAGGCCGAGGAGGCGTTGTCGTCTATGGAAGAAGGCAGAAGCGCCGCGATCTAGAATATTACCAACAATAGCTGTTGATTTTGAAGAACCTGTGAGAGGAAATTTTAGGGCTAGTTGATGTTCTTGAAGATAGTCATTGAGATCTTCTTGAGTAACGCCAGCACCAATAATAGCATATTCTAGGTCTTCAGATACTTCTATAGATTTCCATTGACTAAGGTTAATTAAAACGGCTGGACCTGTTACGGGGAGTTTAGACCCTAGTCCCCAATTAAAGCCAGAGCTAATAGGGTAGAGTTTAAAGTTTTCTTCTTGAGCTAAGGTTAAAATAGCCGCTAGTTCCTCTTTATTTGTAGGACGGAGTTCTGCAATAATATCTGGGGCTTGATATTCTGTAAGGTTTTCCTTAGCTGATTGGGGGGCCATAGATATAGCGGTGGCTGGAAGAACACTTAAAAAGCATTCTTCTAAGGTGGGAGTTGAGTACATTTTTATTTAGAATTAGTTGCAAAAAGCTGCGCTAGCTTGAGCAGGTTGAAGAGATAAATCTAATTCCATTAAAGTAGAAGTATAGCGATCATCAGGATAGCAATACTCACTTCTCCCCAATGCATTGGGGACAGGGCTAAAGCCATATTCTCGAAAAATCCCTTTTGTATGTTGGGGAGGCATGGCCAGTAAATAATCTAGTTGCATTTTTTCCCCTTGATCTATACAAAGGCCAATCAAATGTTGTAGTAATCCGCGCTTTCTTGCTGTAGGAGCAACCCAAGCACCGCAAATTTCTGCTAATCGGCCTTTGTGGCGGCCAATTTTAGGGAGTAAGTCTGGGCTATCTACAGAAATAGCATGACAAAGGGGAAGCTCATAAGGTTGTTGCTCTAAACGCTCTAAACGAATTCCAGCCAGCATCTCATCTGACTCATCATAAGCGACAAAAACAGTAACAGCTGGCCGCTGATACCAAGGCGATAGGGTTGAGCCCAATGGGCCAACGCCAAATGCAGCTAAGACTTCCAAATGCTTTCGATGGTAGTCTGCAGACAATTTAGGTTCTGTTATAGCATCAAATTGCTTGATGCTATAATTAAAGTAGGGGGAATGGAAAAACATAGTAACCGTGGTTCTGAATTAGCTAAGATAGGTAGTAGTTAATTGTGCGGTCGGTCTCCATATATTTGTTAGGCAGTTACAAATATATAAACTTATAGTTCTAAAAAATAATATAAAAGATACTTTTTGTTAAGCCGAAATTTAATTGGCTATGAAATCTCTAGGGGGATATAGTGACATGATTAGAACTTTGGTAGATTAAAAATCGTCTAAAGTAAAAGATGTAATCTTTGCTTTTTGTTACGGAATACATCATCTATTATGTATTTTTTGTTACCCTACAAGCATTTTTGGGATAGAAGCCAGTAGTATATTATGGAGATAATAATGTACATTTAAAAAGGCGTTTTTCTTGATATATACAAATAAGTGAATATTGTAGTGGTCTTAGATTAGTCCTACATTATAGAAGATTTTAGTCAAGATTCTACACCCATTTAATTCTGTACTCAAGAGGAGGTAAAATGATGAAAGAGAGAGTTGAAATGGCCTTCAAGTAAAGGCTTGCTTTTTTTTAATAAATTCTCGAAATAAAAAATAAAGAAGCAAGGCGTCAACTTTATAATTTAATCCGTAATTTAGCCGCCTAAAGGACAAATTTTGTCATTCAACACATAACTATTATAGGCTATGAATTTAGCTGATGCTATAGAACACACACTCCTAAAAGCAAATGCTAGCTCTTCTGACATTGAACAACTTTGTCAAGAAGCCGTGGATAACAACTTTGTTGGGGTCTGTATTCCTCCTTTCCACGTTAATACAGCAAAATACTTTTTATCCAATTTTGAGCAAAGACCCAAAATTGTGACGGTTATCGGCTTTCCGATGGGCTACTCTACTATCTCGGCAAAAGTAGAAGAGGCTAAAAGAGCAACTGCAGAAGGTGCCGATGAAGTCGATATGGTCGTTAATATTGCAGCTGTTATGGATGGCGAATGGAGTTATGTGCAAAATGATATTGACTCAGTAACGAGAGCAGTACATTTGCATGGTAGTACGCTCAAAGTAATTTTAGAAACTAGCCTGCTCGATAATATCCAAATGCAACGCCTTTGCGATATTTGTATGGAAATTGGAGTAGACTATGTCAAAACATCTACAGGTTTTCAAGCTGGAGCTAGCCCAGAAGTTGTACGCCAACTTAAAGGGTTTCTGAAAGGCTCTAACGTGAAAATTAAAGCTTCTGGTGGAATAAAAACACCCGAACAAGCCCTACAACTTATGCAAGCTGGCGCTAGTCGACTAGGTACTTCCTCTGGCCTAGAACTGATTCAAGTGCCCAAAAAATAAATCTTATGCGCCCCCTTTTATGCTGCATTTTTAGCTTCTTTTGTTTGCCTTTTGCTATTAGCCAACAAGCCATAGAAAAGAACGAGGAATCCCAAATTAGAAGACTACTAGACCTCCGTAAAGAACTCAATTTTAAAGAGGATCGGGAAATTAAAGCCTGGGGTATCCAACTAATGGTGAGCCGCGATAAATACGAACTGCTCGAAAAACAAAGCCGCTTTAACCGAAAAGAAGAAAAACAGGCTAACTGGACCTACCAGCAACCCTACTATCGACTCAATTGGGGAGCTTACTACACTAAATTAGAAGCCTATATGCAACTCCAAAAGGTAAAGGAAGATTTTCCCGGCGCCTTTGTCTATAAAAATAATCAGGCACAAGCTAGTGAGTTCTAAACAAGCTAACTGAAAACCTTTAGCCACTCTCCTTCGGATGAGTGGCCTTTTTTATGCCCAAAATAAGCAAATCCAAGACCTTCCTGATATAGACAAAACAGTTGGCATAATTATCCTTAACTTAGCCCAATAGCTTAATTTATCCATCTAAATCTATAAGCATGAATACCAATTCCCTTTATTTACCCTTCCTATTTTTGCTCTTAACTAACTTCTCCCTTTTTGCCCAAGAAGATGGTGAGTACTATTCCTTAAAAGAAGCTCTAGCCGCTAATCCCCAAGACGTACGCTCTCTAGACCTTTCTGAGGAAAGTTTCCAAACC
Organism: Saprospira sp. CCB-QB6; assembly: GCF_028464065.1. Classification (NCBI taxonomy): domain Bacteria; kingdom Pseudomonadati; phylum Bacteroidota; class Saprospiria; order Saprospirales; family Saprospiraceae; genus Saprospira; species Saprospira sp. CCB-QB6. Next base: position 1,698,989 of record NZ_CP116808.1, on the reverse strand, counting down.
CTCCCCAAAAGCCTAAACGCTTTCACTAAACTAAAAGAACTAAGTGTTAACGGAATCCAGCTTCAAGAAATTGGCGACTTTTGGGCCGCTTTCCCAGAATTAGAATACCTAGACCTCGACGATAATGAGATTAAATCTCTACCCCCAAGCTTTACTAAACTGCAAAAGCTGAAAACACTCTACTTAGCCGATAACCAACTTTCCGAAGAATCCCTCAAACAAATTGCTCAACTCAAAAACCTAGAGGAGCTTAATCTATCTAATAATAAAACACTTACAACAGCCAATTGGAATGCCCTCGCCAACTTACAAGAACTCAAAACAATCGAACTACTACGCCTAAAACTGAAAACTTGTCCAGATGTCCTCAGTAAATTACCAAAACTGAATTATGTCGATTTAGGCGAAAATGAAATCGAAAATGTCCAAATGACCTTTGGCCCAAGCTTTCACAATATAGACCTGAGCGACAACCCCCTACATACACTCGATATTCAAGCCCCCAACCTTAAAGAACTTTATCTCAACCGAACAAAAATTCAAATACTCCCCAAAAAACTCCCACAACTCTATTATCTGAGTATCGACAATGCAGAGATGCAGGAAATTCCTCGCCAAATTATGGCCTACACCCAACTCAAAGAACTAAGCCTTATCGGTAACAAAATTGGAGAACTCCCCCAAGGCCTAACCCAACTCCAACAACTAGAAGAACTCTACCTAAGCAATAATCAACTAATGGAATTACCCGCCTTTTTTGCCCAAATCCCTAACTTAACAGAACTCCATTTAGATAATAATATCATAGGAATCAATAATCTAAAGACTCCGATGAAAAAACTGAAACTCATCTACCTTAGCGATAATATTATCGATGCAGATTTCTTTAAAGGCGAATATATGCCCGCCCTAGAAGAACTCTACCTGACGAACTGTATGCTCACTAATTGCCCCAATTTTACAGGCGCCCCAAATCTAAAAACACTTTACCTCGATGAAAATATGATCGAAATTTTGCACCCCTCTCTTATCCAACTCAAAAAACTGGAAGAATTAGATGTCGCCAGCAACGAAAAACTAGTCTTCCCCAAAGGAATGGAAAATCTTCCCCTAACTAGCCTCAATATTTCCTCTTCAGTCAGCATTGATGATGTCCTAGAAGAAGATGTAGTCTATGATTTTCCCAGCTTTATTGCCAAACTCCCCAAATTAGAATCTCTAGAAATAGCCAATATTCCCTACAAAACAATTCCTAAAACCTGGGCCGCTAAATCTACTCTTATCTACCTAGATGTTTCTGGTACCAATATTCCCTACGAACAAATCAAAGAATTAGGCCTTTACCTCGATCAATGCGAGATTAGCTGGAAGTAATTACCCCCCAAATATGAAGCCCCATCTATTACCTAGTTGGGGCTTTTTATTTTTTCCCTTTTGGGGCCTCCCGCCTGCGGCGGGCGCTACGTTGCAGGGCTCGCTCTTCGCTCGGCCCTTCGCCAGCAAGCTGGCTCGGTCTGGCCTGACGGCCACCCTTCCACATCGCTAGGCCAAATAGACCTTATCATCTGACCTTTGCCTGTAAACGCTCTACCCAAAATTAAATGACCCGCTTGTAAAACCGAATAAACCAAATACGCGCTACTTGCAACTTCAACCGCTTAATCTCTGGCTTGAGCAAGTTGTTCCCTATGGTCATCTTAAACCGATAGTTCCCATTCCCCAATGCCTTGCCCGGCTTGTCAAATAATACTGTCCCCTTGACTTTGTTGTAGTCTTCCCCAACCTTGGTCGACTTAAACTGTATGTCTTTTATTTTCTCATTTTTCTTCCGCACTTTCGGAATATATTCCTTCAACGCCGCCTTAACTACTCGCTGAACCACAGGATGATCTACCGAAAACTTGATCTTCTGTGCAGAAACTGAACCCGAAAAAAGGAGTAGCAATAACCCCATCAATAAACTGATACGCATAAGCCTTGTTTTTTAATTGACTTTAATAAAAGATAAGATGAATATTAGTTGCGCCTAAAGCAAAAGTCGTATTTTTGCGCCTCATTAATGCCCGTAATTATGCAGTTCGAGATCCATTCTCCCTTTTCTCCAGCAGGGGACCAACCCAAAGCCATCGAAAAATTAGTGGAAGCCGCCCAAAGAGGCGATCGCTACCAATGTTTACTCGGAGTTACCGGCTCCGGAAAAACATTTACTATGGCCAATATGATCAAAGAATTGCAAAAGCCTACGCTCATCCTAACGCATAACAAAACCTTGACGGCCCAGCTATATGGCGAGTTTAAGCAGTTTTTCCCAAATAATGCGGTAGAGTACTTTGTTTCTTACTACGATTATTACCAACCAGAAGCCTATGTGCCTTCTACCGATACCTATATCGAGAAAGATTTAGCCATTAATGACGAGGTCGATAAACTACGCCTAAGAGCAACTTCCCAACTATTATCGGGCCGTAGAGATATTGTGGTTGTTGCCTCAGTCTCTTGTATCTACGGTATGGGAAATCCCGAAGACTATAAAAAAGGCGTGATGCGCCTAGAAGTTGGCCAAAACATTAGCCGAAATAGCCTACTCTACCAACTGGTAGATAGCTTGTACGCCCGTAGCGAAAATAGCTTTGAGCGAGGAGAGTTCCGCGTGCGAGGCGATACCCTAGATATTAACCTCCCTTATACCGATTATGGCCTCCGCCTTAGCTTTTTTGGCGATGAAATCGACGAAATTGAACGCATAGATACCGAAACAGGCAAAAAATTAGAAGACCTTAGCGTAGTGGCTATTTTCCCCGCCAACCTTTATGTGGCCCCAAAAGATCGTATGCAACAAATCATCCGACAAATTGAGGATGAACTCCGTGAACATTACGAATATATGGAGGAGGAAGGCAAACACCTAGAAGCTAAACGCCTGCGGGAACGTGTCAATATGGACCTAGAAATGATGCGCCAACTCGGCTATTGCTCTGGCGTAGAAAACTATTCCCGCTACTTCGATGGTCGACAAGCTGGCGCCCGCCCTTTTTGTCTACTCGATTATTTTCCCGAAGATTTTCTCATGATTGTGGATGAGAGCCATGTAACTATGCCGCAATTTAGGGCCATGTATAGCGGCGATAGAGCCCGAAAAATGTCCCTGATTGAACATGGCTTCCGCCTGCCCTCAGCCCTAGATAACCGCCCACTCAACTTTATGGAGTTTGAAAGCCTGATGCGACAGGTGGTTTTTGTGAGCGCTACGCCCGCCGCTTACGAATTAGAAAAAACAGAGGGAGAAGTGGTCGAACAAATCGTCCGTCCCACTGGCTTACTCGATCCTCCTATCGAGTTGCGGCCCAGCATCAACCAAGTGGATGATCTTATGGATGAAATCCGCAGCGCGACCCGCAAAGATCAACGGGTTTTGGTTACGACCATTACTAAACGGATGTCAGAAGAACTCGCAAAATATCTAGCCAAATACAATATCCGCTGCCGCTATATTCACTCTGATGTAGACACCCTAGAACGAGTGGAAATTTTGAGAGATCTCCGTTTAGGCGAATTTGATGTGCTCATTGGAATTAACCTTCTCCGTGAAGGCTTAGATCTGCCCGAGGTAGCCCTAGTCGCTATCCTCGATGCTGATAAAGAAGGCTTTTTGCGAAATGAACGCTCGCTTACACAGACCGCAGGACGAGCCGCCCGTAATGCCAATGGCCGCGTAATCTTTTATGCCGACAAGATTACGCCCTCTATGCAAAGAACGATGGATGAAACCAATCGCCGCCGCAGCATTCAAATGGCCTATAACGAAAAACATGGCATCACGCCCACTACGGTCCTCAAATCTAAGGATGAAATTCGCCGCCAAAGCTCGGTCCTAGATGGCCGCCTGCAAGGCAAGGAATACGAACAAGAAGACCAACAAAACTTGGTGGCCGAAGACCCCATCCTCAAAACGATGTCTAAGGAACAACTGGAAAAAGCGATCGAAGAGGCCCGCCGTAAAATGAAAGAGGCGGCCAAGGCCACCGACTTTTTATCGGCCGCTCAATATCGCGACCAACTTTTTGAATTGCAAGATTTATTAAAAAAACGCTTTGGCGCTTAATCCTCATCTAGGCCCAAAAAGGCAGCTAATTCCTCATTTTTTGGCCTAAATACCCTTTCTTCGGGCAGAAGCAATTCACTGAGCTGCCCTGCATCAATTTTTGCTTTTTGGGCCAAAACAAAGGGACGCAAATCTATAATTTCTACGATCATTTCTTGGTTGAATTGCTGCAATAACTCGCCTTTAATGCCCAATTGGATGGCTCGTCGCTCTTCTTTGCCGCCATAAATATTATGGTCGGGATCCCATTGCAACCGAGCTTTTTTCTGTTCCAAATCCTTGCGCCAATTTTCTCGATCAACGTAAATTTCGGCCTTAAAGGAGCTATAAGCCGATTGGGCCAAAATCTCTTCAAAACCCGATTTTTTGATCCAAATGCCCAAAATATATTCTTGGCCCACTTTGCTGGCCCAACCCGCCCGAAACATCATCCACAAAAAGTTGGGCTTGATCCATGTCATTCTCGAAAAGCTGTAATGCGCTCCCCCAAACTGCTGATGCGCCAAAGCATACTGGGCAATTTCAGGCCGAAATGCCTGATACACCAAAATTTCATCGCCTCTTTCTTGGGCCAAAATATGCTGCCCCTTTGGCGGAATCCCCGCCAGATAATCCTGATAATTTACTGTTTTCATTTTTTTCTCTTCTAAAGCTTGCTCGGCGGCCTATAGTTCCCATTGGGAAGTAGTTGTTTTTGGGGCCTCCGCTGAATATAATGTGGCGGCGGTTACTCCCTACGGTCGTCGAACTGCGAACTAAAGTTCTTGTTGTCGCTTTAGGGCTCGCAGGTCTGCTCGGCCCTTCGCCAGCTTTGCTGGCTCGGTCTGGCGCTGCGCGCCACCCTGTCGCATCGCTAGTCCAGGCGCTTTGCGCCTTCTAGATGCAGAAGGGCCGCTTTGGAAATAAAAATGAAAAAAAGCTCAACCTTTTTTGGGGAGCGTAGTTTACTAATAGAACTTAAGCAACTTAGACAGCTCCTGATGGAGCGGTTAATTTAAGTCAGCTCATGCGCTTATGACGCATTTAAAGTTTATTCATGGGTTTTAGGGTTTAGTTTTCAACTTTGGTCCTCTTGAAGAGGGCCAAAGTTTTTTTTTAGCGCATTTGGCCTAGCGATGTGGAGGGGTGGCCGCAGGCCAGACCGAGCCGCTTTTGGCGGCGAAGGGCCGAGCGAATAGCGAGCCCCGCAACGTAGCGCCCGCCGCAGGCGGGAGGCCCCAAAAACAAAAAAATGAAAGATATTAAGGCCTATTTGGATGAAAAAGTGGCGCAATACAACCGACCAAATTTTATCAAAGATGATCCGATTAGTTTGCCGCATAGTTTGAGTAAGGCGGCTGATCGGGAGATCATTGGCTTTTGGGTGGCTGTTTTGGCTTGGGGGCGTCGGGCCAGCATCATTAAGAGTGGAAAGCGCTTGTTGGAGTTGATGGATTATGCGCCCCATGATTTTATTGTGAACCATGAGGAGGCGGACCGTAAGGCATTTTTGGACTTTAAGCATCGGACATTTCAGCCCACGGATGCCCTTTATTTTTTGCATTGGTTACAGCAATATTACCAAAAAGAGGATAGTTTGGAGCAGGCATTCGCGCGGCATCTTGGGCCAGAAGATGAGCATGTTGGGCCGGCTTTGCTCGGCTTTGAGCAAGACTTTTTTGCCTTGGAAGAGGCCCCGCAGCGGACTCGGAAACACATTGCTACTCCTGCGCGGAAATCGGCTTGTAAGCGTTTAAATATGTTTTTGCGTTGGATGGTTCGCCGAGATGAGGCGGGGGTAGATTTTGGGCTTTGGCGGCAAATTTCGCCTGCGCAACTACTGCTTCCATTAGATGTGCATGTCGGTCGGCAGGCGAGGGCCTTGGGGCTTTTGCAGCGAGAAAAAGACGATTGGGCGGCTTGTTTGGAGTTGGGGCAAGCTGCTAGAGCGCTTTGTGCTGAAGATCCTGCAAAGTATGATTTTGCTTTGTTTGGGATGGGGGTAGAGGGGGAGTTATTGTAGGAAGTTTTGTATTTTGGGAGGGAAATAAATTACAAAAACATCAAACAATTAACGATGAGTCAGAAAGGGCCTTGTTGCATAAATCATAATTTACTGATTAGTAGCAACTTCTAACTTGATAACATTAAGCTCATTTAAAATTTGAATACGCATCAGCACTTCTTGTTTCTGCATCTTAAAGCTGAGCGAAGAGAGCCGTTCAGAGAAAAAGTGCTTGAGTCGCATCATTGCAGTTTCGCTTAAATTTTGACGATGATAGCCTAAATCTTGTTTCCAAGCAGCCGATCCCAACTCCCAGATATATAAAATATCATCGTTGCGATAACTATCGACTAGCTCTCCATTTTTTCCTTTTTTTAGGCGAGCATTTTTACGTGGGGGAATCAATGGAATCGCCCCAGCCGCACAAATTGCTTCTCGACATTTTATTTGGTCATAGGCTCCGTCTGCGTAAACATGGGTAATATTCAAGGATTTCATTTTTTTCATCAGCTTTGGAAGCTGAGAGGCATCGGTTTTTCGCTCTGTGGTAATCTCTACGGATAAGATTTCTCCTGTTTTATCATCTACTACTAAATGTACTTTAATCCAGCTAGAACGCTGTTTTTCTAAATATTTTTTCATTAACCATTCTCCCTGTCCTTTGGTTTTAGTCCTGTACTATCTATCGCTATAGATCTTTCTTTATCCGTTTTTTTAGGCTTAATATTCAGTTTTAGGTTCTTGACTCTACGACATATTTGGCTAAAAGATATCGGCCTGACATCCAAATTATATTTGGAAATGACGCATTTTAGAATACCTTCTAACTGTCGATACCCAAATGAAAAAAGCACTTTTAAACGGAATAAATAGCGAATAAATTCATCAGAAATTGTTTTAGATCTGCCACGTTTTGAGCGCTTAGCGATGAGGTTTTTGCTTACCAAAGGCGGAAACCAAACATTAAAAAGAAACTTACCTTGGGCGGTATAAAATCTGTTGATTAGTGCGTAGTTCTGTAAGGTTTTTTCTACTTTTGTCATGGGACAGCTCGAGGTTTTATTGTTCGTCGAAAAAACTTAAATCTACGGGGCTTGTCCCTTTTTTTATGCCTAATTCGAAAGGTTTTTTGTAATTAGCTGATTTGAAGGGGTTTATTTATGCAACAAGGCCATGGCATTTTAGAATCACAATAATCTTTATAGTGTCCATTTATTATGGTCAAAAGCAAGTCAGATTTATGATGTTGATTCTTTTGTGCTTTTTCAAAGAGACTTCGGATAGCTTTTTCTGCTTTTGGCTCAATAGTCTTTAACCAATCTATGTATATCATTCCCTAATTTTTAACTAAGAGTTACTCACAAACATAACTATTAAATTTCTCTGACCAGCCTTCTTCTAAATCTACATCTAACCGCCTCTTTATGAAACTATTAAAATCTATTTCCCATTTGTCTCCCATCGCTGTTTTTAGTTGAACTATAGGTGATAATTGGTTTTTGATAAGACTTGGAGTAGATTTTGACTTATCAGATAAATGCTGAGGGGGACATTTATAGTGATATTTTGCAATAATCTCCCCATTAGGTGATACTATTTCTCTCTGTTCATTTAATACTAATTCACTACTTATGATGTTATCAAAGACAATAGGAGGAAAGCCATAATGGAATTTTTGGTTAATGATTGTTAAATCCAAAATCTGCTTATCAATCTCTAACCATGAATGCCAACTAATATTAGTATTTGTTTGATGAGACCAAACTTTACAGGATTTTGGGAATCCTTCAAAAGTCTCAAAAAAACCAACTCTCCATTTACAAGGAACTCTATATTTTTGTAAGAAACAATACAATAATGCAGAATTAGTATGGCATAACCCAGCTTGACTTGAGGCAAGTATTTCTAAAAAAGCATTTGAAAATTGAGCTATTTGCTCTTTTGTTGTTCCTATCTCTTGAATAATAACTTCTTGCCAGTAGGGAACTTTTTTTAAGAAAAAAATGTGTTGTTTCATTTTCAAATTATTTAAAAGGGTAATTTTAGATGTATTCTTTAATCATGGTTTTCTAAAAACTGCATAGGAGTAAAAAACTTAATTTTATATTCTTCAAGGTCGCTTTTGGCTTCCTTTTTTGCAGTTTTCAATACTTCTTCATCTCTTACATTAGTAATTACTGAAAAAAGTATTTCTTTCCAACCTTCATCTAATTTGACCAATTTATCTTTAGCTTTTTTTATCTTAGCGATTGCTCCTAATAAGTTGGTTTTTAGTGCATCAAAATCCTTGTTTTTGAACATTTTGATTTCTAACACTTCAGTAACGTAAATATCTGCCTCACATTTAATTATAAAATCTAATTCCACATCTTTTGCTCCTTCTATATATCCATTTTTAGTATAGTTTTGCCCCTTTAAATCAAGGAGATATTCAATAGCTCCAGCTAATAAGCCATCATTTTGCACTATTTTTTCATGAACTTTATCATAAATTCGATAAGGAACGATGTGCAGCATTTTGCTCCCACAATTAGGACACTTTAATTCATTTTTGCTTGGCTTTATATCGGTTGTGCTTACACATTTGAAGCTCTTACATTCAACGCATTCATAGTGTCCTTCATAATGTCCTCCAGACAATACCTCAAAATCATATAAGGCGTCTAATAACGCTAATCTCTTTTTGTATTCTTTCTTATTAGCAGGTAATAAAGAAGCCCCAAACTTTAGGTTCGCATCATATAGGTTGCGTTTGAACTTATAGTTATACATCTTAACAATAGTATCTACTACTTCCCTTAAATCTAAAGCATTTTTAAGATTGATTGATTTCACTTCCTCAATAACCATATTTTCAAAGTAGTTAAAAGCATCTTCAAAATTTTCAAATTGAATATTCGTTGGCAATAGATAAGTATTGATGAGATGCTTAGTTATCGACATTCCCAAAGGCACTTCATTTTGCCAATCCTCAAAAATTTTTTGAGCAATTTGAAATAGTGCATTATTAGGGGTTTCCAAGTTAAAAGCTGGAATTAGTTGCATCCCTTTTGGAAACTTTGATTGTAGATAAGTTTTTATCTGCTCTTCTACCAGATAGTTTTTTGCAAATTCTTCAAAAAAATGATTTACTTCCAGTTCTTCTTCTTCCAGTTTGAATATTAGTAATTCTGTATCTTCCCTAACACGGTTAATGTTTGTAATAAAAATACGAGGCATATAATGGTGCTTTGTTGTAATTAACAAATCAACCTCTTTTTCTAAAAGCTCTGTTCGATGTTGTAAGAATATTGTTCTACATTCTTCACTCTGCCAAAACAGCTTAAAAAACTTTTTTGTAATTAAATCCATGTTCCAATTTTTAGTGTATACCGCCCCCTATCAGCCAGACCAAAATCAAGCTAGTTTTGAAGAAAAATATCGCTCCTCTGGAAGCTCATCATTGATTCCTTGATGTCGTCTTTCTTTATTATAAAATTGAAAATAAGCTTTAACTCCTACTTGCAGCTCCCAACCATTTTTATATTCCTTAATATAGATGTCTTCATATTTTACAGACCTCCACAAACGTTCAATAAAAACGTTGTCTATACGGTGACCTTTGCCGTCCATACTCAGTTTAATCGCTTGATCTATAACATGTTCTGTAAATACACTGGCCGTAAATTGACTACCTTGATCTGTATTCAAAATTTCTGGCTGCCCATGTTTCTCAATAGCTTCTTCCAAAACAGATCGGCACCATTCGCTCGTCATTGTATTCGAAATAGACCATGAAACTACATAGCGACTATAAATATCTATTATAGCTACCAAATACATAAACCCCTGAGGCATTGGTGTATAGGTGGTATCTATCGCCCAAACCTGATTGGATCGAGCAACTTTTAATCCTCTCAATAGGTAAGGATATATTTGGTGACCAGCTCCTTTATTTGGCCTTGAAGTATGAGGACCAGGCAAAATAGACCGCAACCCCATTATTTTATAATATAAGCGTTCTATTCGCTTTATATTAACTTGGTAACCCAAATCTTTTGTCAACTAAGTATGCATTCGTTTTGCTCCTTGTCTGGATGTTGCAAATAGTGCTCATCCATCAATTGCATCAAGTTCAATGCAGTTTGTGGAACTGGCTTGTAATATACTACTGAACGATTGATCCCCAGTATTTTACATTGCTTGCGAATGCTCAGGATTGGGTGGTTGGGGTCTACTTTTTCCCGCTTCTCTTTTGAGCTTTTTACTCCAAGGCTTTTTTTAAAAAATCTACCTCCACTTTTAGTTCTCCTATCGTACGGAGCAAATTTGCCTCTTTTTCTGTCGCTTCTGCCTTCTTCTTTTCTCAGCCAAGGCTAAATACTTCTTCGGCTCCAGCCAAAAAAGCGGACTTCCAATTGCTTATTTGCTGTGGGGAAAGCTCGTACTTTTGCCCTAGCTCTGCCAAACTCGACTGCTCTTTTAGGGCTTCCAATACAACTTTTGTCTTAAACTTTGATGTGAATCTTCTTCTTTTCATAAGTCCTAAGTTACACTTTTTCTGTTAGCTTACTAAACGGTTGGCTTTTTTGGGGGGTGATTAGTCAAAATCGTCAGAAATTTTCTTTAAAGTCTCTGAGGATTGGATATATTCACTTATACTATACTTTAACCTTCTTTAAATCAAGTATAACAGTTGATTGATTTTTATTACAGAAATATTCATAAATATCTTGAAGTAAGCGAGACTTCCCAAATCCTGCTGCCCCCAGTATGAAACTTCTATGCAATAGGGAAAGTTTATCAAATTCAATTTTGGATAATTTTCCCTCAACATCATAGACATCAACCTCTAAAAAATCATAATCGCTTTCTGTAGGAGCTATTTTAAGTGTAGGAACTATATACTTCTTCTTTATAATTGTTTGTATTACAACTACAAAAATAAGGATAATTTACTACAGATGCAATTAGAAAACAATTTATACTAAGGCCGTTTTACGTAAAAAATACCATCTAAACCGCCTGTTTAAATATGTTTTTGCGTTGGATGGTTCGCCGAGATGAGGCGGGGGTAGATTTTGGGCTTTGGCGGCAAATTTCGCCTGCGCAACTACTGCTTCCATTAGATGTGCATGTCGGTCGGCAGGCGAGGGCCTTGGGGCTTTTGCAGCGAGAAAAAGACGATTGGGCGGCTTGTTTGGAGTTGGGGCAAGCTGCTAGAGCGCTTTGTGCTGAAGATCCTGCAAAGTATGATTTTGCTTTATTTGGGATGGGGGTAGAGGGGGAGTTTAGGCTATAGAAGGAGTATAGTCTAAGCCAGAGTATTTTTGCAGAATCATTGGTTGAATCATCAGCTCTTGCAGATAATAATCGTTGATTTGTTGGGCCAAGGCATTTTTCATTTCAGCATCGGCTTGATTTTTCAGGAAGGGAATTAGAAACTCAATCAGTGTAAATTGAAGTAAGTGAGCTTGTTTGTGAAACTGTAGGGGGTCAAATTGCAACAACTCCTTAGCTTGATCAAAATTAGCATTAGCGATAGCTTCAAGCACTTTTAGGGTCTCGATATAGCCTTCATTGGGGCATTCTTTGGCATTTTCAGTGTAGATGAGGGGGAAAAACACCTTTTCGAGAATAGTTTTTAGTGGTAGTTCTGTAGAGAACAGGAGTCTTTTGATAATGTCATTAGTGGCATAGTTAATAAAATTGATTTCTGCTTTTTTAAGAACATCGAGAGAAACGTCTTCTAGGAAACCAGGGCTAAGTTCAAGACAGGCAATTGCTTTAAGAATTGCGGAAGCGTAAAGGAGTGCTTGTTCTGTGTTTTTATTGGTACAGTGGACTCTAAAAATATTTATATAATCTTCCATTTGTCCCCAGACGATATAGTCGATGCCAGATTCTTCTTGGAAAAGGCCAGAAATAGTTATAGTTTTTTGGAGTAAGTCAATGGCTTCATCAAACTGTTGGTCTTTGTATAAGTAAAAAGCGAGGGCGGGCAAGTGATTCAGGTCGACGAGCATTTGGAGAATTGGTTGCTCGAAAGGGGGGATTTGCTTGGCATTATTCAGCCAAAATTGAGCTGTTCCTAAGTCATTTTCTCTTGCAGCTGCTAGAGAATTTGTATAGCAAAGATGTAGATCCATAAGGATCATTTTTTCATCAATACTAAGGCGATCTTCAAGTTCTTCGATACAAACTTCAAAAACATGTTTGTTGCCAGCATAGCGAGAATCTTTTTCGATATTATGATGAGTATCTAGGTAATATTTAAGTTCAGCGATGAGGTCAATGGGTGAAGCAATCATGGTGAAATAGCTTAATTGTTAGGAAATAGAGTGAATATAAGAGGTTGGCTAGGTAGTGCCACCTTCCCAATAGAGATATACTCTTGTTTTAGAAAGCGTTGAGCATCTAGTTGCTCGCTAGAGAGGGTTAGATGAGTAGTATGTTGTTCATGGGTAAACTTTTTAATTTGGAACAGGTACTGCTGGCCATTTTCTAAGATAATAGAGAGGCTTTCTTGTTCCTCTAGCCATTTATGGGGTGGACAAACAGCGATCAACTGGTCGTTATCTTTTTTTGCGAATAATTCTACTTGTAAATAATTGGGGACTTTAATCAAGTATAGTGTTGTGCTTATTAACCCAATAATTAAAAATATAAATAAGAAGCTATACCTTAGTATCCAATGGGGTTTAGGTAACTTATCTTGTAGGCTATCTGTACTATGTATCATTTAATTACCAAGTTCTAATTGGTTTTTAATTAAGTGGAAGTAGGTTCCTTTTTTTGCAGTTAGCTCTGTATGGTTGCCTACTTCAACAATTTCTCCTTGGTCTAACACAATAATTTGGTGTGCATTTTTTACGGTGCTCAGTCTATGGGCCACCACAACTACTGTTTTATTCGTAAAAAAGTGATTGAGGTTCGTCATAATAATCTTTTCATTAGCGGCATCTAAAGCGGAGGTAGCTTCGTCGAAGAAAAGATATTGAGGGTCTTTATAAATAGCTCGAGCAATGAGTATTCTTTGTTTTTCTCCACCACTTAGCCCATTTCCATTTTGACCAATACTGGTATTTATACCTAAAGGCTGTTTTTGAATATAGCCTTCTAGATTAGCCATTTTTATAGCATGTGATAATCGGTCTGGGTCAAACTGAATATCATTAGTGGCTATATTTCGGGCAATAGTATCAGAAAAAATAAAACCTTCTTGCATCACTGCACCGCAGTTGCCCCGCCATTTTTGAGGCGATAATTTATTTAAATCTAAGCCATTAACAAGAATGCTATTATCTGGAGCCTCTTGAAATTTTAAGAGCAGCTTAATTAGGCTAGTTTTACCGCTACCACTAGCACCAACAATGGCAGTTGTTTGATTTTGAGGAATAAAGCAACTGAGTTGGTGTAAAACAGCAGGAGATTGTGGACCTTCATATCTGAAGGTGAGTTCAGTAATTTGAATTCCCTCTTTATGAGGTGTTTGGGGGATTTCATGAACCTGATTATCCTGTTCTTCATCAGGTTTTCTATGAATTTCCTCTAAGCGTTCAAGGCTGAGTTGAGTATCTTGTAGTGATCTAAAAAAAGTAATCAGTTGCTCTATAGGGCTGTTCATTTGCCCCACAATGTAAATAATACTCAGCATCGCTCCCAAAGAAATATTTCCAAGTACGACTTGTTGGGCAGCAATAAACGTAACCAAGATATTTTTAAATTGGTTAATAAATTGGTAGCCAGTAAGCTGGTATTGGTCTGTAGCTAATATAGAGATGTTGTTATTAAAGAGCTTAATTTGGATGTTTTCCCATTGTTCTCTTTTATAATCTTGTAGATTATTGAGCTTAATTTCTTGCATGCCATGCAACAACTCATAAATTGAATCTTGATTCTCCGCTCGATAAGCAAAGTTGGTAAAATCTAGTAATCTACGTTTGGCATGAAAAAGAAACATCCATAGAATAGCTAGCGTCGTGAACCCAAAATAAATGGCAATAATGCTCAAATTATAATAGGCCAAAATCAAAGAGAATACAAGTAGGTTGATAATAGAAAAGAGGGTAAGTAAACTCTGAGAAGTAAGAAAATGCTCAATCCTATTATGATCTTCCATTCGTTGAATGAAATCTCCAATTCGTTTGCTGTCAAAAAACTTAAGAGGAAGTCTCATTAGCTTAGACAAAAAATTAGAGAGAATGTAAATGTTCGTTCTACTCCCAATGTATAATAAAATCCAGTTTTTGATGATTTCTATAAAGGAAGCCCCTAGGAATAAAAAAAATTGCCCAATTAAGATTAAGTAGATGATGTTTAAGCTCTTGAAAGCAACTCCACGGTCTACCAATAGTTGTGTCATAAATGGAAGAGTAAGTGTGATTAAACTCCCGCCAATTAGGCCAACAAATAATTGAGCAATGTCTTTTTTATAAGGTGAAACATAACGAGCTAGCCCCCATACAGAGGCTTTCTTTTGTTCTACAACCTCTAATGATTGACTAAAAAATTTATCTGTTGGATTGAGGATAAGCGCAATCCCCTTATCCGCTCCTTTTTTCCAGTTTTCTTCAAAAACTTCTTGTTGCAAGGAAATTAAACCATACCTAGGATCTGCAACTTTAAAAATATATTTGCCCGAATAACTTCGCTTTATTTTGTATAAAACAACAAAGTGATTTTGATTCCAATGCAAAATGACTGGCGTTAGCTTTTCTGCTATGAGCGTTTCTAGGCTAAGTTTTACAGAAAGAGCCTCCATACCAATAGTTTCTGCCGCCTGGCTAATCCCCCTTAAGCTAACTCCATCTTTTGTAATATAAGATTGCTCTCTTAAATAATCTATACTATATGTTTTCCCAAAGTATCTTGCAATCATTCTGAGACAACTAGGACCACAGTCCATCTCATCAAATTGAGGGTAAAAAGGAAATTTGTTAAACATAATTAAACGCACTAACGAATGGAAAGATAGCAAATGATTAGCCTGCAGAATGACTTAACTCTAATCCACAGCCTCTGAGAGTAACTCACTCAGATTGTTATTCTGCTTGTACAGATATTCTAAGACTAAACGATCTTCAATGTTAAATTTGAAAGATGGACAAGCAGCTGTCTTTTCTAACCACTTCTGAGGACAACCACCACCACATACAGGCAAAAATTTACAACTCTTACACCAAGCATCTGAATGAGGAATGTTTTTGTTCCAATCTCTCATAGGATCTCGCTGGAATTCTTCCTCGGCTTTATCTAAATGGCCATACTGGTAAATTGTATTCTCATATAAAGGAGTATACGGAAGCTCCCAGCAAGAGTAAATGTTACCATAAGCATCAAATACTTCCGATTTTTCATCTACTACCATGCAAACTTTTTTATTCCTCGCCGGAATAAATTGCGCATACTTAAACCCTAACTGAATGGCTTCAATAATCCGCTCAATCTCATACTCCGCATACTCTTCTTTCGTCATCGATCCAGCAGATGCGTTGTTGTCGCCCCAGTCAGTAACTGGCTGAAAATCAAAGGTTATTTTATCCTGTAGCTCTAATGCTGCTAATTCCCAAACTAAAGATTTTATATTGTCTTTATTCGCATGATTAATATTACATCGAATCGTAATATTACAGTTTTTTTCCTTATAAATCGGATGACTCGTAACCGCTAAGATGTTTTTTATGATTACATCAAAAGTTTTTCCCCCTTTCTTCGTAAATCTTCGCTGATCATGCTCTTCCGCCGTCCCATCTAACGTAATCTGAAAATAAGTAACATCAAAATCTCTTGCTAATTCTACAAAAACGCGCTCTTTTAAACCAACTCCATTGGTCACCATACTCGCACTATAATGCAAGTTGTGCTCTTTGGCAATATCTTTTAATCTTGCTGTCAAACTGCGAATCTGCTTCATGGCCATAATCGGCTCCCCCCCATACCAACTAATCGCTAACTCCTGATGCCTAGACTCTACCTTCGACAAAATTCGCGCAAGCATTTTTTCCTGATGCGCCTCAGACATCATTTTGTCACTATGTACCTGTCCACAATAATCACAACCCAACTGACAGTTCGCTCCAGGTTGTATAGTATAAGAAAGTGTCGTACCGCTCTCTATACCCAAGTCATTCTCAGCCAAAATACTCGCTAGCTCATCTTCACTAGAACGAACAATAACCATACTTTGAATCAAAAAGGATAGATAATTAGAAGGAATCGCCCCAAAATCACCTTTCAATAAATGCTGATAAATTTCTTCCTTAATCGAAATAGCTTTTCCCGTTCTCGTAGCATAAATTATTCTTAAAGGTGCTTCTGAAGCCGTTTCTAACACATCCGTGACAACAAGGTATTTGGAAATTTTATAATAGCTCATATCGTATAATGTAAATTAAGATGAAGGAATAAATTAGGAATTACAACTGCTTATGTAAGTGAGGCTCTTATTTTTTAGGGGCTGCCCCTCCTTACAGTCGGGTCGGGCTGTCTCGCAGCTCGCTGATCGCTCGGCCCTTCGGTGCTTCTAGCACCTCGGTCGGCCGCCTTTGGCGGCCCTGCTGCCCATCCCTCAGCCTGCGGTGGCTTCGCCACCTGCAAACCGCAAGAAAATTTTAGCACAACTTATTTTATTACCCGATCTAATGTATTTTCATCCATAGTTTCTACGGAAAAAATATCTCGTTCACGGCCATAATTAAAGTTATACTGCAACGAAAGTGTCAGGGTCTGTACATCTCGATAATGCTTAACCTGCATTTTCTGCTGATAAAAATCAACGCTATTGCGCTCTACATTGGTCCCAAAAATATCAGCTAGATAAAGCGATACAGATAGTTTGTCTTGCAAAAAACGCTTGCGCAGATTGATGTCCATATAAAAAAGATGCTTGCTCTCATAAATGGCTATTGCCATAGGAGAACTATAATTAGCCACAATATCCATCTGCATCCAGTTCCAAAGACTAAAACTATGCATCAAATAACAGTTGGTGTTAAAGGATAAGGTCTTGAAGTTTTCTCCCTGGGCCATCCCGCGGCTATAAATTCCTGTTGGACTAACCTTAAAGCTAAGCTGCCCATATTTCTTTAGCGGCAGTTGCCCCCCAATAGAAAGCCCAAAGGTTGAATTCTGAAAGTTGATGTTTTGAAAGGTCTCTAAACTGCCTTCTCGCTCAGAAATTTGATTGATATAGTCAATCATTTCATTCTGAAAAAGGGTAAACATAAACTGGCCATTCAGAATATAACTCAAACTTCCGCTATGTGTAATTTGTGGACGAAGATTGGGATTCCCCAGAAATTGAGTGTACAAACCGGTGTAATATCGATAAGGACTGCGGTCAAAGAAACCTGTCCGCTGAATCGACTTACTATAAGCAAATCGAAAAATATGCTTATTGGATTTGAACCAAAGAACAGAGGCAGAAGGAAATAAATCAAAACGCTTTTGTTGGCTAGCCAGCCCCAAACGGTCGGCTCCTGCCAAATCACTATACTCTGCCCGCATACCTAAGTTCCACTGCCATCGCTTCCAAGAGGATTTCCAGCTTATATAACTAGCATAAATACTTTGGTCGTACTCAAATTGGTTGTCTTCTCCCGTAAAATTGATGTCGTTGTTCTTAAAAAAGAGACTATAGTAACTGTTAATGTAACTACGCTTGGCCCCAAAGGAAATGCTATGCGCATTTTTATTCCAATCAAAATCTAGCTGACTAATGAGCAGTTTAGCCCGACTCGTATCGGCCAACTGATAACTGAAATTAAAACTTTGGACAGGATCAAGTTGATTGATAAAATCAAAATTATACTGACTAAAACTCAATGGTTGAAGCTGCATATAGTTTATAGCAGCGGTCATCCCCCAATGTTCGCTGAATTGATTATGGTAATTGAGCTGGGCCTGGTAGTTATTAGACTGACTTTGAGTATGGGTTTGATTCTGTAAGAAGGAATCGGCAGTACTTAAAGAAACAGTTGGATCTCCACCAAAATAATCACTTTGATTAGTTACATTTTGCTCCGCAGGAGCATTGTTGGTAGAATATTCCCCCGATAGAGTCAATTGATGCTGTGGCCCAAAATTCCAACTCAAATCAGCATTGACATAGAAGTTATTCGCGCATTGGTCTTGCTGTAAATACGTATTAGAATAATAATAGGGTAAACTAACTTCAAAGGCTCTCTGGCCTTTTGTTACTGATTGAATTTTATTGTAGTCATAGCCCGCATTAAGATTAGCACTAAACTTATTCTTGTTATAATTAATGGAGGCACCAAGATCAGTTCTCGGATATATTCCCTGTGTGTATTTACTGTAAACTGTAGCCTGTACTCCCTCTAAAGTCCCCTTCTTCAATAAGATATTGATTACTGCATCCACCTCTGCATCATATTTGGCAGAGGGATTACTGATGATTTCTATGGCCAAAATAGTGTTGGGCTGAATGTTCTCTAACTTTAAATTGGTCCGCTTGCCATTGATGAGAATACGAACGTTTCCTTTACCCAAAACCGAGATGGCCCCATTTTGTACACTCACCTCAGGAGCTAAAGCTAAAACTTGCGCTGTAGACGGAAAAGTAGACAAAGAATTATCCGCTACATTCAAAATAGTTTTGTCTACATCAATCTCTAAAACAGGCTTTACTTTTTTAGCCTCAACAATTACTCCTTCCGCATATTCTATCGTCAATGAACCAAGATTTACGGAAATACTATCACTCACCAATAAAGAGTCAAACTCATAACTCTTAAACCCTACCCCACCATCTATAGCTATTTTATAATAGCCCTGAGCCAAATCTTCATACTTAAACTGCCCATTCTCATCTGGAAACCCACCATTGATTAGCGCTCCATCTACCTGATAAAGGTAAACTAGGGCAAAGTTCATAGGCTCTGCTTCTTCTGTGAATAATTGTCCAGAAATGATTTGCCCTATACTCATAGGGATAATTAAAATAGAAGCAAATAGGTGTAGAAGTACATTTTTAACCATGGTGGACAACAAAGTTTAATAAAAAAGTATGTGGCAAGACTCACATTTGTAAGTCTTACCACACTTAGTTAAATGAATTCACTTAGAGCAATATCCTTAATTACATTAGAACGACAATTTTAACCCTTTATATAGGCATCCTTGTCTAGGATAATAGTAGACTATCCTGGGGAAGAATACCCGAAAAGAAACGAAAATTCGCCCTCAAGTATAAGGATAGTTGCTTGTTCATGAGTTCAGCATTAGAATCTAAAGATAGACTATCCTTTGGGCTCTAATACGACATCTCTAAATTTGATGATGCAGGTAGTCTTTGTGCCACAATTAACTGTTTTTGTGCCACAACCTTCAGCACCACCTTTCACTGTCTCAGGATTGATGATTTCGATGTCTTGGTTTTGTTTAAGAGTCTTTAAAGCCTTCTTTAAATTTGAATTCTTCATGGAAATAAAGTTTTAAAGTAAAATAATGGCAAGTATAGCACTTTTTTAATTTTAAATCAATCCTTTGATTTATTTTTAATGCCTGATGTTATTTAGACTTATTTTTAATGTGTTTTTTAGGTAGTCACATTTTTTGATGAGTTTAAGTATTTTTATCCTAGCTGTTGTCTGTAAATACTTTGATCGATTTTTAAATCTAATTTTTTATAAAAAATAATAGATTTTAGAAAACTTGCTTTTAAGTGGAAGCCTCCTAACTGAAATGACTTTCTTCCCCCAAAAAGCTGTACTTTTGCAAAAAAAGGAGCAGTAGATGGGGTACATTTCAGAAAAGACGGTTCAAGAAATCTTCGATACCGTAAAGGTTGAAGATGTGGTAGGCGATTTTGTCCACCTCAAAAAAAGAGGGGCCAACCTGATCGGTCTCTGCCCCTTTCATGGCGAAAAAACGCCCTCTTTTACGGTTTCTCCAGCCAAAGGCATTTATAAGTGCTTTGGCTGTGGCGCTGGCGGAAATGCCGTGAATTTTGTCATGGAACACGAAACCCTTTCCTATCCCGAGGCCCTCCGCTTTTTGGCCCAACGCTATAATATCGAAATTGAAGAGGAGGAAAGCTCCGAGGAATATAAGGAACAACAACGCCTGGCCGATAGCCTCTATATTATCAACGACTTTGCACAAAAGCATTTTGCTGCCCAAATGCAAACGGATTACGGCCGCTCGGTAGGCCTTTCGTATTTTAAGGAAAGAGGCCTGCTGCAAAAAACAATCGACCGCTTTGGGCTAGGCTTTGCCAATGGCCGAAATAGCGACCTTCTACAAACCGCAAAAGCAAAAGGCTACGATTTAGAACTACTCCAAAAAGCTGGACTCGCCACCCAATACGGCAATGATTTCTTTAGAACCCGCGTCATGTTTCCGGTCCATAATTTATCGGGAAAAGTTCTCGGCTTTGGCGGCCGAATGCTGGGCAACAATAAGAAACAACCCAAGTATCTCAATACGCCCGAATCCGATATTTACCAAAAGTCCAAAATCCTTTACGGAATTTACCAAGCCCGCCAAGCTATCGTCAAAGCTAAGGAGTGCTATATGGTGGAGGGCTATATGGATGTGCTGGCCCTCAGCCAAGCAGGTATCGAAAATGTGGTGGCCTCTTCGGGGACCTCGCTCACCCCCGGCCAAATCCAATTGGTCAAACGCTATACGCCTAATCTGACCCTACTTTACGATGGTGATAAGGCGGGAATTAAGGCCGCTTTGCGTGGACTCGATCTGATTCTAGAGCAAGATATGAACGCTAAGGTGGTCCTGGTCCCCGAAGGCGAAGATCCCGATTCTTACTTGCAGAAGGTGGGCCTCAAGGCTTTTAGAGCGTATCTAGAACAACAGGCGACCGATTTTATCCTCTTTAAGATGAATCTTTTGCTGGAGGATAAGGCAGATGACCCCCTGGCCCGTGCCGAATTACTACAAGATATCGTGGGCAGTATCGCCAGAATTCCCGATAGCCTCAAACGAGCCACTTATGTCCGCAGCTGCGCCCAAAGACTCGAAATTAGTGAGCAAATTCTCCATGTCGAGGTGAATAAACGCATTGCTAAAGCACAAGCTGATGCCGAAAAAGATGCCCGCAGAGAAGAACGCCAACAAGCCCGCCGCCAACAAAGAGGCCAAGAGTTTCAACAGTTGGCCCCAGGCGAATTGCCCCCGCCTATGGAGGAGGACCAGTTTGGACCCGATGGCCAAGATGAATTTGGACCCGAAAATATAGCCGGCCCCAAAACAGACCAACAAACCGGACCCGCCCCCGTTTTAGGCCATTTTCAAGAAAAAGATATTTTGCGCCTGCTGATCAATTTTGGCGATAGAGCCTGGCCCGATACCGAAGAAGCCGATACTTTGGCCGAGTTTATTCTGCTCGATATGGGCGAACTCCTGGCTGAGTTTGATCACCCCCTTTATGCCGAAATTATCGAGCTTTGTATTGAGCGCTTGGACGAAGGCGAGCCTATCAATTCCCAGTATTTCACTCAACATCCCAAGGCCGAACTGGCCCAATTGGCCATCAATTTATTGGCCGATCCCTATATTTATTCGCCCGGCTGGGAACGCCTAAATGTCTACCTCAACTCCCAAGAAATGCCCGAGCAAAACCATGTGGCCGATGCCAAAAGTGGCATTCTACGCTTTAAACTTCACAAACAAGAGCGCCTTTTGGCCGAAAACCAACAGCAGATTAAGCAGCTCCAAAGCCAGCCCGACAAAATGGAGGACCTCATTCTGCACCTCAAAATTCACCAAAAGCTCAAGGCCCAACAAACCGAACTAGCCGCTCAGTTAAAGACGGTTATTTTACGTTGATGATTATTTTTTTGGGGCCTGCCGCCTTCGGCGGCCGGGCCTTTAGGCTGCAGACAAATGGCCTAGCGATGCGAAAGGGGGCGGCGAAGCCGCAGACCAAGGCCGTCAGGCCGAAGGGCCGAGCAGCCCTGCGAGCCCTGAAGCGTAGCGCCGCAAGGCGAAGCCGCAGCGGAGGCCCCAAATCCTAATCTACTTCCCATAAATTGATATAGATATGCGTGTGCAGCAGTCCCCCGCTTAGTTGGCGCATATCGGCGCTCAGGGCATTGGTATAGCTGCCTTTGAGCTCCCAAGTCCAATTTCTTCCATGATAAATTTCTAGGCCCAAAAAGGGACTTAGTTGAGGGGCCCAATTGACATCATTGCGGGCGACCCCGCCAAACTCTAGCCCAAAAAAGGGCAAGAAAAAGCGACGGCTAAGCTGCGTTTCAAAAGAAAATCGTCCCCCAAAACTGATGAGCAACATGCGGCTATTGCTTTGTTCTAGGCTTTGCAGTTGGCTAAATTGGCAAAAAAAGGCGAGTTGGGCTGGAGAGCCATCGCCTCCTTCCATTGTTTGGTTATAGAATTCAAATCCAAAAGAAGGACCATGAAAAGGCCCCGTTTGCTCGTATTGGATCGGGAAAAAAGTATTGTAGCCAAGGGCGGGGGCAAAAAGGCGGGGCCCCTCTTCCAAATATTCTTTTTGGGGACGTTTATTGACCTGCTCTTGGGCATTGGCCCAATAGGGGAGGAGCAGCAAAAGCAGAAAAGAAAGCATTTTCATAAGGCAATAGGGATTAAAGAATTTCAAGCTTGAAATTGATCGGTTGATAATAAATGATCTTGATGTATGCTCCAACTTCTAGATGCAGGCCCGACTGCGTTTTGCTGTCTATGCTCATCGCCTGTAAATATTTGGCTTGGGCATAAAGGGCAAAGGACCGATGATGCCAGAGTTCTAGGCCCAAAAGAGGAGAAATATGCAAAGCCATCTTTTTGGGGCTCCTCTTCAATCCTCCTGCCTCCAAACCATAATAGGGCAACAAATACTTGCGATCAAAATGGCTCTCGAAAGAGAAACGCCCGCCTAAACTAAAGACAAAGAGCCGCTCTTGAGGAATTTTAGAGCTCCTCAAAAAGCTGAAATGGAGTGAATAGGCTTGCTGGGCAGGGCGATTTTTGCCCTCGAAATCTTCGGTATAGGAATAAAAAACGCAGCCTATACGAGGGCCATCAAAGCCGCCATATTGTTGATATTGGCTAGGAATAAAAACATCATAGCCTAAATTTGGCGCCAAGAGAAAGGGAAACTCTGCCTCTTGTCCCCAAAGCGAAAAGGGCAGACTCAACAGCCAGATAAATAGGTAGCGCATAGACTAATTTTACCAAAAGTTGAGCTGTATGCTGCTACCAACGGTCCAACCACTAAGCGAACTATTGTGCTCGCCTGTAGCAAAGGTATAGCGGCTATTGATGCGCCAAGAAACACGCTTATTATGTATAATATTAAGGCCAAGAACAGGGCTAAATTGAAAGCTGTTGCCCAAATCAGAGCGGCCCATATTTCCTAAATCGGCCCCAAAATAAGGCACGAAAAAAGAGCGATATAGGCCTGTCTCAAAGGAAAACTCTGCACCAAGTCCCCACAAAAATTGCTGACTAATGCCTTTTTGAGTTTCGTATAAACGCTGCAGACGAACATACATATTTAAGTAGGCGGGCCCCCAGGTCTCGTCATCATAACTATATTGATAGAAGTTAAATCGAAAACTTGGGCCATGATAAGCATTGCCCAAACTATCATTGAGTGGCATATAAAAATCATAGCCTATTTCAGGAATCGCATAAGCCTCCCATGAATAATCTGGAAGCACTTTACAAATGGCTAAACTATCTTGCTGCTGAGCTTGTAAGGCCCAGCTACTAAACAGAAGAAGCAACAATAAATATAATCGCATAAATAGGGGATTTACCAAACGGCCACCGAAACGCCCGCCTGAAGTTGAAGACCACTGTACTGATCAAATTCTCTGTTGTTTACATAAGGATATTGGGCCTGAATATGGACCAAAACTCGCTCGGCCTGATAGATATTAAAACCCAAAACTGGACTAAACTGAAAGCCCTGCTCTGCCGAACTTCTCGATATGCCGCCTAGCTCCAAACCATAATAAGGCACCATAAAATGCCGACGAATACCTCGCTCAAAAGAACCCAAAGCCGAAAACCCCCAATAACTTAGATTCTCGCCCCCTTTTTTGCTGCTGCCCAACTGGCTGTAGCGCCCTTCTATCCGCAGATAGCCCAGCATATCCTTATCAGAATTGCCAACGCTGAAAATCACTATCTGGGCATTGATACCGTGAAATAAGCCCAAACTATCCATGTTGTGCTGAGGAATGAAATTCGTATAGCCCACACCAGGCATAAAAAAACGCTCCCAATCTAAACTGGCATCGGGCCTTTTGTCTTGGCCCCAAACAAAGAGGGGAAGGGCCACCAACAAGATCCATAGGAATTTTTGCATAATCTTTTGCTTTTGCTCAATTTAAGAAAATTTTCAAGACCAAGACCTTGCCCCAAATGATTTTCAAAGGCCCAAAATGGGACAAATAGAAGCGCTTGCTTACCTTTGCCCAAACTTCAATATACCGCCATGTTAAAAACAATGATTAAGGCCTCTCAAATGGCCAACCTAACCGACGCCCGCTATTTTGCTGCTTGGGGCGTGGAATATATGGGCTTTTGTATCGACCCAAATGCCGCCGAATCTCTTTCTATTACGGAGTTTAAAGCGATGAAGGAGTGGCTGGTCGGCCCCAAAATTGTTGGGGAGTTTATGGGGCTCAATCAAGCCGAAGAACTCCTGCCCTGGATCGAAAAACTCGGCCTGCAAGCTATTCAACTCGGCCCCTTTTCTAGCCTGACCGCTGCCAAAGAATTGGCCCAACATACCCAAATTATTAAGGAGGATGTGCTAGAATCCCTAGATGACCTCCCCCAATTGGCTAGCACTTATGCCGAATGGCAACCCTATACGGCTTTCTTCCTGCTCGATCTAGAGCGCAATAATATGCACTGGAAGGACCTCAACCCCCAGCAAAAAGCCCAATTAGCCGAGCTGGCCCAAACTTATCCGCTCTGCCTGAGTCTCCCCTTTGAGGCCCCAGAGCTAGACGATATTCTGGCCCTCGGCATTAAAGGCCTCTCTCTCAAAGGAGGCGAAGAGGAAAAAGTCGGCTATAAATCCTTTGATGAATTAGACGATATTTATGAGGTCTTGATGGAAGATTAAAGCAAAATGGGAGTATAGCTCAGGGCTGTACTCCCATTTTTTGATGAATGCATTTTCACTCAAAATTAGTTTGCTGTTTTGGGGCGTTACTCCTTTCAGTCATCGAACTGGCGCCTCTTCGAGCCTGGTTGTCGCAGCTCACTATTTTTTGGGGCCTCCGCTGCGGCTTCGCCTTGCGGCGCTACGTTCCGCAGCTCGCTGTTCGCTCGGCCCTGCGCGGGCTTCGCCCGCTTGGTCTGGCCTACGGCCACTGCTGCACATCGCTAGGCCGTTTGGCCTTCGGCCATAGGGCCGCTTAGGCTTAGATCTCTGTCAAATAGATAGTCCAAAAGGATTAAGGGGTTTGATCTCTGTCAAATAGGATACTCCAAAAGGATTGCGCTATTCTGTAATTAAAAAGGGCCGAAGGCCCGCGGCTGAGGGGCTGTAGCAGGGCCGCCGAAGGCGGCAGACCAAGGTGGCGCAGCCGCCGCAGGGCCGAGCAGACCTGCGAGCTGCGCAATGGCCCGACCCGAGCGAAGCGAGTGGGCAGCCCCAAAACATCCTGAAATATAGCGTTCTCGTCTACTCCTTGGCGGGGATGGGCCAAAAAGTGGCCGACATGAGTCGCTATTGCGTTTTGTTTTGTACTTTGGCAGCTTTGCCCCCCAACCCCAGTTATTTAGTCTTCACTAATTTGCCCAAATGGGCCTGAAAATGAAAGCATTTATAGCCGTTTTAGCCTATCTGAAACCCTACCGTTTCCTAGGCGTTCTCAATGTGATTTTTAATGCCCTAACCGCCTTTTTTAGCATCTTTTCGCTAATGCTTTTGGGGCCCTTTCTCGATATTCTGTTTAAGGAGGAAATGCCTAGCCTGCCCGCCCAAGATCCTACGGCAAGTTGGAGCGATCAGTGGGTAATTTTCTTCAATCGGGAATTGATTATGTATATGCAGGAGCATGGGCGACCTGCGGCCCTTTTTTGGGTTTGTGGGATCATGATTGGGGCCTTCTTTTTTAAGAATGTGTTCCGCTATTTGGCCCTTTTTGTCATGGCTCCCGTACGGAACGGCATCGAAAGAGATTTGCGGCAGGCCGTTTTTGGCCAATTGATGAGTTTGCCGCTTTCTTACTTTTCGCAAGAGCGCAAAGGCGATTTGATGTCGAGACTCAGCTCGGATGTCAAAGAGCTACAATGGAGCGTGCTGCGTTCGGTAGAAACCTTGGTCCGTTCGCCCCTCACCTTAATTGGTTCGGTGGGCGTCATGCTCTATATTAGTCCAGAACTAACGGGTTTTTCTTTTGGGCTTTTCCTTTTTGTGGGCCTTATTATTGGCCAATTGGGTAAGGTTTTGCGGAAAAACTCGGCCAAGGCACAGGCCAGTCTGGGCCGCATCCTCTCTCAAATAGAAGAGAGCATTGGGGGATTAAGAGTGATCCAAGCCTTTGGGGCCGAGGGCTTTCAGCGGGAGCGTTTTGCCGAAGAAAATAGCTATTATCTGAATGTGAGCAATCGGATTCAGTGGCGCAAGGACCTCTCCTCGCCCTTGACAGAATTCTTGGGGATCTGCGTCATTGCGGCCCTTTTGCTCTATGGTGGACATCTCGTCTTTGATGGCGCCTTTGATGCCTCGACCTTTGTGATGTTCATCCTGATGTTTTACAATATCATTGATCCCGCTAAATCCTTTGCCACCGCCCTTTATGATGTGCAAAAGGGTCGAGCTGCGGCCGATCGCCTCAACCAAATCCTCAAAGCGCCCAGAGAAATTGATGAGCAGCCCAATGCCTCGCCCATCGATCAGCTCAAAGAAGCCATAGAGGTAAAGAACATTCAGTTTGGTTATGAAAAGGACCAAAAAGTATTGGATGGAGTGAGCTTTCGCTTAGAGAAAGGGAAAACCATCGCCTTGGTGGGCGTATCGGGTTCTGGAAAATCAACTATTGCCGATTTACTTCCCCGTTTCTATGAGCCGCAGGCTGGCGAAATCCTTTTGGATGGCGAGCCCCTTTCGGCATATCGCCTACAAGATTTGCGGGCCTTGTTTGGGATGGTTTCTCAGGATGCCATTCTCTTTAATGATACCATATATAACAACATCGTTTTTGGTTTGCCCAACGTAAGCAAAGAGCAAGTAGAAGCGGCGGCCAAAATTGCCTTTGCCCACGACTTCATTATGGAGCAAGAAGAGGGCTATCAAACCAATATTGGGGACCGAGGCATGAAGCTCAGTGGGGGGCAGCGGCAACGGCTGACCATTGCTAGAGCGGTACTGCGCAACCCTCAGGTTTTGATATTAGATGAGGCCAGTTCGGCCCTAGATGCCGAATCTGAACAGGCCGTACAAAAAGCCCTAGATGAGCTCATGCAAGAGCGCACCGCCTTGCTGATTGCGCACCGCCTTTCTACGGTGCAACAAGCCGATGAAATCTTAGTCATGCAAGAAGGAAAAATTGTAGAAAGAGGAACCCCCGCCTCCTTAGTGGCCCAAAATGGGGTTTATGCGAAGTTGGTGGCTTTGCAGCGCTTGTAACCCCCCATTTTTCATAGTTCTTAAATAAGTTCATTGAAAAATAGCCCCAAAAGTTGTAATATAGCAGCGTTCTTTGCGAGGGGCCTGACTAACAAGCTCCTTTACAACCTTATAATTACCATTTTAAGTTATGCAAGAAGATATAGATTTAGCCCTAGAAGCTGCCGAAGAAGGCATGCAAAACAGCATTGTCCACTTTCAGCGCGAACTCATTAAGATTCGCTCAGGAAAAGCTACCCCTCAAATGGTAGCCGACGTAAAAGTAGAGTATTACGGTATGCCCACCCCACTCAATCAAGTGGCTGGCATCAAAACAACAGATGCTCGTACCCTCGTCATTCAACCCTTTGAAAAGAAAATGGTCCCTGTTGTAGAGCAAGCCCTCTATGCCGCTAATTTGGGAATTACTCCTCAAAGCGATGGAGAGGTGGTCCGTATGGTAGTGCCACCCCTTACCGAAGAACGTCGTAAGCAATTGGTGAAGCAAGCTTCTGGCTTTGCTGAAGATGCCAAAGTGAGTATTCGCAACGCTCGCCGCGATGCCATCCAAGATGTGAAAGCCGCTGTTAAAGAAGGTTATCCCGAGGATGCAGGAAAGCGCAGCGAACAAACGGTACAAGAGCTAACCGATAAGTATAGCAAGCAGGTGGATGCCATCTTTGCTAAAAAAGAAGAAGAACTCATGACGGTTTAAACCCTCATAGATCTCCACAAAAAAAAGAGCAACTGGTTTTCAGTTGCTCTTTTTTTGTGACCAAAGTCGCTATTTGAATCTATAGGGGACAAAAAACTAAATCGCTTTTGTATCTTGATAGTCCATTTTAAAACTTATGAGTATGCCGAATACATTTACTTACTTGCTCAAGCGTCTTTGGGATGAGATTACCCGCTTGTTTAGCTTGCATCTGGATACCGATGAGGCCGGAACGACCGAGAATGTCAAAAAGAGCATTGAATTTAGAGGGGGAAACCTTTGGGCCCTCATTTTTGCCTGTTTGATCGCCTCGATTGGACTCAATACCAACTCTACGGCAGTAGTAATTGGGGCCATGCTTATCTCGCCCCTAATGGGACCGATTGTCGGGGTGGGCTTTTCCGTGGCTACCAATGATTTTGGTACGCTTAAATACTCTTTGCGCAACCTAGTCCTCATGATTGTTTTGAGCATTGGTGCAGCAGCCATCTACTTTTTGATGTCTCCGCTCAAAGAGCCAACGGCCGAGCTAATCGCCAGAACACAACCCTCGCTCTACGATGTACTCATTGCCGTTTTGGGTGGGGTGGTTGGTATTGTGGCCAGCTCTCGCCGCGATCGGGGAAATGCTATTCCAGGGGTGGCTATTGCTACCGCCCTCATGCCTCCACTTTGTACGGCGGGCTATGGCTTGGCTACTTTCCAACTGGAGTTCTTTATGGGCGCCTTTTATCTCTTCTTTATCAACTCAATTTTTATTGCTTTGACCACCATGATTGTCGTGCGCTCTTTGCAGTTTCCTCAAATTGAGTTCCTCGATAAGAAGCGGGAAAAGCAAATGAAATGGGCCATTTTGCTCATTGTTGTGGTGACCGTAGTGCCCAGTATCTTTACAGCCGTTCATGTGGTTAATGAGGCAATTTTTACTCGTCGCGCCAAGGACTTTGTTACCCAAAACCTGATGATGCTAGACAAAAGCGAGGTTTTGCAGTATAAGGCCACCTACGCCAGCGACTCTTCTGTCATTGAGGTGATTATGTTTGGCGAAGAACTCAGCCCCGAACGTATTGCAGAGTTTAGCCGAAAACTGAAAAACTACGAACTAGAGCATACCTTTCTCGATATCCATCAGTCTACCGAAAAGCGGCCCACCAATCTTCCACAACAAAACTTTGATGTAAGCAAATACGAGGAGATTTATCGCCGCAAAACGGAGGAAATTGAAAGCAGAGAGAGCCAAATCCGTGATCTGCAAGAACAGATTATTCGCCTTAAAGAGGCCCAAAACCCTATTCATAAAGCGAATTTGGACAAGATTTCTCGCAAAATTGCTGCGCTTTATCCAGACATTGAGGCCATCGGCTTGAGCGAGGTGGTCAAAAGTAGCCAACTCCAAGATTCTGTCATTACGGATACCTTGCCCACGGCTCTCATCCACTGGAAAAATAGCCGCCAAGCCGATAAATACACCCAAAATCTAAGCAAATATCTACAACTAGAATTGGGCTTAGATACTGTAGAGGTGGTAATTTATTAAAGATTTGGGGCCTCAGCAGCAAGCTGCTGCGCTATGTTGCGCAGCTCGCAGGTCTGCTCGGCCCTGCGGCCTGACGGCCTTGGTCTGCGGCTGCGCCGCACTGCTGCACATCGCTAGGCCCTTTTACTGTAGGTTGAAACCTACAGCAAGAGTGGTATTGCTTCGCAATGATATATGAATGAGGGGTAAAACCCTCATAAAATTAACTTCTCGGCCATTCTTGGATAGAAGTGACAGGACTTCTACTTGGCCTTTGTCTGCGGTGGACAGGCGGCGAAGCCGCCGCAGGCTGAGGGATGGATAGCAGTGGCCGCAGGCCAGACCAAAGCGCGAAGCGCTGCAGGGCCGAGCGATCAGCGAGCTGCGACACAGCCCGACCTGCCCGTAGGGCGGGGCAGCCCCAAAACAACAGCAGTCTGTAAAAACAAGGGCTTCTGATGCTTGCAGCATGGGAAATGTTTTCTATGCGCTGCTTTTTTGTTAATATTGAGCTCATCTATTGCCAAATTGGTTGTAGATGAGCTTTTTTATAGACAGGATTTAGTTGATATATGGCAAAAAAGAAAAAACAACAGCCGGCTAAAACGGCATCTCAGCAGCAGCAACAGCCGCAAGAGCAAGCGCAAATTTCGGCCAAAGCAGGTTTTTGGTTAAAGACCAATTGGCAAGTTTACCTTTTATTTATTGTCTCTTTTCTGCTCTATGCCAATACCTTGGGCCATCAATATGCAGTAGATGACAGTATTGTGATTCAGAAAAATCAGTTTACTCGTCTTGGCCTGAAGGGAATGCCAGGCATTTGGGGAGAAGATACCTTTGTGGGCTTTTTTGGTGGCAAACGCAATCTGGTAGCGGGGGGACGTTATCGCCCATTTACCCTAGCTACCTTTGCCCTAGAAATGCAGTTGTTTGGCAGCCCAGCCAAGGATGCGCAGGGCCAGTTGCTCAAAGACGAAAAAGGTCGACAACTCTATGATGGGAATCCAGGAATTAGCCATGCCATCAATGCCATTTTATACGGTTTGTTGGTGGTGGTCCTATTCCTTTGGATCATGGCCCTTTTTGATCCTCAGATGAAGGACAAAAAGCTGTTGCACTTTTTGGCTTTTGCCACGGCCCTTCTCTTTGCTGCTCATCCCTTACATACCGAAGCGGTGGCCAATATCAAGGGCCGAGATGAGATTATGGTCACTCTGGGCGCTATTTTGGCGGCCTATTGGAGCCTTAAAGCCATTGACCAGCCCAAAAAGCGCTTTGTATATGGAGGCGGAGCTATTTTAGCCTTTTTTGTGGCCCTCTTTTCTAAGGAAAGTGCCATCCCCTTTATTGTTTTGATTCCGCTTTCGTTCTACTTCTTCCGCAAGCAGATGAGCTTAGAGAAGGTCCTTATTTGGAGCTTACCCTTTTTAGCTGCTGCAGCCATCTTTTGGTTTGGCATGCGCAATCCCGCCATTGGTTGGGATGGCAAAACGGAGCCAGCGGTAGAACTAATGAATGATCCCTATCTCAAATTGGCGCCTGCTGCAGATGGCAAAACGCAGGTATATGTCCCCTTTAGCGATTCAGAACGCTATGGAACGGTCCTCTATACTTGGGGGGAATACATCCGTCTGTTAGTACTTCCGCATCCATTGACCAATGATTATTATCCCAAGCATATCCGTGGGGCCAAAAATGAAATTCCAACCCTAACTGATCCTTGGGTACTCTTGATCTTATTGTTCCATATTGGTTTAGCCGTTTGGGCCTTTATGGGCTTGCTCAAGCGGAAACCCTACGCCTTTGCGCTAATCTTCTATGCGGCTACTTTTTCGGTAGTCTCCAATTTATTCTTCCCCATTGGGACCAATATGGCTGAGCGCTTTATGTTTATGCCCTCTATTGGCTTTAGTTTATTGACGGCTCTAGGTCTTGTGGCCCTTTTGCCCGTTAATCAAGAAGGCGTTAAAAACTATTCGACGATACTATTTGGCTTATTGGGCTTGACGGCCCTGTATGCCTACAAAACCATTGATCGAAATCCCGCTTGGTATGATGATTATACCCTCTTCACAACAGATGTAGAGGTCTCGCCCAATAGCGCCAAGCTCAACAATGCTGTCTCTGGCGTGTTACAAGAGCGCATTAAAGACCCCAAATTGTCGGCGGCAGAAAAAATGCGCATCTTGCAAAAGGCGCAGGGACATGCAGCCAAGGCTATCGAGCTGCACCCTAGCTATACCAATGCTTGGCTATTGCAAGGTAATGCCTTCATTTATATGGGAGAATTAAAGGAACAACAGAATGCGGCTCAAGAAGCCCTGCAGCTCTTTGATCAGGCCATCGCCTGCTTTAATCAGGTAAAGGTTTATCGGCCCGAGCATCCAGATGTAAATAACAACATGACGGTCGCTCTTCGAGATAAGGCCAGAGTATTGGGCCAACGACTCAATAAATTGCAAGAGGCGATTACCGAATTGCAAAAGGCTTATACCCTCAGCAATGGCCAAGACTTTGAAACCCTCCGCCTAATGGGGATTGCCTATGGTATTGGTGGACAACCTCAGCTGGCCGCCCGCTATTTTGAGGAGGCCTTGGCCGTAATGCCTAACAATATTGCGATTCTCTACAACTTAGAAGCGGCTTATAACCAATTGGCCCAAAATGGGGGAGGAGCCGCTGCCCAGCAAAAGGCCCAAGAATATGGCCGCCGCTGGAAAGCCATCAATCCGAATTACGATCCTAGAAAAGCACAGTAATGAAAAATATTTTGGCCCAAAGGCCCCCTATACATCAGATTCGCCAGCTGCCTCTGCCCGCTCCCGAGCGGCAAGAACTGGCCAATGGCCTCATTTTGCACGAGCTGCAAATGGGCACCCAAGAGGTCCTCAAAATCGAATGGCTATTTCAGGCGGGCCGCTGGTTTGAACAACATAAGTTGCAGGCCCGAGCTACTGCCGCCCTACTCAAGGCCGGTGCTGGCCAACGCACAGCCGATGAGCTGGCCGATTTCTTTGATTTTTATGGGGCCAAGCTCAAGGTATCTGACGATTTTGATAGCTTGAGTATTCGCCTCTATTGCCTGTCTAAGCATTTGCCCAAATTGCTGCCAGCAATTATGGATCTACTCCTCGATCCACAGTTTGAACAAGAAGAGCTGGACCAATTTCAGCAGCTGAGCAAGCAGCGATTACGCATCCAACTTCAACGAAATGAGTTGCAAGCCTATCGCATCTTTACCGAAAAGCTTTTTGGCAGCGAACACCCCTATGGCTATAATAGCGAGGCAGAGGATTATGATACACTTGATCGAGATCGCCTCTTAGCCCATCATCGCCGCTGCTTTTTGGCCAATAATTGCCAAGTGATTGTTAGCGGAAAAACCGATGTGGCAACTATGGACTTGCTCAAAACGGAGCTGAGTCGCCTGCCTCAAGGGCCCCAGCCTCAAGGCTCTCGCTTAGTTTTGCCCGCTGCCGAAACAGGGGCCTTTCACTATCCCGCAATTAAGGCCGAAAGCCAACAGGCGTCTATCCGCATCGGCCGCCGCGCCCTTTCGCAAAAGTCGGCCGATTATGCGGCCTTCCATTTTACCAATACGCTTTTGGGCGGCTATTATGGCGCTCGCCTGATGCAAAACCTCCGTGAGGATAAGGGCTATACGTACAGCATCTACTCGGCCGAGGAGCTGATGCGACACGCTGGCTATTTCTATATCTATACGGATGTGGCCAAGGAGGTGAAAACCGCCGCTTTAACCGAAATTTATAAGGAAATAGATCGCTTGCAGGAGGAAGTCGTAGCCGAAGAGGAAATGCAGATGCTCAAAAATTACTCGCTAGGGATGTTCCTCAGCGCTACCGATGGCGTTTTTAATCTCTCTGCGGTCTGGAAAGAGCTGATTCTATCGGGCCTAGACGCCAGTTTCTACAACCAATTAGTAGAGGCTACCCTAGCTATGCCCGCCTCCGAAGTGATGCGCATCGCCCAAACTTATCTCCAAAAAGAACAACTTACAGAGGTAGTTTTTTATAGTTATTTTTTGGGCCTCCGCAGCAAGCTGCGGCGCTACGCTTCAGGGCTCGCAGGTCTGCTCGGCCCTGCGGCCTAACGGCCTTGGTCTGCGGCTTCGCCGCCCCCTTTCGCATCGCTAGGCCTGCGGCGGCTTCGCCGCCTGTAGGACCGTATAAATGGCAAAAGGCCCAATCCTTTAAAGGATTGGGCCTTTTTATGCAAAAAAGCCTTGAGTTTATTCTTCCTTATGGTAGTGGTCATCCCAATTTTTAACCTCAGGTTCTTTGAGTTCGCCCAAGCTAGCAGCTACAGAAGTGGCCACCATGGCATCTCCAGTAACATTGGCTACCGTTCTACACATATCGAGAGGGCGGTCAATAGCGAAGATAAGGGCAATACCTGCAGAGGGCACCCCAATAGATTCGAGTACTACGACCAGCATAAGCATACCCGCACCAGGCACGGCTGCAGAGCCAATAGAGGCTAGGGTAGCGGTCATTACAATGCTTAGTTGGGCGCCCAAAGTGAGCTCATAGCCGAGCACTTGGGCTATAAAGACGGCGGCAACGGCTTGGTACAAACTGGTTCCGTCCATATTGATGGTAGCGCCAACGGGCAAGACAAAACTACTAACCTCCTTACTCACGCCAATATGCTCCTCTACTCGCTCCATAGTAACAGGTAGGGTGGCGGCACTAGAACTGGTCGAGAAGGCGAGTAATTGAGCGGGAAGAATATTTTTGGTAAAAAAGCTAGGCGACTTTTTGGCAAAGAGCATCACCAGCAGCACATCAATAACAATAAGGCTAGCGAGGCCAAGGACCACCGTTAGGGCGTACCAAATCAGGGCATAGAAAATCTCGGCATCGGGGGCTTCGGCCACGAGAGAGGCCATCAGAGCCAAGACCCCATAGGGAGCGCCCAGCATAATGAGGTCAATAAGTTTGAGGACCACCTCATTGGCTCCATCAAAGAAAGCTTTGACGGGTTCGGCCTTTTTGGGATCAATCAAGATAATGCCGATGCCAAAGAAAATGACAAAGAAAATCGTTTGCAGCATCAAGCCATTATTGGAGAGGGCCACAAAAATATTGGAGGGGACCAGGTCGATCAGGGCTTGGAGAGGGCCTTTGCCTTTTTCGGCGGCGGCGGCCATAATCTTGCTATCGGCATCGCCTTTAAACTGGGCCAAGAGTCCGTCGCGGGTGGCTTCAGAAACGCCGCCGCCGGGCTCAATAATATTGACCATAATGAGGCCGATACTCACGGCAATAACTGTGGTACAAACATAAAAGAGAATCGTGCGTCCGCCCATGCGGGAGAGCTTAGAAATATCTTGGAGGTCGGCCACCCCTTTAATGAGTGAAGTGACAATAAGGGGGACCGCAATCATTTTGAGCAGGTTAATAAAAATGGTCCCAAAGGGTTTGATCCAGTTTTGGATAAAGATGGCTGCGGTATTCTCGCCATTTTCGAGTGTGGTCCCTAATTGTAGGGCGATCACTGCGAGAACGATCCCGGCTAACATGCCTAATAAAATTTGCCAGTGTAGGGCTAGTTTTTTCATGTAGATAATTTTTTTTGGGCAAAATTGCAGCTTGCAGCCAAAAAGGCCTGAGCATCCTTGTATCTTTTGAGTAATTTTGTCTTAATGATGGTGGAGAGACTTTGTTGTTGGCCGAGGGTTAATTGGCCTAGCGCTGTGGAGGGGTGGCCGTCAGGCCAGACCGAAGCGCGTAGCGCTGAAGGGCCGAGCGAATAGCGAGCCCCGCAACATAGCGCCGCAGCTTGCTGCGGAGGCCCCAAAAAATAAATAAAGTCTGTCGATAAATTAAATTCTTTTTTTCATGATGCGTCTTTTGCTACTTTTTTGCTGTTGGAGTTGGGGGCTAAATGCCCAGCTATTGCAAGATAAATTTGCATTAGCTTATCCAGAGCGTCCCTATTCGGTAGCGGCATTGAAAGAGGCGGGGGGGTATAATGATTTATCGGTTTGGTTATCTATAAATCAACTAGATAGTAGTTTATCTTTGGGGGCTTTGGGGCCAGAAGTTCAGGCGGCCTATCAGTTGGAGCGGCACATTCTTCGGGATGGGAAGCCGTATAAAAGTAGTTATTATTTGCCTACGGGGGATAAGGAGCGGCGGTTGGATTATTATTATCGGCAGGGGCAAATTTTGGCGATAGATGAGTTTGAGTTTGATTCTTTGCAGGAAGATCGCATAAAATATCTGCATACTTTTTTGTACAAAAAGGATTCTGTTCCTTTACAAAAAGTGACGGAATATAAGCAGGAGCAGCAGTTTAGGCAACTCTTTGTCTATGATTTTGATGAGCAGGGGCGTTTGTTGCGGCAGCGTGTGGAGGATGTGGGGAAGATGAGGGATCTCAATGAGATGCAGGCGGCTTGGCCCAACAAAAGTTTGTTGTTGTATAGTTATGAAGAGGATGCGCAGGTCGCCCGTCTTTATCATGATCAGCATCGTTTAATATATAGAGAGCGGGCCCAGCTCAATGAAGAGGGCCAAGTATTGACAAAAACTAGGAAAGACCGAATGAATCGACTAATTTGGGACGAAAATTACCAGTATAGTAGTCATCGGCTATATAAAAAAGAGCGCCATAGCTTTAATGCGGAGGGTGAGCGAAAATTGGCCGAACGAATTTTCTATGAGTATGAAGGGCCAGCAGGTCTTCTTTCTCGTAAAATAGTAGAAAAAGAGGGCTTGCAATACGTATATGATTTTCAATACTCCATTAGCGAATAGAACACAGTCCGTTCACAGTAAGAAAGACAGATGAGTACATCTTCCAACCATATTCCAAAAACTCAAGAAGAACTAGAAGCCGAATGGGAGCTGGTTCAGCAGGCGCAGCAGCAGCCCCGGGCATTTGGACCACTATATAGGCGATATCACGAGCCCATTTTCCGCTTCATTTATAAGCGGACGGGGGATGAAAGTTTGAGTGCAGACCTCTGCTCTCAGGTATTTCTAAAAGCCATGCAAAATTTGGGCAGTTATGAGTATAGAGGCTTACCTTTTGGGGCTTGGCTCTATCGATTGGCGAGCAATGAAATTGCGCAGTTTTTTAGAAAAAACCGTCGACATAGAGTGGTTCATATAGAAGAAGAACAATTGCAGCTTTTGCAAGATGAGATGGAAGTTGATGATAAAATTGGCTTAGAGTTTCGCTACAAACAGATGCAAGAAATTATCGAGCAGCTCAAGGCGGAGGAGGTCCAACTACTGGAGCTTCGCTTCTTCGAGTCGCGCCCATTCAAAGAAGTAGGAGACATCTTAGATATTACCGAAAATAATGCAAAGGTCAAGGTGTATCGGCTCTTACAGAAAATGAAAAAAATGCTCAAAAAGCTGGCTTAGGCCACTAACATAAACTAACCGTCATGAATAACAATTACAAAATTGAACGTGATTTACCTCCGCTCAGTAGCGAGAAAATTGCTCAGTACCAAGATTTTGATGCGCTGATGGGGCAATTTGAAGCACAGACCGAACAAACTGATAGGACTCAAAAAGAGCTGGAGCCCAAAGCAAAAACACCTGCCGCTATTCGCTATGGATTGGGAGCGGGTATGGCTGTTCTTTTGGCCATTTTGACTTGGTGGATGTTGCCCAAAACAACGGAAACTTCTGAAGAATTACTCAACTTTTTGCCCGCCTATGAAAATTATGAGGAGCAAGCACCACCCAAATTGCAGGCTGTAGATGGGGATTTGCCCAAAGATTTGCGCTGCCGATCTATTCAGGAACCTTTGGCTATTTATCAGGCAGAGCTTTTGCCTTTGGCCCAAAAAGAAGGCAATTTTGTTTGGCCCAAAGCCATCTGGCAGCTCCAAACTAATGCAGCGGATCTTCAGTTAGAGTGGCCCGAAAAAGGCAGTTTGCAACTCTTTAATTTTGATGCAGCAAGCAAAAGCTGGGAACCTATGGCTAGTCAGGAACCCGAAGCTGTTGCCGCTCAAATAGAGAAGAATTTCCCCTTGCCCAAAAAACCTTTGGCGCCCGAAAAGCTCAAGGATAATATGCAGGTCTTTAATGTAGACCTCAATGCAGCGGATTTTCCAACCTTGGCCCAATATAAGGAGCTGCTTTGGGTGGCCCCTAAATCTAAAATTAACGGAGATTGGTTTGATGTGAACTGGACCGATATTAGTATCCAAAAACAGGACGAATTGCACTACCAATTGGAACTCAAGAATAAGGACCAAAAGCTCCAATTAGCCGTACAGCCCTTGATCCCTTATACTCAAGCCAGCCAGGCTCGCTACCAAAAAGAGTTGGCCCAATATGAAAAGGCATTGGCCGAGCAAGAGGCTAAACGAGCCGAGGCCCTGAAGGCCGCAGAGTCAGCAGCTATCCAAGAATCTGGCAGCTGGGCCTATGGCCAAACTGCTCAATGGCAAAAGGTTTTGGCTAGTGATAAAACCTTGGATACTCAAAACGAAAATGGGGAGAAACTAGCGCTCAAAGAACTCATTATAGAAACTGAAGATGGTTTGGTTTACCGCAGTGCAGGCCAAAATCCATTGTTGCCCAAAGCTAAACTCAAAAACATCTGGGGCCTAGATGCCCAAAATCAACTCTGGCAACAACAAGCCAATGGCCAATTTAAGGCAATCGGCAAATTGAAATAAACGCTAATTTAAGCCTCTCTGCTTTTGTAGAGGGGCTTTTTTTGGGGCCCGCGGCCGCCCTGATTAGCGGGGCGGCCGCCGCTATGCTGCGGGGCTCGCTATTCGCTCGGCCCTGCGGGCTCCACTTCGTTTCGCCCTCGGTCTGCGGCTATGCCGCCCCCCTTCGCAGCGCTGGGCCAGACTGACTTTTGGTCCAAATAGCTAGGGCTTAGCCGCAGATCTTCAATTTGTAATTGAGGGAAAAAAAAATTACTTTTGTTGGGTATCCAAAAAGACGTTAATAAATGCCTTCGGGCAGTAATAATATGGGAAAAGTAATCGCCATCGCTAACCAAAAAGGAGGAGTGGGCAAAACCACTACGGCCATCAATTTGGCCGCCAGCCTAGCCATTTTAGAGCATAAGGTCCTTCTTATTGATGCAGACCCCCAAGCAAATGCCACCTCAGGGGTGGGCATTTCGCCAGATAGTATTGAGCAGAGCTTATATGACTGTCTGGTTAATGAACTGGACCCCAAAACGATTATCCAGTCGACCACAACACCTGATCTCGATCTATTGCCCGCTCATATCAATTTGGTGGGGGCCGAAATCGAGCTAATCAACCGTTGGCAAAGAGAATATATCATGAAGGGCCTAATTGCGCCCCTCAAAGAAGAATACGACTTTATTATTATTGATTGCTTGCCGTCTTTGGGCTTAGTAACCGTTAATGCTTTGACCGCCTCAGATTCTGTGGTGATTCCCGTGCAATGCGAGTACTTCGCTTTGGAAGGATTAGGCAAATTGATGAATACTATCCGTTTGGTCAAAAGCCAAATCAATAAGCAATTGGATATTGAAGGAATTTTGCTTTCTATGTACGATGCCCGCTTGCGTCTCGCCAAAGAGGTGGTGGAAGAAGCGCGCAAATACTTTGGCGAAAGAGTCTTTAAAACGGTCATCCACCGAAACTCTAGAATTGCCGAAGCCCCAGGTGAGGGCAAACCCGTGGCCATGTATGATGCTAGCTCTAAAGGAGCCATCAACTTCTTTAATTTGGCCCAGGAAATCTTGCAAAAGAATGGACAAAAAGGCAAAAAGAAAGAACTTAAAGAGCAATTGCGCAAGCAAGCAAATAAGGACTAAAGGCTTTGGGCCAACACAAGCGGCTGAGCCCTTAAGGGCTCAGCCGCTTTTTTGTCTAGCTCGTTTGGACTAGCGATGTGAAAGGGTGGCCGTTCGGCCAGACCTAGGCGGCTTTGCCGCCGCAGGGCCGAGCGAGTAGCGAGCCCTGTAACGTAGCGCCGCAGCTTGCTGCGGAGGCCCAAAAACAAAACAGGCTGTGACAAAAATTACGACTAAATAGAAGAATAAACAGCTTCTTCTTTCATCAAAATAATGAAATGGGCTTAAGAGGACATTTATCAAGAGGTCCAAAAGCAAGAAAACTCAGCTAAAAGCAAACTGCTTATCCTATTCAAAATTAGCTTTCAAGCGCAAGGACAGTTGTTTTTAAATGAGTTCACTGAACTCATTTGAAGATGACGTTCTTATAGCGCTTGAGTAAAAATTTTGAGTCATTTTAGGCATTTTTTGACAGGATAGCAGCGCTATCGTGGAGAAAAATAACGAGGAAGGGCGCAAAATTAGCTTTCAAGCGCAAGGACAGTTGTTTTTAAATGAGTTCACTGTATATTTGCCCAGATTTTTAAACCATAATTATCATTTCTAGGCTATGAATATTGCAATCGTAGGGACTGGCTATGTTGGGCTAGTAACAGGAACTTGTTTT
Organism: Saprospira sp. CCB-QB6; assembly: GCF_028464065.1. Classification (NCBI taxonomy): domain Bacteria; kingdom Pseudomonadati; phylum Bacteroidota; class Saprospiria; order Saprospirales; family Saprospiraceae; genus Saprospira; species Saprospira sp. CCB-QB6. The sequence continues at coordinate 1,658,669 of NZ_CP116808.1, read as the reverse complement.
GCCGAGACGGGCAATCACGTAATTTGTGTAGATATCAATGAAGAGAAAGTGCGGCAAATGCAGGCCGGACAGGTTCCCATTTATGAGCCCGAATTGGACCACCTTTTTGAGCGCAATGCACAGGCTGGCCGCCTTAAGTTTACAACCAATTTGGCCGATGCTATCAAAGATGCAGAAATTATCTTTTTGGCTTTGCCCACCCCTCCCGGTGGCGATGGCTCTGCTGACCTCTCTTATGTTATGGGCGTAGCTGCTGATTTGAGCAAAATCATCACTTCTTATAAGGTAATTGTTGATAAAAGTACGGTACCCGTAGGCACAGCTGAAAAAGTACATGCGATTTTGGCCGAAAACCTAGATGAATCACTTTTTGATGTGGTCTCTAATCCAGAGTTTTTGCGAGAAGGCGTAGCCGTAGAAGATTTTATGAAGCCCGATCGGGTGGTTATTGGAACCAATTCGGACCGTGCTCGCGGATTGATGAAGCAGCTATATATGCCCTTTGTTCGCCAAGGTAACCCCATTTATTTTATGGATGAGCGCTCGGCTGAAATGACCAAATATGCAGCTAACTCTTATTTGGCTACCCGTATTTCTTTCATGAATGAAATTGCTAACCTCTGCGAGCGTGTAGGTGCCAATGTAGATGCAGTACGCAAAGGAATGGGCTCAGATAACCGCATTGGTAAGCGCTTCCTATTTCCGGGTATCGGTTATGGCGGAAGCTGTTTCCCTAAAGATGTAAAGGCTTTAGCCAAAACGGCAGAAGAGTATGATTTTGACTTTAAAATTCTAAAGTCAGTTATGCAGGTAAACCAAAGACAGAAAAACCGCCTAGTCGAAAAGTTAGAGAACTATTATGGCGATGAAATCAAGGGCAAAACGATTGGACTTTGGGGCTTGTCTTTTAAGCCGAATACCGACGATATCCGCGAGGCACCCGCACTTTTGATTATTGAACAATTGCTAGAGCTAGGCGCAAAAGTACAGGCTTTTGATCCCGAAGCGATGAGCCATATTCAGCAAATCTTTGGCGATAAAATTACACTTTGCGAAAATAAATATGAGGCCCTAGAAGGTGCTGATGCTTTGGCTATTTTGACCGAATGGAACGAGTTCCGCACACCCGATTTTGCTAAAATTGCTAGCCTGCTCAATAACAATGTCATCTTTGATGGCCGCAACGTTTACTCGCTAGAGCAAATGCGCGAACAACCTTTTTATTACGAAAGCATTGGCCGTGCTACCGTTCACCCTAAAGCCTAATAAACTATGAAACGCGTATTGATTACTGGAGCCGCAGGTTTTCTGGGCTCTCACCTTTGCGATCGCTTTATTGCTGAAGGCATGCACGTGATCGGCATGGATAACCTCATTACAGGCGATATCCGCAATATCGAACACCTTTTCCCCCTAGAACGCTTCGAGTTTCATCATCATGATGTCTCTAAGTTTGTACATGTGGCCGGAGAACTCGATTATATCTTGCATTTTGCCTCTCCCGCTAGCCCTATTGACTACCTCAAAATTCCGATCCAAACCCTCAAAGTAGGCTCTTTGGGTACGCATAATCTTTTGGGCTTGGCGAGAGCCAAAAATGCTCGCATTTTGGTCGCTTCTACCTCAGAGGTTTATGGCGACCCCCTTGTTCACCCCCAAACAGAAGATTATTGGGGGAATGTGAACCCCATCGGCCCCCGTGGTGTCTATGATGAGGCCAAACGCTTCCAAGAAGCCATTACTATGGCTTATCATACCTACCACCAACTGGAAACTCGCATCGTACGGATCTTTAATACTTATGGTCCCCGTATGCGCGTAGACGATGGCCGAGCACTTCCCGCTTTCTTCTCTCAAGCGATGCTGGACCAAGAAATTACGGTCTTTGGTAAAGGACAGCAAACCCGCTCTTTTTGCTATGTAGATGATTTGGTAGAAGGCATTTTCCGCCTGCTCATGAGCAATTATGCTATGCCCGTAAATATTGGTAATCCCGACGAAATATCGATTCTCGATTTTGCCAAAGAGGTGGTCCAAATGGTAGGCAAAGGAAGCATCGGCTACCACCCACTCCCCAAAGACGATCCCCAACAACGCCAACCCAATATTAGCCTAGCTAAAGAAATCTTAGACTGGGAACCCAAGGTGAGCCGCGCCGAAGGGATGGCCAAAACCTATGAATACTTCAAAAAAGTACTCCTCTAATGAAGAATCAAAAAACTTTGCTCATTACAGGTGGCGCCGGTTTTATCGGCTGCCATCTGGTGGAGCTGCTCGTGAATAAATATCCGAACTATCAAATTATCAACCTAGATGCCCTAACTTATGCTGGCAATCTAGAAAATCTCAAATCGGTAGAACAAGCCCCAAATTATAGCTTTGTCAAAGGCAATATTTTGGACCAAAACCTGCTCGACCAACTTTTTGAGCAATACCAATTTGATGGCGTTATTCACCTGGCCGCAGAATCTCATGTGGATCGCTCTATCGAGAATCCACTCGCTTTTGTGGAAACCAATGTGATGGGGACCCTCCAACTCCTGCAAGCCGCCCGTAAGGCTTGGGCCAATAACATGGCCGATAAGCTGTTTTATCACGTCTCTACCGATGAGGTTTATGGCACCCTAGGCGAAACGGGCCTCTTTACGGAGGAAACCGCCTACGATCCCCGCTCGCCTTATTCGGCCTCTAAAGCAAGCTCCGACCATTTTGTGCGCGCCTACCACCATACCTACGGCCTGCCTGTGGTCATCTCCAATTGCTCCAATAATTATGGCCCCAATCAGTTTCCCGAAAAACTGATCCCGCTCTGTATCAATAACATCAAAAAGCAGAAAACTTTGCCCATTTATGGCGACGGGAAGTATACCCGCGACTGGCTTTGGGTGAAGGATCATGCCGCCGCTATTGATAAAATTTTCCACCAAGGAAAATTAGGCGAAACCTATAATATTGGAGGCCACAATGAATGGAAAAATATCGACCTGGTCCGTCTGCTCTGCAAAATTATGGACAAACAACTGGGCCGAGAAGCCGGCAGCGCCGAACAACTCATTAGCTTCATCAAGGACCGCCCCGGCCACGATCGCCGCTATGCCATCGACGCCAGTAAATTGCAAAATGAACTGGATTTTGGCCCCTCTCTCCAATTTGAAGAGGGCCTAGAAAAAACCGTCAAATGGTATCTCGATAATGAAGATTGGCTAGAGCATATTGTCTCTGGTAGCTACCGCGATTACTACGAAAAACAATATCAATAGATTATGCAAAGCCTCCTTTTTGGGGGCTTTCTGCTTTTTAGGGGCCTTACTCCCTTTGTTGTCGTTTTGGGGCCTCCGCTGCGGCTTCGCCTTGCGGCGCTACGTTACAGGGCTCGCTATTCGCTCGGCCCTTCAGCGCTTGCAGCGCTTCGGTCTGGCCTGACGGCCACCCTTTCACATCGCTAGGCCTGCGGGCCTTCGGCCCTGCAAAATCCAATTGGACCAATTATTTTCTTTCCCCACTAATCTTATTCTCATGCAACTTTATGGCTTATTGGGCAAATCCCTCCAACATAGCTTTTCCCCCAATTACTTTAATCAGAAATTTGTAAAAGCCGGCCTCAGCGCCGAATATAAGGCGTTTCCCCTGGACCAAATTGAGGCCCTGCCCGAGCTTTTGGCCCAATACCCTCAACTGCAGGGACTCAATGTAACGATTCCCTATAAACAGGCGGTGATTCCTTATCTCTCGGTTTTAGCGCCTACGGCCGTGGCCGTGGGGGCCGTCAATTGTATTCAGTTTTTGCCCAATGGCCAGCTCATGGGGCATAATACTGATGTGATGGGCTTTCGCTTAGGTTTGCAAGAGCTACTAGGAGAGGGGCCCGCCCTACAAGCCCTAGTTTTGGGCCATGGCGGAGCTGCCCGAGCGGTGGCCCACGCCCTAGAATTAGAAGCGATTCCGCATAAGGTGGTTTCCAGAACCCCCGAACGCTGGCAACTGAGCTACAGAGACCTGAGTGCCGAACTCCTACAAGATTATCAATTGATTGTGAATACAACGCCCCTGGGCATGTACCCCAAAATAGATCAGGCCCCAGCTTTACCCTATGAAGCCCTTGGTCCCAATCATTATTTGTACGACCTCATTTACAATCCAGCCCAAACGCTATTTTTGCAAAAAGGGGCCGAACAAGGCGCCAAAACATTAAATGGCTTGCCTATGCTCATTGGACAAGCCGAAAAATCTTGGGAAATCTGGAATAGAGATGTGGTATCCTAAATATACGCCCCGCTTTTGGCAGCGCTTTTTTTCGACTATGCGCACGCATTATCCAGCTTCTTCTACTGGGCCTTGCCTCTACCTTACTTTCGATGATGGGCCCACAACAGAACACAGCCGCTGGATTTTGGACCAACTCGCTAGCTATCAAGCGAAAGCTAGCTTTTTTTGCTTAGGCAAAAATGTAGCGGCCTTGCCCGCTTTGGCCCAAGCCACCCTAGCCGAAGGGCATTGTTTGGCTATGCACGGCTATGCCCACCTCAATGGCTGGAAAAGCAGTACTGTCGATTATCTAGCCGATTTGGAAAAGGCCGAGCAGTTTATCCAATCCCGTTATTTTCGGCCAGCTTACGGCCGCATTCGGCCTAGCCAAGCCAAGGCCATTCGGGCCAAAGGCTATGAAATCATTGCTTGGGAAATTATTCCTGGCGATTTTGATGCCCAAAGAAGCCCCCAACAATCTATGCAGCTGCTCAAAAAAAAGGCCCAAGATGGAAGCATTATCGTCTTGCATGATAGCCTGAAGGCGGGCGCTCATCTTCGAGTTTTGTTGCCAGAGCTCTTGGCATATTTTAGCGCAAAGGGGTATTCTTTTAAGGCCTTGCCTTAAAAGAAAAAAGGAGCAAAACCGAAGTTTTGCTCCTTTATTTGCGTTTTGCAGGGCCGAAGGCCCGCAGGCCTAGCGATGTGAAAGGGGTGGCCGTAGGTCAGACCGAGCCAGCAGAGCTGGCGAAGGGCCGAGCGAAAAGCGAGCCGCGACACAGCCCGACCCGCCCGCAGGGCGGGGCAGCCCCCAAAAAAATTAAATTCCCTCGCCCAAAATGAAAGAAGTCATATTGAGGCTACCGCCCAAAAGTTCATCATTGAACAGGCGGATTTGATCGTTTTTGTCGGCTAGGCCGATGCTGTAGATCATGGGAAAATAGTGGTCGGGGGTGGGGATGGCCAATTCAAAGGCTTTGCCGCCCTTTTTATAGTCAATGAGGGCCTGATAATTTTGGTCCTTGAGGTATTGGCCCGTTTTGGCGTGGACCTCCTTGGCCCAGTCGTAGCCATAACCAATCGTATTGATTTTAGAAAAATTGACCTGGCGGAGGTTATGAATAATATTACCGCTTCCTACGATCAACACGCCTTTGTGGCGGAGCTGTTGTAGCTTTTTGGCCAACTCAAAATGGTAGCTGGCGGGTTTATTATAATCAATGCTCATCTGGATGACGGGCACATCGGCCTTGGGATAGAGGTGCTTGATGACCGACCAAGAACCGTGATCGAGCCCCCAGCTGTGGTCCAAATCGCCACCGACCATATCACGGACCTCGCGGGCCAGTTGTTGGTCGCCAGGAGCGGGATATTGCACATCAAAGAGGGCTTGAGGGAAGCCGCCAAAATCGTGAATTGTTTTGGGCGGATCAGAAGCCATGATTTTGGTCCCTTGCGTGAGCCAGTGAGCCGAAACGCAAAGAATTGCCTTAGGCTTGGGCAATTTTTTACCCAAATCTCTAAAGTTGCGCACGAATTGATTCTCTTCGATCGCATTCATGGGGCTACCGTGTCCTAAAAATAGGACGGGCATTTTGGCGCTGTTGTCGAGCGAGTCGCTCCAGTTGCCTAATTTAGATAGTGGTTGCATAGCAAATAAGAATGGGCTAAGTGCTAGCCATTTGACAAAATCTTTCCGTTTCATAATATTGATGTATATACATTAAATGTATAGACTTTGTTTCAGTTTTCCAAGTTTTCCATTAAGTTTTAACGCTTATTTTAGGGATTTGGAGAAATTGCGTTCATAATCTTTGACTGGGGCCAATCGTTAATGCTGCAGTAAAGCGGGCTTTTCGGCCTTTATTCCTTTTTGATTATCTTTAAATTTGAGCTCTTGCAGTTCGATAAATCAGGATGAATTTTATGCGCGATATCTATTTATATTTCTTTGGCTTCTTGTTTTTCCTCTGTCTTTTGCCTGAGCAGGGGAGGGGACAGGCGGCTGTTTTTGATCTTTGTGCTCGGCAGTTGACAGGTAGTAGCAATGATTCTTTGACTTGGTCCTCCTCCAATCTTTGTGCAAATTTCACGGCCTATGTGGTTTTTTCTGGACCTACTGCTAGCAATTTGCAGCCGATAGATACTATTACAGATCCTGCTCAGTTGGGCGAGTTGTATTTATATGGAAGTGGGGGAAACCGTTTTTATCAAGTGGGGCTACTTTGTGGGGCGAGTATTTTAACTCGTTCTACGGTGATAGATAATGCTCGGCCCATCACGCCCAATCTTCAGTCTGTAGATTTGCAGACGGGTGTGCCTGTTTTGAGCTGGTCGGCTAGTCCGAGCCCAGGCATTATTGGTTATCAGATTTATAAAGAGAATCCCTATGGATCGGGTAATTTTTTCCCTTATCCTGCAAATAACCAATTAGTAACGGGTACGCAGTTCACGGATGTCAATTCTGCGGATTTATTGGTGCGCTATGCCATAGTTGCCGTGAGCAATTGTAATAAAGGTCCATTGGGAGAGGGTACGTCTGTAGATGGTACCACTGGTCCACATAGTTCTATGTTTTTATCGTCTAGCTTTGAGCCTTGTAGCCGCCGTTTAGATTTAAACTGGAACCCCTATGAAAATTGGGCCGATGGGGTGGCGGGCTATTTGGTTTGGATGCAAGAAAATGGGGGTAGTCCCCAACTGATAGATACCGTGAATAGCAATAGCTATAGTTACTTGGGGGCGGAGGATGGCCAAAGCCTGCGTTTTTGGATAGAAGCCATGGAGGAAAATGGTAGTTATCGAGCCAATAGCAATATCTTAGATTTTAATATCTCGGCCAATCGCCCCATTGACTTTTTAGAATTGACGGAGCTCAGTTATACCCCCGCCAATGCTGGTATAGAAGTGCACTGGCGCTGGGATTTGGATAGCGATTTTGCCGAAGGTCGATTACAACGCTCTACCGATGGGCAAAACTGGGAGGATCGCTTAGTGATTCCCGTACAAACTAATCAGCAGAATAGCTATTTGGATCTGGGGATAGACAGTGCTGCGGGGCCCTATTATTACCGAGTTATTGCTAGAGATCTTTGTGGCCTAAGCTATTCGAGCAATCAAGCGCTTAGTCTAGAGCTAAGAGGCGAGGCCCTAGATAATTTTGAAAACCGCTTAGATTGGTTGCCGCTAGAAGGCGATAGCTTAGAAGCCGAGTTTTATCAGCTCTATGCTTTGGAGCAAGGCCAATGGCAACAAATTAGTTTTTTAGATAGCAGCCAGCGAACATTTTTAGATCCTGTGGATTTAACTAATCCAGAACAGGCCAACCGCTGTTATTATGTACAGGCCGAGGGCCGCCTAAAACTAGCCAACGGCCAATACCGCTTTTGGTCGAGCCGTTCCAATGAGTTTTGCTTGAGCCAAAGAGCCTTGCTCCATTTTCCCAATGCCCTAGCTCCCGATGGCCGAAACCCTCTGTTTAGACCTCGAGCAGCCTTTGGCCAAAATATAGGCAATTACCGCCTACAAATTTATGATCGCTATGGCGCCCTAATTTTTGAATCTGTAGATATTATGCAGGGTTGGGATGGCAAAATCAACGGTCAACCCGCCCCTCAAGGTGTCTATATTTATTTGGCCCAATATCAATTAGAAGCGGGCAAAGACAAGCAGCAAAAGGGCTCCCTCTTTTTACTGCGTTAAAGCTATAAACTATGAAAATTCGATTTTTAGGAACGGGAACCTCTCAAGGCATTCCAGTAATTGGCTGCGATTGCGAGGTTTGCCAATCCAAAGATCCCCGAAATCAACGCCTGCGAGTTTCTATCCTGATAGAACATCAGGGCCAAGCAGTGGTCATTGATAGCGGCCCCGATTTTAGAGCTCAAATGCTGGCCGCTAACGTAGACCGAATCGAGGCTCTCGTCATTACGCATGAACACCGAGATCATGTGGCTGGCCTAGATGATGTCCGCCCCTTTAATTTTCGACATGAAATGGATATGCCGCTCTATGCCACGACCCGCGTCCAAAAGGCCCTCAAAGAGAGCTTTGCCTACATTTTTGCCGCCGATTATCCCGGTGTGCCCAAGGTCCTCTTGCAAACAGTAGAAAAAAATCAGCCTTTTTCACTGATCGGCCTAGATTGGATGCCCGTGGAATATAGCCACGGCCGCCTGCCCGTGATGGGCTACCGCATCGGCAATTTTGCTTATCTGACCGATTTTAAGGCTATGTCTGAGGACCAATACACCTATTTGCAGGGACTCGATACTTTGGTCATTAGTGCCCTGCACCACGAAGAACATTATTCTCATATTACGCTGGCCCAAGCCCTAGAAGAGATTAAACGCATCGCTCCAAAAAGAGCCTTTATCACACACATCAGCCATAATATGGGCCTACATGAAGAGCAGGAAGCCCCTCTGCCCAAACATATTCGCTTTGCCTATGACGGGCTAGAAATTGAAGTGGATTAAAATTAGTTTTTCTTTTTGGGCCACCGCTGAATATAATGTTGCGGTGGTTACTCCCTTCAGTCATCGAACTGCGGCTTTCAGCCTTGTTGTCGCCAGCTCTGCTGGCTCGGTCTGACCTACGGCCACCCCTTCAGATCGCTGGGCTACTCAACAGTTATGTTTTAGCTGGGCTGCCCTTTTTTTATCCCTACTCCTCCTAAATCACTAAAATAGCCATCAACAGTTTTTATCTTTCATCTGTTACTATAAATAAAACTGCCTATGCTTAAAGCGCTGCCACTCTTCCCCCTCCCCTTAATCAAACTGCCTGGCGAACTACTCGAACTCCATATTTTTGAGCCTCGCTACCGCAAATTATTAGAGGACCTAAAAACAGGAGAGCAGCCACTCATCGGTATTCCTTGTACTATAGATGAGGCCCCACAAACTGGACAATTAGGCTGTCTGGCCCGCCTCAAATCTATCCTTAAGATTCATCCCGATGGCCGAGCCGATATCTACCTAGAAGTAGTAGACCTTTTCCAATTGGCTCAGTACGAACCTAAATGGCAAGATAAACCCTATCCCGGTGGTCAGGTTCAAGTGCTTAATGCCCAAAATCTACGCATAGAGGACCACTGGCTAATCCAACAACTTCGCTTACTCAAAGCCCAATATCCTCTGGCCCTTCCCCTCACTATTAAAAAGGATATGGGCGAATTTGACCTCCTCGCTCAACTCCCTATTCAAGATATCGCTAAGCTGAATTATCTACAACTGCCCCCAAATAGCCCCGCCCGTAAAGCCTTACTCCGCTATGAAGTCAAGCAGTTGGGCCTGTTACTGATGCAACAAAAAGCCGTCTATAAAGGCTTTTGCTTTAATTAAATCAACCCTTTGGCCAAATAATAAAGAGGAGCAACTACTATGGTAGTTGCTCCTCTTTGCGGTCTCAGAGAGGGGTTCTCCTAGCCCTACAGAGGGGTTCCCATACCCCTCTGTAGGGGTCGCATAGTCCTCAGGGGGATTCTTACACCCCCAAGCGAGGACCTATACTAGTCCTCGAGAGGACCAATGAAAATCCTCTTGAGGACTTTCCTTAATCCTAGCGAGGACTTCTCCTAATCCTCAGGAGGAGGTCTTTAGGTCCTCAGGAGGACCTAAGGAAACCCTAGCGAGGACTTCTCTTGATGCTAGCGAGGACCTACAGTAGTCCTAAAGAGGACCTCTGCACCTCCTAAGGAGGACCTCTGATAATCCTTCCCCTTATTTTAGGCCCTACTAGCCAGAATTTACAAAAAAAAAGAGCCAAGCCCCCAAGGTCTTCGCTCTCATTTAGTCCTCTAGAACACAGCAAAAATAGATAGGACTGCTTTGCTACAATGCTCCCCTATAGCGTATAACCTAGGGCTAACGGCCTGCGCTGGCCTTCGGCCAGCGAATCGGCTGAGGGATGGGCAGCAGTGGCCCGAAGGGCCAGACCCAGCCGCCGAAGGCGGCGCAGGGCCGAGCGAACTGCGAGCTGCGATACAGCCCGACCCGCAGGCCCAAAGGGCCGTAGGGGCAGCCCCTAATCATCCTCCTAACATTCTGAAAGGCCGATTGGCACTTGTACAGCCAGCCCGCCCTCTGCAGTTTCCTTATACTTAAAGTTCATATCTTGAGCGGTTTCCCACATAGCCAAAATGACCTCATCTAGGGCCACTCTAGCTTGGCCTGGCTCTGTTTCTAGGGCCAAATAGGCCGCATTGATCGCCTTAATGGCCCCCATGCTATTGCGCTCGATACAAGGAATTTGGACCAGCCCCCCAATAGGATCACAGGTGAGGCCCAGATGGTGTTCCATAGCAATTTCGGCAGCGATTAGGGCCTGCTCATAGCTACCGCCCAGACATTCGGTCAGGGCAGCGGCGGCCATAGCCGAGGAGACTCCAATTTCGGCTTGACAGCCGCCCATAGCCGCAGAAATGGTCGCATTGATTTTGAACAAAACCCCTACCTGTCCAGCCGTTAGGAGAAAGCGAGCGATATTCTCCTTCTTAAAGTTATCGGCAAAGCAGATATAGTACATCAGCACGGCGGGAATCACGCCAGAAGCCCCATTGGTAGGGGCCGTAACCACTCGGCCAAAGGCCGCATTTTCCTCATTGGCGGAGAGGGCAAAGCAACTGACCCACTTAAAAATATCTTGATGAGCATGTTGTTTCCCTCGAATCAGGCCGATCCATTCTTGGACATTGCTATAACTAGCGTTTTCGCCCAATAGGCGTTGCATCATGCGGTTGGCGCGGCGGTGCACCTGCAGGCCTCCAGGCAAAATCCCAGTTTGGTGGCAACCTTTATAGACACAGGCCTTCATGACCTCCCAGATCTCCCAAGCTTGCAACAGGCTGCTTTCGGCGGGTCGCCATTGCTTCTCTCTTTCCAAGACAAACTGGCTAATCGAGGCGCCATCCATAGCTTGGCAATAATTGAGAATATCCTTGGCTTTGCGGACCGAATAGCTGGTGACCAGCTCTGGAAAATCCTGTTCCTCCTGAATATGCGGATGGTCTAGAGCCGAGGCCCATTCAATAAAGCCACCGCCTACGGAGTAGTAAGTTTCTTCAATTATTTTATCGGCCAAAAAGGCTTTTACCTTCATGCCATTGGGATGATAAGGCAGGTTTTCGGGCCAAAACTGCAGATCCTGTTCATAGCAAAAAGGGACCTTTATTTGGCCGCCCAGCAAAATCCGTTGGCCAGCCTTAATATCTTGAATGCGGGCCCCAATTAAATCGGTATCCGTCGTTTTGGGGTCCTCATTGAGCAGGCCCATCAGCACCGCAATATCGGTCCCGTGCCCAATACCCGTTTTGGCCAAAGAGCCATAAAGCTCTAGCCGAATTTGTTTTACCTTTGGCCAATTCTCGGCCCCAAGTCGTTTGTGAATAAAGTGCAGCATGGCATTCCATGGGCCCAGCGTATGCGAGCTCGAGGGGCCAACGCCCACCTTAAACATATCAAAAACGCTTAATGAATCCTCTTGCATAGTTGTTGTTTTCTGTGCGGACTAAATTACAACTAGTTTTCAATTCGCCTAAGCCCCCTACTTTAAATCGCTTAAAAGTTTTGTTATTATTTATTTGGGGCTGCCCCTACGGCCCTTTGGGCCTTCGGGTCGGGCTGTGCGGGGGCTCGCTGTTCGCTCGGCCCTGCGCTTTTTCGCTTTGCTCAAAAGCTTGGTCTGGCCTTCGGCCACCCCCTACCATCCCTCAGCCATAATGCTGGTTGGGAGAGCCAGATGAATTTAAGGGCTCATACAGAACAGTTCCCAAAATAGCTTTGTCTATGCCTTCTTTGCTTATATTTTTAGTTTGCTTATTATCTACTGTTGTTGTTTATGGGCAGCAGTTTTCTTTAGCCTTTCCTTTGGATAGTTTGCCTAAGCGTTGGCTCAAGAAAGAGGCTGAACCTCAGGGCTTAACGGCTGCGGCCTTGCAGCAATACTGGCCCAAACAATTGGCAAGGCTACATCAGTTGGGGTATTTGGCTGCTGAGTTGGGGCCGCCTAGGCAGTTGGATAGTCAGGCTTATGTTGTGCCCGTTATCTTGGGACCTGTCTATCGCTTAGAGCAGTTGGCCCTAGATAGTATTTCGCCTTATCAGTTGGCGGCCTTGGGGCCAAAATATTGGGATTTGGAAGGGCAGGCTTTTTCTATGGAGCAAATCTCTGATTTAGAATTGGCCTTATTAGAATATGCCGAGCGCCATGGTTATCCCTTTGCGCAAACGCATTGGCAGCTAGACAAGATAGAGGGGCAGAATATTTCGGCTCAGCTACTATTGGACCAAGGGCCATTGATTCGCTTAGATAGTTTAGATATTCGGCAAAAGGGAAAGAAGAAAGGGCCAATCCCCATTCGCAAAGGGTTTTTGTCTCGTTATTTGGGCCTAAAAAAAGGAGATTTATATGATGAGCGGAAAATACAGACTATTCGCAAGCGGGTAGCGGAGCTCCCCTTTTTGGCCCTTTCTGCCGATCCCTACATTCTATTTGAGGGGAATTTGGCCAAGCCCATCTTATTTGTGCAGAAGAAAAATGCCAGCCGCTTTGATGTGATCTTTGGGGTTTTGCCCAATGACAATGCAATTCCTCCTGCTCCTCGCTTTAAATTTACGGGGCAGGTAGATATAGAGCTCTTAAATCCCTTTGGGCGGGGGCAGCAGATTGCGGGCAAATGGCAACAATTTGAGACGGGCCGTTCGGAATTGAACTTGGTCTATTCGGCGCCTTATATCTTTAAAACGCCTTTGGGTTTAGAGGGCGACTTTTCCATTTATCGGAGAGATAGCACTTATATCGACATCATTAGTCAATTGGGCCTTAGTTATCTTTTTGATGGGAACCAAGAGCTGACTGCTTTTTGGAAAAATAGTACTACAACTGTGCAGCAAATGGATACCTTAACGGTTTTGCAGAATCGGCAGTTGCCCAGCTTGGTTGATAGTCGGCAGAATATGTTGGGCTTAGATTATCATTTAAGGCGGGTAGATTATCGTTGGAATCCTAGGCGGGGATTTATCTTAGGCTTGACAGGGAGTTTGGGGCAGAAAAGTATTCGGCCCAATTCGGCCATATTGAATTTAAAGGACCCAGCGGATTTGGACTTTGATTTTGGGCAACTCTATGATACTGCTAGTACGGCAGCCCAATATCAGATAGAGACCGATTTGCAGTATTATCAGCCGATATTGGGGCAGCTTAGTGTAATGGGGCGTTATCGGATGGGCTATATTTTGGGGCCTGCTCAGAAGTACGACAATGAGTTATTTCGTTTAGGGGGGCAGCAGCTCTTGCGGGCATTTGATGAACAAAGCATCTTAAGTGAGAATTATCACTTAGTAAGTGTGGAAGTCCGTTATATTTTGGGCCAAAATAGCTACACCTATTTATTTGGTGATTTGGCCCAATTTGAACAGGCTAGCCAGCAGCGAAACACCTATGCTTTTGGGGCGGGCTTAGCCTTAGAAACCCCAGTAGGCATATTTGCGATTAGTTATGCTTTGGGAAACTATTGGGAAAATGCTATTTTGTTTCGCAACGCCAAAATACATTTTGGCTATTTGAATCGCTTTTAAGTACTTGCGGCCGAAGCTATTGGCCAAGCGCAAAGAAAACAGCTGAGCGGCCCAGCGCTGCGGAGGGGTGGCCGCAGGCCAGACCTAGGCGGCAAAGCCGCCGCAGGGCCGAGCGACCCGACCAACGGGAGCTGACGCAACGAAGCAAGTAATAGCGAGCCCTGTAACATAGCGCCGCAGCTTTGCTGCGGAGGCCCAAAAACAACAGCATATCCACTTTTGAAAAATCCCTATAAAATATGGAACTGACCACACATTTGGTACGCAAATCTTTTCCTTTACTGACGGAATTAGAGTTGCAAAATGAGATTGTAGCCTCCTCGACTTTAAAGAGTTTTGAGGCCAATGAGATGTTGATGGATTATGGCGATTATATTCGCTATGTGCCTTTGGTGATTGAGGGCAGCGTAAAAGTTTTGCGTCAATCGGAGGACGGCAACGAGTTGTTTTTGTATTACCTGAATGGGGGCGATACCTGTGCGATGGCTTTTACTTGTTGTATGATGCGCAGGAAAAGTGAGATTCGGACGATTACGGAGGAGCCTAGTCAGATTATTTTTATTCCCTTGCAAAAGATGGAAGATTGGATGGGGCAGTATCACAGTTGGCGAGAGTTTGTGATGACTTCTTACAACAATCGTTTTGAGGAGTTATTTACGGCCTTGGACAATATTGCTTTTTTGAAGATGGATGAGCGTTTGTTGCGTTATTTGGCGAGCAAGGCGCGTTCGTTGGGGCAGAATAGCTTGAGCACTACGCATCAGGAGATTGCTAGAGAGCTGAATGCTTCTAGGGAGGCGGTTTCTCGTTTGCTTAAGAAATTGGAGCGGAATAAATTGCTCAAATTGGGGCGGAACAGAATTGATTTGTTGTTAGAGCCTGAAGAGCTAGAGAATTGGAACCGTGAATAGGCGGTAGTTTAAAGCAACGAAAAAGGACCACTTTCTGATTGAAAGTGGTCCTTTTTATTTTGTTCATTTAGTTGGTACTAGAAGTAGACTCATCTAGGCTTTCTTCATCTTCTACAGCGGGAGCTTCGGGGCAATCGCGGCAGGGATCGATACTAATACCATCCATGCGTTTGAGTGATTTCAGCTCGGTGCCGTCTTCTTTCCAGTCAATAATTGTAAACTCTGTACGGCGGTTTTCCTGATGTTCTTCTTCGGTACAGGGGATGCCGTCATAGCAATCGTTGAGCATTACCGTTTCGCCCATTCCTTCTGCTTTCAGGCGTTTTTTGGCAATTCCTTTAGCGATCAGGTAGCGGACCACAGACTCAGCTCGGCGGCGAGATAGGCGCTTATTATAGCGCTTTTTCCCACGGGCATCGGTATGAGAGGTAAAGCGAACAGAAGCTTGGGGGAACATTTCGAGAAATGCCACCAAAGAATCTAGGCCAGGACGAGCATCGGGGCGGATATTTGCTCTATTAAAATCGTAGAAAATGTGTACGATTTCGGGTACGCCTTCTGGGCGTTGGAACCAGATCGTATCGCCTTCTGGGGTGACCATATAGATTTTATTGCCATTGACATCAATGTAGTTCTTGTTGCCTTCTTGGTCCTCACATTCATCATAACCATTTTCGTCTTGGTTACCTGTGGGCAAGCAATCTTCGGGAAACTTCTTTTGGTCGGGGCAATCTGCGGTACCTGGTAGGCAGTTAATGGCCAAATCGACTTCAATGGCTTCATCTCCTTTACCGATATTTCTGGTGGTGAAGGTAGAAGAAGATTTGGTATAGCCATCTTTAGAGACAATCAGTTGATAGTCGCAATCCTCATTGATTTCGAGGAATTCATAATAGCCTGTTTCATCGGTTAGGGTAGACAACTCATTGATTGTTCCTTCGCAATCTGATTTTAGGCGGACCAAAGCATTTCCTAAAGGTTGTTCAGAATAGCCATCGATTACGGTACCTCCTACATCAAATACTCTTTCAAGGTCTAAGGGAATTTGGATCACGACCGTTTGGCCGGGTTTGATTTCTGTAGCTTTTGTTCGAACGTTATTCGGGCGATAATTGAGCATTTCTGCGGCAAAATCGCAGGGATTATCGAGCCCTACTTCCAAAAAGGCTTTACCATCTCGGTTGGTGGTATAGCTATCTACAGAGCTACAAGCGGTATAAACGGTAGCCCCTTCAATGGGCATTTCGGTTGTTTTATCAAAAACGATGACTTCTACAGAAACCGAAAGTTTAGTAAAGCTATAAATTTGGTCGCCTACGCCCTCATCGCCTTGGCCTTCGCTATTATCTCGATTAGAAGCGATTAGTCCATAGGTTTTGGTTTCATTCATCGTAATCGAGAAATCATCCTTATTACTATTGATTGGATAGCCGAGGTTGACTGGGTCTAGCCAAGCACCATAGCTTTCGGTCACCTTATAAATATCTAGTCCACCAAGACCCACCAAACCATTAGAGGCAAAATAGAGGGTCATGTTTACGCCCTCGCCATGAGCAAAGGGAAAAGCCTCATCGCCTTCTGTATTTACGGTGGGGCCCAAGTTAACGGGAACCGACCAGCGGCCACCTTCCATATAAGAGGCATAGAGGTCTAAGCCCCCAAATCCCCCAGGCATATCCGAGGCAAAGAAGAGCATCGTTCCATCCTTAGACAAAGAGGGGTGCATCACATTATAGCCCTCATCGTTGAAGACCACGCCTTCGGGTTTATCCCATTTGTCCCCTTTTTTATTGACCAAATAGATTTTTTGGCGGAGCACGCCATCTTCATTTCCAGCCTTACCGTCTAGGTCTGTTGCTGAGAAATAAGCCTGAGTTTGGTCGGCATTAAAGGTAATTGGGCCAATATGTCGGGGCGTTTTACGAATTTTCTTAGCGTACTTTTCGGCATCGCCATAATCGTAAATATATTTCTTCTCGTCTTTAAGCGTCAATTCAAAATCGAAGAGTTGAGCAAAGCCGTCTTCGGTCCATTTATCTTCTACAATTTTGGTTGGAAACTTAGACTTTACCCGATCACGAGTCGAGCTAATAATTACTCTTTCCTTTTCCCCATCCTTATACAAAACAGGCGAAAAATCATCGGCATTACTGCTCAATTCTGGACGAGGTTCTAGGTCGTACAGATCCCCCGCAGCCCGTAAGTTTTCCACCATAGACTCCTCACAACCCTTTTCTAAAAAGCGTGCGCGGGTATCATCGGGCATGAGTTTGAGGTATTCTCGCACCCATTGGGTCGCCTTTTGGCATTTCCCATTCATCTGTAGGGCCTGCGCATAATAAAGCAAAGTAATTGGTGGGGCCTGAGGCATCAAAGATACCTGCCCATACCAGTACTCCATCTCATCAGAATTGCGGAGCATACGGTAACATTCGGCAATATTTAGTTTAGCCTCCGCTTCATCATAATTCTCCAATACTTTTAGATAGACATCAATGGCCCCCTGATAATTATAGTCCTCCATCAGGCGTTTCGCCTTACGCAATTTTCCCTTCTGGGCCATTAGGCCAGTCCCCAAAAGGCTAAATAAAAGTAATAGAAGAAAGGATTTATTATAACGCATATATGTTTTATTTAAGCACAAGACGCTTTTATTTTGGGGCTGCCCCTCGCTTTGCTCGGGTCGGGCTGTGTCAGGGCTCGCTATTCGCTCGGCCCTGCGGCGGCTTTGCCGCCTAGGTCTGGCCCAAGGGCCACCCTTTTCCATCCCTCAGCCTGCGGCGGCTTCGCCGCCTGCTAAACGCAGAAAGAGCAGCATAAAAGGTCCTGTACTTAGTCGTTTTATTTTGCTGCTCTCTCTTTATTCAAGTAATATTTAGAAGTAACGGACGTGCGTGGTTTTTCCTTTGTAACGCATCAAGTCATAACCCAACATAATCTCATAAGATCCTTGGGCGGGCCCTTGCAATTCCGTTAACGTATAATCATAGGCGGCACCAATGCGGAGGCCATTCTCAAAGCGCATAGAGATCCAGAAATCTACAGAATCATAAGTGCTAGATTGGTCAATCACTTCTAAAGCAGTACGGAAAGATGCACCTACCCAAAGGCGATTATTAAACAAGAGCGAAAGATCTACATCCATTTCTGTAGGTGCCGCTACATTATTAAGCTCATTTTTCTCAAATAGCCCCACATGCTTAAGCAACAAAGAGGGACGGAACACCATACTAGAGTTGATGGGAATCGCTACACCTCCAGACAAATAATAGTGGCGATATTGTTGGGCCACAGGAATATTGGGGTTGTTGGTTTCTTGGCGCAAAGCATTATTGATGAGCATAGGGGCAGATAGACCCACAAACCACTTTTCAGAGAAGAGGTAAAGTCCCCCACCAAAGTTGGGCAACCATAGATTGGGTTGCAAATTCTGAAAAGCAGGGTCGTTAAGATCTTCTAGCTCCAAGTCGGTCCAATCGGCGGCCCAGTTAGAAACCCCTCCCTGCATACCAATAGATAATTTTACCGATTTGTTGATGGGGATATGATAGGCAAAAGAGCCATAGACATTAAATTGACGAGAGTTGGCAATTTGGTCCAAAGACATATTTAGGCCCAAACCAATGTTTTTTCCCTCTACGGGAGAATGCAGATTGATGGCCTGCGTCATTGGTGCTCCCTCAATCCCCCACCATTGTTGGCGATGCAAAATCCCCATATCTAAAACCTTAGCCGTTCCTGCATAAGCGGGATTATAAGCCATAGGCATAAACATGTATTTGGTAAACATTGGATCTTGCTGGGCTTGCATACTTAAGCTCAGCAAACAGCTAAAAAGAAAAGTGTATAAAATACGCGCGCTCATATCAGTCAATTATTATTAAGAGGAATGTCATTTTGAGAGGGGGACCAAAATGCATCTGTATTTTATGGTCCAAACCCTCACAAAAATAGCATTTAAGTTTTGGAAAAGAATAATTTTCGATTCTTATCCCTACAGATGCAGTTAAAAAACGTTTTTGGGCCTTGGCTTGTCCGCTTGGATCGCCTAGTTTATTAGAAATTAGCCTCCTAAGCCGTATTTCATTGCGTCTAG
Source organism: Saprospira sp. CCB-QB6 (assembly GCF_028464065.1). Lineage (NCBI taxonomy): Bacteria > Pseudomonadati > Bacteroidota > Saprospiria > Saprospirales > Saprospiraceae > Saprospira > Saprospira sp. CCB-QB6. Next base: position 1,639,839 of record NZ_CP116808.1, on the reverse strand, counting down.
CAGGCCCGAAGGGCCGCAGGCTGAGGGATAGAAAGCAGTGGCCCGAAGGGCCAGACCCAGCCGCCGCAGGCGGCGCAGGGCCGAGCGAATAGCGAGCTGCGACATAGCCCGACCCGACCGCAGGGAGGGGCAGCCCCAAAAAAATCGCCCCTAATAACAGCGTATTAGGAGCGATTCAAAAAGGCTTTTGCTTAGGGCTAGCCTTTAGATAATGAAGATAGCTTCGGTTTCGTCTTGGTCGGGAAATTGGCGGTTGAGTAGCCCGCTGACCTGCTCTCGCATTTGCTCAAATTGGGCCCGAACGGCCTCCAAAAAAGGTTGATCTACTAAGGCTTTGAGCTCTTTGAGATTGCTCATACCCTCGCCCTGTCTAAACTTATAGGTTTGCTCGTAGAGGCCATCTTCAAACTTGATGCTGTAGCGCAATCCCTGCTCGAAAAAGGTGACCTTCATGTCGGTAACCTCTTCTAAATATCCAATAATTCTCATAATCTTGTGGCTTTTGGGCAAAGATAGGGAAATTAGGGAAAAGGGGGCCTAGTTAGAGACCGACTAAGTCGATCAGCTTATAAATATCTGCAGCCGCATCGGGCTTATTTATTTTCTTCAGTAGCTTTGCGCTATCGTAAGCCGCTTTCTGATTGGGTTTGAGTAAAGCATAAAGATTTGCGGCCCCCTTCTTAGAGCTTTTGTAGTAGTTCTCTGTTTTCTTATAGTCGACTAAATGCTTTTTCAAATCAGGCAGTAAGTCATTGTAGCTCAAATAACACCTTTGTGTTTGTTTGTAGTGCAACAACAGCCAAAACTCTAGGCATGGGAAGTTTTCCCAAGCTTCAAAAACTTCAGGAAAGTCAGCTAGTAAATTAGTTTTGATGCGCTTATAATCATTTAATTTCTTAGGATTCCCCTCTCTATCCTCTTTATAAGGCACATCCAAATCAACAATCCAGATCACCTTATCTCCTAATTTAGCATCTGCTTCCTGACAAATTTCACTTAGCTCTTGTGCTATATCTTTAAGTGTTTTTTTAGTTGGCAGACGAGGTGCAATATCTATATCCAAGCGTTCAAAACCTTTTAGGCTATCCAGATACCATTTCTCAGTATCTCCATCTACAAAGAAGACTAACTTTTTCTTTACACTTCTTTTTTTACGGGCTTTAGTCGGTCTTCTGCGCATTAGCTAAAGGATTATAGGGATCATCTAAATTGGGAGTTGCACCAAGTCGCCCTTTTTCATAGGCATGATAATAAGCCTCTAAGGAGCGAAAATCTTTAGCTTCAAAATCAGCTAAAGAGAAAAGTTCTGAAGCCCCATTGGCTTGTTTTTCTGTAAACCAAACTGCATCCGCCCGCAGAATATCCTTAGAGCGCAAAAGCTCTCTTTGGTGGGTGCTAAGAATAAGCTGTGAATTGGGCTGGCTATTAAGTAAAAAGCTAAGCAGAAAATGCTCTAATAGTTCGGGATGCAAGGAGCTGCCTACCTCATCAATGGAAAAAATAGCTGCTTGGCTGGCCAGAATAGCGAGCAAGCCACTAAAGCCAAAATAGCGTTTTGTGCCCTCAGATTCTAGAGAATAAGGTAAGGCATAATAGCTAGATAGATTCTCATCTTTTACCTGATGCTTAATCATTAACTTTTTACGAACTATTTTTCCATCGACTACAGATTGAGCCAATTCAGATTCAGGGTGAGCAGCGACAAAGTCGTTAAAATAAGCTGAAATATCTTCTTTTTGCTCCTCAAAAAGCACATCCTCTATTTTCAGATCTGCTTTTTTTAGAAAAGATACTAATAGATTTTTATCTAAAATTCCTTTACTCAACAGTGTAGAAACAATACCAGTCAAATCTAAGTCAGGGTTAATCATCCCATACAAGACCTCCTTAAACCAAGAAAGCGCAATTCTTAACTCTCGACAGTCTGTATTGGCCTTATGAAAGGCCCCCAAAACAGTGCGGTTCCAGAGTACATGGGTCTTTAGACTTTCCTGCTCTATTGCAGAGAGTTTAATCTTAGAGCCCCAATTGAGTTCACTCAACTGCTTGGCTAAATCTGTTTTTCGCTCAAAAACAAGCGCCCGACGAGGTTCATAATAATGTAGACTTTCCTCTAAAATAGCTTCTTGATTAAAGCGAAAATAATAGTCAAACTCAATTCCTTCATGAATAAAGCGAATACTCAGCGCACTATCCTTTTCTAGCGGATTAGCACAAAACAAAAAGGGTTGATAGTCAATTTTATCACTCTTATCGTTAGCTGCCTCTAGTTGTAGCTCACGCATAAATTCTAAGGCCTTCAACCAACTACTTTTACCTGAAGCATTGGGACCAAAAATATACAGCAACTTAAGCAGCTTCAATTTACTATTGGGCCGATGAATATAATATTCACTTAAATGCTCCGACTTATTCGCCTCAAACGATAGGGTCTGGGCTTCTTGGATGGGACCAAAGTTTTCTACTGTAAGTTCTATAATCATAAGTTTTCTACTATTTCATGTAAATATATAGCAGTGAAACCAGAAATAAAAGTAAATAAATGCCTTTAAATTTTTGCACGCCTCGACAAAGCCAACAAGCCCAACAACATCAATCCCCCATTCAACAACAAGATTTCAAAGCCAAATTTGTAGCCCCACAACAACTCTTCTGAATAGTAATTGATGCCAAAACTGAGCAAAGGCGCCCCAATGGCCAAAAAGGGAATGTACTGGTCTTTGCCCCGCCTTTTACTAAACAACCCAAAGCTATAAAGGCCCAGTAATGGCCCATAGGTATAGCCCGCCGCCTTAAATAATTGATTGATGACCGACTGCTCATTGATGTAGGCAAACAACAAAATAACCCCCACCAATAAGGCCGAAAAAAAGAGGTGCACCCGCTGCCGACTTTGCTTAGATTGCGCACTTTCATCCTCTTCCGACAAGCCCAAAATATCTATGCTAAAGGAGGTCGTCAAGGCCGTCAAAGCCGAATCCGCACTAGAGTAGGCCGCCGCCACCAAACCCAACAAAAAACAAATGCCCATAAAGAGCGGCAGCTGGGTTAAGGCCAGTTGCGGATAAATCAAATCATAGGCAATTTTATCGCCCCGCATCGGAAAATCTAGGCCTTTTTGCTGCATATACAAAAATAAAAGCCCGCCCATCCAAAGAAATAAAAAGTTGACGACCAATAAAATAGCGCTAAAGCTATACATGTTCTTTTTGGCCGATTTCAAGTCTTTGCAAGCCAAGTTTTTTTGCATCATGTCTTGGTCCAAACCCGTCATGACAATAGTGATAAACATACCCGACAAAAACTGTTTGAAGAAGTTATTGGGATTGCTCCAGCCATCTTCCCAAAAGAAAAATTGCCCCAAATTGGCCGCCTCTAAGGCCGAAAAACTCTCGGCCGCACCCAACTCCATGCCCGACAACAGGTAGTACAAACTAAAGCCCAAGGCCAATAACATCATGCCCGTCTGCAAACTGTCGGTCCAAATAATCGTCTGTAATCCAGAGCGAAACGTATAGGTCCAAATCAAAAGCACCGAGCCAGAAGTGATCGCCCAAAGCGGTATCTCCCAGCCCCCCAATCGCAAAATGCTATCTAAAACCAAGACGACCAAGTATAAGCGAAAAGCCGCCCCTAAGGTCCTCGATAAAAGGAATAAACTAGCCCCCGTTTTATAGCTCCGCTCCCCATATCGCCCCTGCAAATAACTGTAAATGGAGGTCAAACGCAAACGATAATATAAGGGCAATAAAATCTCTGCAATGACCAGATAACCTGCTAAATAACCCAAAACAACCTGCATATAGGAAAAGCCCTGATTGAGCCCCCCAGCCCCCACTACACCCGGTATCGAAATAAAAGTTACCCCCGACAAAGAGGCCCCGATCATCCCAAAGGCCACTAAGGGCCAGGGCGCCGCCCGATTCGCCCGATAAAAGGCTGCATTACTGCTGTTTCCCCGACTCTGCCAAAAGGATAGCAAACTCAAAAAGATAAAATAGCCCAAAAGCAAAAGCAGGATCCAACCCGCCGATAGTTGTAGTGGATAATTCATAGTTTTTGTTTTTTCTTGGGGCCCGCGGCCGCCCTTCAATTTGGGGCGGCCGCCGCTATGCTGCGGGGCTCGCTATTCGCTCGGCCCTGCGTCGCCTTCGGCTCCTCGGTCTGGCCTGCGGCCACCCCTCCGCAGCGCTGGGCCATTGGCCCTTCGGGCCCAAATTTAGCCCCTAAAACAACCCTAACAAACTCTTTGGGCAGAGATAGCGGGCAAAAGTTTGAAAAAGTTGTATTTTTAAGGACAGAAAAGTCCCCAAAATTAACCGAATTTTTAATCCAAGAGTATGAGTGCCCTAGGCGGAAACTATAAATTCAAACACCTCAAAGTGTTTGGCTCGGTAGAAAACCTCTACCAAAATGTAAAGAAATATAGACGGGTATATGATGAGTCGGAAGCTCGTTATATCTATGCAGAAATGGCCCTCTATAATAAGTTGTTCGACGAAAAAGATTGGAATATTAGCCTGCGCCTAATATGTACGAATGAAGCCACCGAAGAACAACTTTGCGAACTCAAAAAAGACTTTAAGGTCAGTAAAGACACCAATGTCTTTTATGTGCGCGAAGGCTGGGGTACTCCTCAGCCCGGTTGGTGGAAAAAAGGTAAATATCGCTGGGATGCCTATATCGGCGACGATTTTATTGGGACTAGCCACTTTTATGTGGTGGACGGAGGCCTTGTTACCCCCACCGAAAACCCCTACCTCAAAATTAAACAGGTACGCCTCTTCGAAAGCGATGGGGAAGGCCTTGAGCTAGAAAAACGCCAGTACCTTCAGGTCTTTTCTCAAGCCAAAACCCGCTATATCAATATCGAAATGGCCGTGGATCTCCTCAAAGAGGAAGAACTGCTCCCCCTAGAGTTTCAATTTAATTTCTATAATGACGCAGGCCAACATAAGGCCTATATGGAGTACTTCTCCGAAATTACCGATAAGCGACAGCAACTGAGCTTCGATACTGGCTATGGCCTCGATAAAGGCGGCTATTGGTTCGAAGATCGTTATACCCTAGAAATTATTTTCATGGACCAACTCATCGGGGTGGTCCCCTTTGAAGTAGGCCAAGAAGAAGAAACCCTACAAGGCAAAATGCCTTTCCAAATTGGTGGCCGCAAAAGCAGCACTACTGGCCAAAGTACCGAGGAAGGTGAAGAAGAAGTGAAAAAAATGAGTTATGAAGAGGCTGTAGCCGAACTCAATGCTCTGATTGGTCTAGAATCCGTCAAACAACAGATTGATGAACTGGCCACTTACCTCAAGTTTATCCAAATCCGCAAGGAAAAAGGCTTTAAGGAAAATGCCGCTATTAACTTGCATACGGTCTTTATGGGCAATCCCGGCACAGGTAAAACAACGGTGGCTAAAATGCTCGGGCAAATTTATGCCAGCCTCGGCCTATTGTCTAAAGGCCAAGTGCATGAGGTGGGCCGAGTAGATCTGGTCGGAGAATATATCGGTCAAACCGCTCCCAAGGTCAAAAAAGCAATTGATAAAGCCCGTGGCGGTATCCTTTTCGTCGATGAGGCCTACGCCTTATCTGATCGTGGCGATGACGGAAAAGATTTTGGAAAGGAAGTCATTGAGGTCCTCATTAAGGAGATGTCTGATGGCCCCGGCGATATTGCGATCATTTTTGCGGGCTACCCCAAAGAGATGAATCTCTTTATCCATAAGAACCCAGGCATGAGCTCACGCATTCAATCAACTATCCAATTTCCCGATTATCGCCCCGATGAGCTAATGCAAATTGCAGATTATGCCGCCGAAAAACGCGATATCAAACTGGATGAGGAAACGCTCAAGTTTCTTAACCGCAAGGTGGTTGAAGCTTATCGCGGACGCAATGACAATTTTGGCAATGCCCGCTTTATCAATGGCGTGATCGAAGAATGTAAACAAAATATGGCCCTCCGCCTGATGCGCCTAGGCGTTGAGGAAATGGAAAAAATGGAGGCCGAACAATTGTCTACCATTATCCTAGAAGATGTCGAAAAAGCCTTTGGCGTAAGCAATAAGGCCAAGGTGCATATTCCTATTGATGAGCCTCTTTTGCAAGAGGCCCTCAATGAGTTGCATAGCTTGGTCGGTCTAGAAGATGTCAAAAGAGATGTGGATGAGGTGGCCAAATTGGTCCGCTACTATACCGAAATTGGCCGCGATGTGAAGAAGGCCTTTTCGCTACATACCGTCTTTGTCGGTAATCCTGGTACAGGAAAAACTACCGTGGCCCGCATTCTGGTCAAGATTTATAAGGCCTTAGGCGTTTTGGAACGTGGCCATTTGGTTGAAACAGACCGTAAGGATTTAGTGGCTGGTTATACTGGCCAAACGGCCCTCAAAACCGATGAAGCAATCGAGAAAGCCATGGGCGGCGGTCTCTTTATTGATGAGGCTTATGCCCTCACTCAAGGTGGCCAAGGCGATTTTGGCAAGGAAGCCGTAGATACTCTGCTCAAACGCATGGAGGACAAAAGAGGGGAGTTTATGGTCATTGTCGCAGGTTACCCTAAGGAAATGCGGCAGTTTCTAGAAAGCAACCCTGGCCTGCTCTCTCGCTTTGATCGCACCCTCAAGTTTAAGGATTATACCGCTGAGGAACTCTTCCAGATTGCCTCGGATATGTGTGAGCAAAAAGACCTTTATCTCAATGAAGAGGCCAGCAAGTTGCTCCAAAATTATATTCAAGACCTTCTGGACCACAAACACAAGTATTTTGGCAATGCCCGTAGTATCCGCAAGGTGGTGGATGAGGTGGTGCGTCGCCAAAATCTACGTCTGGCTAGTATCTCGCATGCCGAGCGCAGCCACGAAATGGTTAAAACAATCACTGCTGCCGACCTACAAGATTTCCGACTGATCGAACAAGACGAACAACGTCCAGGTTCTATCGGCTTTAATCACCGTGACTAATCGAAACCACTTTCTATTAGCGAAAACGCCTAGTCTTCTAGAGGAAGGCTAGGCGTTTTTTTTTTGTTGATTATGTCTTGTCCTGATATACTGATACAACAAAATCAGAAGATAGATGGAAAATAAAGAAGGTCAGTATGTTAAGCGGACACAAAAAGATTATACCTTAGCTTTTAAGCTCCAAGTTGTGTCGGAAGTAGAAAATGGAGAGATTGGATTAAAGGCAGCTCAACGAAAGTATGGGATACAAGGAGACAATACAATTCGGACATGGATTGAGAAACATGGCCAATATGATAAGAGCTATAAAATAAGAAGTATGAAAAAGAGTCCAGAACAAGAATTGATGGAATTGCGTCAGCAAATGAAGCTATTAGAGAAGCAAAATCGTCGTTTGGAAAAGGAGCTAAATCAGGCAGATAAGAAGGCCTTATTTTTTGATATGATGATAGATATAGCGGAAGAGGAGTTTCAAATTCCCATTAGAAAAAAGTCTTTACCCGAACAGTTGATAAATTCCAAAAAGAAGAAAAAATAAGCTTAAGTAGCTTATGTCGACTGGTCGGGCTAAATCGTCAGAAGTATTATAGGCCAAAGGCAAAACATAGCTCTAATCAGGGATTGGCAGAAAAAGTAGTCGCTTTAGTTCAAGAAGTACGAAACAAAATGCCTCGTTTAGGAGGTCGTAAACTGTATCATTTACTTCAAACAGAGTTGAAGGCTCTGCGAGTAGGACGAGATAAGTTTTTTACTATTTTGCGAGCCAATAACTTACTCGTTCAGCCCCGAAAGAACTATCATACAACGACGAATTCCTTTCACCACTATAGAAAGCATAAGAACAAAATAGCTGATTTGAAAATTTATCGGCCAGAGCAAGTTTGGGTTTCAGATATTACTTACATTGGAACGAGAGAAAATCCAATGTATTTAGCCTTGGTTACAGATGCTTATTCTAAGCAAATAATGGGTTATGATGTCTCGAATAGCCTAAGCAGTATTGGCTCTATTCGAGCCTTGCAGCAGGCTGCAAAGCGCCGTCAATATCCCAATGAAGAGCTGATTCATCATTCTGATCGGGGCATTCAATATTGCTCAAATGATTATCAGCAAGTACTTAAAGAACTAGGCATAAATTGTTCGATGACGGAATCTTACGACCCTTATGCAAATGCCGTAGCAGAGCGAATAAATGGAATATTAAAGCAAGAATTTATTGCAGATTTTTTCCATTTGGGCCTAGAAGCCATGAAGAAAATAGTCGCTCAAAGTATTGATATTTATAATCAAGCTCGGCCACATTGGTCTTGCCAATTTATGCCGCCTGCTGAAATGCACCAACAACAAGAGCTCGAATATAAGAGCTACAAAAAGAAAACAACTCTAGCCCAAGATCATCTCAAGCCAGAGTTGTTAAATTGACAACAAGTTATTTCCGTAAGATTTTTTGACCTTTTTGAAGGAGGTCAAAATCTTCCAGAATAACTTTTAACCGTATTTAATCAGAATTTTATTGCTTTAAATTCTGTATCAGTTTTTCAGGACGGGACATTATTGGGAGAGGCCAAAAGGTTGAAGTTTAACCCTCATTTCATAAATCATTGCGAAGCAATACCTATTTGCTGTGGGTTTAAACCCACAGTATCGGCCTAGGGGCCTGAAAGGGTGGCCGCAGGCCAGACCCAGCGGGCGAAGCCCGCGCAGGGCCGAGCAGACCTGCGAGCCCTGAAAGGGCCCGGCCGCCGGAGGCGGCAGGCCCCTAATATTTAAAAGCGTTCCCAAGTTTGTCTATTCCCATTTCCGCTTCCAGCCACTTTAATATTGAGGTAAAGATAGTCTGTGGGACCACTTTTATCGAGCGTCATTGTACCATCATAGAACTCATTATTGCTGCCTTTATCTTCATAGCTAAAATTGGGGCCATCGGTAGGGCGGATGCGTCGCCATTTTCGTTGGCCAAGCAAGAAGTAAGGGCTGCTGCCATTTGTGGCTCGGATAAAGGCCTCGATACCTTGGACTTCCACCTCCATAGCGTCTAAACTAGGTTTATTGCTATCGATTCGGCGCCAGTTTCCTTCTAAATCGGCTGGAGCGTATAGGGGGTCTGCCGAGGAAGATTGGCAGGCGCTTAAGAGCAGAAAGAGTAAGAGTGGGCAAAGAAATTTACTGATAAAGTTTTTCGATAGCATCTTCATAATTAGCTAAAATGACTCTTCTTTTGAGTTTCATGGTGGGAGTAAGTTCGCCTGTTTCCACACTCCAAACAGTAGGGACCAAATAGAACTTTTTGATTTGTTCTACCTTAGCAAAGCGGGGGTTATAGCGATTGACTGTAGCTTGGAAGTAGGCCAGTACTTTGGGGTTGGCCAGTACATTTTCGGGTTTATCCCAGGGAATATTTTCATTTTTACACCAATTTTTGAGGCTATCAAAATTGGGTTGGATAAGGGCAGAGACAAACTTGCGTTTTTCGCCCACCACCATGACTTGTTCCACCAACAGGTCTTCTTTGAGGGTGCTTTCGATGGGAGTGGGGGCCACGTATTTCCCACCAGATGTTTTGAGCAATTCCTTTTTGCGGTCAGTAATCTTGAGGAATTTGATTCCTTTTTTATTCTCTACGATTTTTCCGATATCGCCAGTTAGGAACCAGCCTTCTTCATTGAAGACCTCGGCAGTTTTGTCTTCTTTGCGGTAATAGCCCATCATGACCGAATTTCCTTTAACGAGGATTTCCCCTTCATTGGGGCCATAGCTATCATCTAGGTCAATTTTGACTTGTACACTAGGAAGGATAGGGCCAACACTGCCAATCATGGCTTGGTAGGGCTCAAAAATATTGATAGAAATGGCGGGAGAGGTTTCGGTCAGGCCGTAGCCCTCCCTAATTGGGATCCCCACAGCGGAGAACAATTGCGTCATGCGAGGGGGGCAGGCGGCAGCACCGGTGACAATTCCTTTCAAGCGGCCACCTAGGCGTTCTCTAACCTTAGAGTAGACTAGTTTATCGGCAATCTTCCATTTGATAGCATCTAGGCCAGAGGCTTGCCAGTCAAAATCATATTTTTCGGTTAGTCCGAGGGCCCATTTAAAGATCTTTTCTTTGAGGCCGCCTTCGGCCTGTACCTTCAGCATCATTTTCTCGTAGACTTTTTCTAGGAGTCTGGGTACTGTAGTAAAGAAATGCGGGCGGATATCTTGTAAGGTTTCGGATAGGGTATCTAAGTCTTTAGCATAGAAAATTTGGGCGCCTTTTGCCATATAGCTATAGGTCACGGTACGTTCAAAAACGTGGCAAAGGGGCAAAAAGCTGAGGGCGATATCTTGAGGTTGGAGGGGAATAAATGGAAGTACATCGCGAACATTCGTAGCAATGTTATTATGGCTGAGCATAACGCCTTTGGGTTTGCCTGTTGTGCCCGAGGTATAGATAATTGTGGCGAGGTCTTCGGCTTTAATTTTTGATTTATGAGATTCTATGATCTTCATATCTGGGTTTTCGCCCCAAATATGTTCCCAGAAATTGACCTCTTGATCATTGGCGTCTACTTGGCCTTCGGCATCGGCTTGGTCAAAGGTGAAAATAGCTTGTAGAGAGGGAATATCGCTTTGGGCGGTACGGACCTTATCGAGTAGGTCACCATGGCCTACGATTGCATATTTGATTGTGGCGTCATTAAAGATATAGACATAATCATCGGGGCTAATAGTTGGATAGACAGGAACATTGATCACACCTATTTGTTGCATGCCTAGGTCCATGATATTCCACTCAGGGCGGTTATTATAAGAAATCAGGGCAATTTTATCGCCGGGTTTCATGCCCATTTGTAGAAGTCCCCAGCTCACTTTATTGATGAGTTCTAGTACTTTTTCTGTGCTATAATAGTACTTTTTACCACTAATGTGTTGGCCACCGAGGGCTTTGGGGAGGGGATAATGGGCAGCTTGATAATAAGGGATATCAAAAAGACGACGAATTTCCATAAGGTTGATTATTTTTGGCCTATAGCGTTAAGACGCTTATTTGAATGTAACAATTTGGGCCTATTGGCCTTCTTGTTTGGGGGAGTAGCAAAAGGGCTACTGTTCTAAATTTAGAAAATATCTTAGATATAAATATCCTTAGTTGCGAAATTATCTTAAAAAACCACTATATCTAAGGCTCTATATAAAAATATAATTTGGTCCACTAGCATTTTATTCTTATGCCTATTTTAGCTCTTTTGTTGATTCCGTCTGGAATAGCGACGATAATCTTTGCCTATTTACTTATCTATGATTTAATTTCGGATGAATTGAAATGGTTGGGCGCCATTCCCTTAGGTATATTTGTAGGCACCTATTTAATTCGGAAAGGGATCTATGAGTGGTGGGCGGTTAAACACCCTCCAGGTTTGGCTCAGATAGAGCGGGATATTCTAGAACAGTTTTTTCCTTATTATCAAAGTTTAGGGAGTGACCACAAGCGCTTTTTTGAGCAGCGTTTGAGCATCTTTAGAATGCAAAAGCAGTTTCAGATGCGAGGAGCAGAGAAACTGCCAGGTGATATTCAGTTGCTAGTTTCGGCTAGAGCAATTCAGATAACCATGGGGAAGGCTTTTCAAAAGGAGTTCTTTCCGAAGTTGGGAATGATTATTCTTTATCCAAGGACCTTTATTACGCCTAAGATCAATGATAAAATTCACGCGGTAGAATTTGAGGAAGAAGAGCCCTACGCTAGCCTTGTTCTTTCCGTTAATATGTTTATTAGAGCACTTAAAGCTCCACATCAATTTTATGATGTTTGCTTGTATGGCTTTGCGAAGGCTTTTAAGTCAGAATATCATATTCATGATGAAGATCTTCCCATTCCGGATCGCATGGAATTTTTGGCTCGCCTGCATGTTTTGCGTCAGTTTAAAATAGGCTATAGCTTAGAATATACAGGCCTGCCTGATTTTGAGCTCTTTGAGTTAGCTTCTGAACACTTTTTTGTCTTTCCAGAGGCCTTTAAAGGAGAATTCCCTGAGGTTTATGAGTTTTTGGTCAAGACTTACGGCCAGGATCCACTTAGCTTCAGTTCCCCAGATTTGCAGGATGGAGATGGAAATCCAGCTTTAGCTGAAGAGGAAGAAGATTTGAGTTAAATTTTAGATAGAACGTTATGTGGTTAAATCCCTCTGATATTCAACTTATCCAAGAAATTGCCCAAGAGGCTGGGCAAGCAATTATGAGCGTCTATGAGCAGCCTACAATCAACTGGCAGCTAGAGCAAAAAGCTGATGATAGTCCATTGACGCTGGCCGACCAACGCTCAAATGCTATTATTTGTCAGGCTTTGGCCTGCCATTGGCCCGAAATTCCAATTATCTCAGAAGAGGAAGAAAAAGCACCCTATGAAGAGCGTAAAAAATACCGTTATTGCTGGTTAATTGATCCACTAGATGGTACTCGAGAGTTTGTGAATCGGAATGCTGAGTTTGCAATCAATATTGCTTTAATTGAACAGGATAAACCCGTCTTTGGCTTATTATACGCTCCAGTAAGCCAGACTTTATATTGGGCCCAAAAAGGAGAGGGGGCTTTTGTGGTAGAAGAAAAGGAGAACAGACCTATTTGGGCCAATACTTTCTCTTTTGAACAAGAAGGTTTACGGGTATTAGGCTCCCGCTCTCATTTAAGAGCCGCTACCCAAGCTTATATTGATTCGCTAAAAAAAGCTCAATTTGTGGCCAAAGGCAGTGCCCTCAAGTTTATGGCCTTGGCCCAAGGCCAAGCCGATATTTACCCCCGCTTAGGCCCAACTATGGAATGGGATACCGCAGCCCCTCAAATTATTCTAGAAGAAGCTGGAGGCCAAATACTAGATTGGAACAGCCGAAAACCACTGCGATATAATAAAGCCGATTTACATAATCCGCATTTTATGGCTCAAGGCAAACTAATCTAAATGCACACAAAAAAAGCCCTAGTTCTATATAGAACTAGGGCTAAATATTTAGCGTCTATTAAGTAATCTCTTACTCGATTTCAATCACCTCATCACCAATTTTGATGTCACCCGTTTTGAGCTCAATCTGTGCATCAGACTTAAGAGTAGTCTTTAGTACAGGCTTGAAAACTACCACAGACTCAATGCTGTGCTTCATATTACCACGAGCAGCCAAACCCGCATCAGGCATAAGGCGGTTCTCGCTAAGCACATAGTAACCAGGAGTTTTTACATTGAAGTTGATGACTTCTTCCAACAACTTACCGCGAACAGTAACCTGCTTTTCCATTTTAGGCGCATTCACATAGAAAATACCATCTTCTGTGCGACCTTCTAGCTCATAACGGCCAGCTTTTACCAACTGCTCCAATACAGAAACAGGCATATTAGAAATTACTTCGATTTCTACACGCATTCCTTTCTGATCCCAAGGCTCAGAACCAATAGTAGCATTCTTGGTCTCAAAAATTACTTCCGAGCTTTCCTCGGGCATTAGCGTTTTTACTAGCGTTTTTTCACTGTTCTCTTGAGCTTGTACAAAAAAAGCAAAAGACATAAATAGAGCAATAAAGGCAGAGATTCTCATGATTCTGTGTTTTGTATACAAAATTAAAATAAGGACGGAAGCAATTGGCTATTTGTAGTCGAGCTCATCTTCTACCAAAATCCAGATGCCACCATATTGGCTTTTAAATTCTTCAGCAGTCATATTGGGTTGCGTAGTAGCTCGGCGGCTAGCCCCAACGGGCTCTTCATCAGAAAGACCATGTACACGACCCTTGGCCTTTTCTTCTTTCTTGTTGAAGCGCTCTTTCATGTTCGCCTTGGCCGATGTTTTCTCATTCACACCAATCCAAACAAATTCTACTTCTACTTTATCCTCAATATCCTCTTTGATCTGACGCATCTTTTTGAGAGCCGCCTGATTGCCACGAGCATTAACCACTAAAGCAGGATCTAGCTTTTTCTTAATGGTCTTTCCTTCTTTTTCAAAGTAGCCCGGGGTCTGTACCGACACAAAAATTTGCTCCTCCAACAACAAGTTACCCACTGTAATCATCTTATCCAAATTTGGCATCGTGATATAGTAAGTATCCCCATCCAATAATCCTTGCATCTCATAACGACCCGCTTTGAGCAACTCTTTCATGATCGATTCTGGATAATTAGAATGAACCAAAAGACGAATACGCAAAGTACCCTGATCCCAAGGCTCCAATTGCAGTTCTTCAAAATTAAATTTGAAACTGATATTCTCGGCTCCCTCCGGATCCAAAGTCTTAATCAGATTTTTCTCACTGCCTCCTTGCGCCTGCGCAAATGATAAACTAAAAGCAAAAAAGAGAAATAGAAACGCTAACTTCTGCATGTACTTAGAGATAAAAGTTGGTGATGAATAATTGAAGGGCTTGTTTTGTATTGGTTCCCATGATTGGGCAAACTACTTGCCAAGCTGTCTTTTAGACCATTCCTTTTTTATTCTTTTACGCAATTCTCCCCCAAAAGATTGTTTTTCTACAAGAATATTTGCTCCAGAGGAACATTTTTTTCCCGCTCTTCCCCCGCTTCCCAAAGGTCTACAATGGCCTTTTCTACCCCCTCTGTTACCTTGATATTCTTGTTTTTGCCCAACTTGCTGACCAAAATCGCATTCATTTTTGGCAAAACGATATCCCACTTGATAAAGGGCCGAACGATGGCCGGAATTTTCTTGAGCTGCTGCTGTATGGCCTCATCTTCCAATAACTGCTGGGCCGTCATCCGTACCAAGTTTTCTCCCGCCTGATTGCGCAAGCAAACAAAAGGCAAGCCCTGATCTACCTCCACCCACATATATAAGTTGGGGTCCTCAAACTGCTTTTTCCGATAAATTAAGGCCTCGTTTAACTCTTCCTGGGCCTTCCCAAAGACCATGTTCAAGACTTTGGGGTTCTTTAAAGGGTTGCTAAATAATCCCATCTGTTGTTGTTTTATGCTGTTGTTTTGGGGCCTGCCGCCTTCGGCGGCCGGGCCCTTTCAGGGCTCGCAGGCCTGCTCGGCCCTGCGCCGCCTATGGCGGCTGGGTCTGGCCCTTCGGGCCACCCTTCCACATCGCTAGGCCTGCGGGCGCTTCGCGCCCTGTCCACCGCAAAATTATTGTACCGCTATCCATTTGGCCAAAGCCTGAGCTACTTTCTGCCCATCCATTGCCGCCGAAATGATGCCGCCCGCATAACCCGCCCCCTCTCCACAGGGAAATAGGGCCTGCAATTCAGGATGCATACAATTATCCGACTCCCTAGGTATCCGAATCGGCGAACTGGTCCGACTCTCTACCCCAATTAACTGGGCCTCTTCGGTATAATATCCCCGCATCTTTTTCCCCATCTGCTGCAAACCCTGCTGCAAACGGCGACTAATCCCCGCAGGAAGCAACTGGTCCAAACGAGCCGAATAAATCCCCGGTATATAAGAGGTCTTGGGCAAACTACTAGAAGGTTTCCCCTTTACAAAGTCTGTTAAACGCTGTGCCGGCGCCGCCTGGCTCCCATCTCCCGCCTGAAAAAGGGCCTGCTCTACTTCTTGCTGGAAGCTCATGGCCGCAAATGGCCCCAAATGCGCATACTCTTTTAAATCTTCCATATCTACCGCCACCACCATGCCCGAATTGGCAAAGGGAGAATCCCGTCTAGACATCGACATACCATTGACAACTAATTCGCCCGGAGCCGTAGAAGCCGGCACAATCAATCCCCCCGGACACATACAAAAGGAAAATACTCCCCGATTTTCTACCTGACAAACTAGGCTGTAACTTGAGGCGGGCAGCTCTTTGGGCCGCTCTTTTATTCCATATTGCAATTCGTCAATAAGGGCCTGTGGGTGCTCTATCCGAACCCCAAGGGCAAAGGGCTTGGCCTCAATCGCTACCTTTTTTTGGTCCAATAAACGGAAGATATCTCTAGCCGAATGGCCAGTAGCTAATATGACGCCTTGACCCCACCATTCTTGGCCATCAGCCGTGCGCAAGCCTTTTAGGGTTCTCTGGCCCTGCTTCTCTTCAATCAGAAAGTCCGTTACCCAAGCCCCAAAGTGAATTTCTCCGCCCTTGCTTTCTATGGTCTCTCGCATGGCGGCCACTACTTTGGGCAGCTTGTTGGAGCCAATATGCGGATGCGCATCAACCAAAATGTCGCTTGGAGCACCATGCTCAACAAATAGGCGCAGCGATTTTTCTATGCTGCCTCTTTTCTTGGCCCGAGTGTAGAGCTTTCCATCAGAATAAGTACCCGCCCCACCTTCGCCAAAGCAATAGTTAGAATGTGGATTAACCTCTCCAAATTGCTGGATGGCGCGGAGATCGCGGCGGCGGGCCTGCACATCTTTTCCCCGTTCTAGAATGATGGGTTTTAAGCCCAACTCAATCAGTTCTAAGGCCGCAAAATAACCCGCAGGCCCCGCCCCAACAATCAGTACTTTTGGGCGATCTTGGACCTGTGGCAAGGCCGCAATAATAGAAGGCGTTTCGGGAACGACTTCTCCAGCTTTATAGGCCACAATACGCAGGCGGAACAGCGGTTGCCGCCCCCTAGCGTCTAAACTTTTGCGGCGAACATGCCAATGGGCCAACTGTTGATCCTTGGGCCAGCGCAATTTTTTGCGCAATTTCTTCTCGATCAGGGCATCTTGCTCCAGCTCCTGCGGCAAAATGCTAATTTCTACTTCTTGAGGCATAGCTAGCTAATGACTACGATTTAGGTAGTAAATGATAAAATAGAATCTAATCTACCACAAAGGCCAAGGGAAAGCCTTGGCCTAGCGATGTGGAGGGGTGGCCCGAAGGGCCAGACCCAGCCGCCATAGGCGGCGCAGGGCCGAGCAGGCCTGCGAGCCCCGCAACGTAGCGCCGCAAGGCGAAGCCGCAGCGGAGGCCCCAAAACAGCGGGCCCCGAAACGACAACCAACCCTTTAGGGTGCAGTTCGACGACTAAAGGGAGTAACCGCCGCAACATTATATT
Organism: Saprospira sp. CCB-QB6; assembly: GCF_028464065.1. NCBI lineage: Bacteria > Pseudomonadati > Bacteroidota > Saprospiria > Saprospirales > Saprospiraceae > Saprospira > Saprospira sp. CCB-QB6. The sequence goes on along the minus strand of NZ_CP116808.1, from coordinate 1,622,899 downwards.
CAGCGGAGGCCCAAAAAAATAATCTAATAAGCGGTCATCTCAGGATCAATCTCCTTAGCATAGGCGATGATGCCGCCATCTAGGCTGTAGAGATTCTCAAAACCGTGTTGTTGTTGTAGGAAAAGGGCGGCCATATAGGAACGGCGGCCCGTTTTGCAGTGTAAAACTACGGGCTTGTCGCGGGCAATTTCTTGAGCGCGGACATCAATTTCGCCTAAGGGAATATGCGTCCCATTGATATGGCAAATATCGAGTTCATCGGCTTCTCGAACGTCGATCAGTTGGAAATCAAATTGGTCGTCTTGCATCCGTTTGAGTTCTTGTACATTGACGGCTTTTACCTGCTCCATAGTTGTTTGTTTTGCTGTTTAGATAATGACATTTTGGTAATCGGGCATTTCTCCCAAAGCATCTTTGAAAAGCTTCCAGATTTGCTCATTGGGAATGGGGGCCCAAATATCAATAGGTTCTTTTTTGACGGGGTGAATGAAGGAAAGCCCAGCCGCATGTAGATGAATGCGACCATCCTTGTTCTTATTTTTGGCCCCATACTTAACATCGCCACGGATCGGGCAGCCCATGCGGGCGAGTTGTGCGCGAATTTGGTGCGGGCGGCCCGTGTGGGGAATCACCTCTAGCAAATGGTGCTCTCCAATTCCACCAAGCAAACGATATTCGAGCTTGGCAAATTTGTAGTGCTTGTTACGGGCGCTATTAGAAACGGCAACGATATTTCGATCTTTGTCCTTGGCAATATAGTTTAATAAGGTGCCAGAAAGCTCTTCAGGGCGTTTCTCGACGATGGCCAAATAGCGTTTTTGTACCGCTCTTTCTTTAAAGAGGTTGTTCATTCTTTCTAGGCCCTTAGAGGTGCGGGCAAAAAGCACGGTGCCACTAACGGGCCGGTCAATCCGGTGAATGACCCCCAAAAAAACATCTCCAGGTTTCTGATATCGAAACTTGATGTAGTCTTTGGCGTACTCGGATAAGGGGCGGTCTCCAGTTTGATCTCCTTGGACCAACCAACCAGAGGGTTTATTCAGGGCAATCAGGTGATTGTCCTCATAGATTACGGTATAATTTTCTTCTCGCATGATATTATTTTAGTCCACAAAGATAATCAAGTTGTTGAAGAACTCATATTCGTTATGGCTGAAAGGAAGGGCAGCAGCTTGTTTCTCGGCATTTTATTAGGAAAAGATTAAATGGAGGGGGGAGGCAGTAGCGCTATTTTTTCAGGACCTTTGCGGCAATAAAATAAAAGAGCTTTGAGAAATAAATCTGCTATTCGATTATTACTGGGCGCCAACTTTATCTCTGGTGTGGCCCAGGGCATCAGCATGATTGCGGTGCCGCTTTATTTTGCCGAAACCGAACAGTCGGCCTGGTTTGGTGTGGCCTATACCCTGATAACTTTGGTCACCCTCTTTTGGGCTCCTTATGCAGGGAGTTTGGTCGATAAATATGATCGTAAAAAGCTATTTCTGGTCCTGATGACCGTTATGGCCATTGCCCTGGGGACCCTAGCAGGCCTAGGCTTTAGTCTCGGACTCAATAACTATATTGTAGCAGGGGCCTTTGCACTGACTTTCTGGAACTACAGCCTGCATTATATCTGCTTTTATGCCTTTATGCAGGAGATTACAGAACGGGAGCATTATGGTAAGATTGCTTCTTTGCTGGAGGTGCAAGGGCAGCTGGCTTCGGCCTTAGCGGGTGGAGCTGCTGCCGTCCTCTTAGATCCCGAAATGGCGAATTATTTGGGCTTTGAGGCCTGGGAATTACCCGAGGTCTTTGCCTTAGATGCCAGCACTTATGTTTTGGGCTTTTTGATTATCTTCTTCATGAAGTTCGAGTCGCTTACCCTAAGAGAAGCCGAGAAGGGTAGCCTTTGGAAACGCCTCAAGATTGGTTGGGACTACCTCAAGGGAGAACCCTATATCTTTTTGTTTGGGGTCTTGACTCATGCGGTTTTCATTACGGTCCTTTTGCATGTTTTTGAGCTATCGCCCACTTATGTCAAACAGTGTCTGGTCGATCAGGGCGATAGCGCCGCCAGCATTTTTGCTATCTCGGAGGTGCTTTATTCCGTTGGGGCCGTTTTGGCCGGCTTGGCCATACAGCGCATCTTTAAGGGCACTAGTTTTTTATCGGCGATTATTGTGCTTACCCTAATTACACTTTTAGAATATGGGGCCTTGTTTTCGGTCTATTCGGTTGGGGTCTTTTGGGCTGTGAGTTTGCTCTTGGGCCTAACCAATGCTGGAGTGCGCGTGATTCGCGTCTCTTATTTGTTTGAGGTGGTCCCCAATCAGGTGATTGGGCGGGCCAATAGCATTTTTGGCATTAGCAATACGCTCTTCCGTTTAGGCTTTTTGGCTTTGTTTAGCCTGCCCTTCTTCCACGAAAAGGGGCAAGTCGTTTTTAGCTTCCTCATTTTTATGGGCTTTTTGGGCTTGTCGGTAGCTATTTTGAGAGCATATTATTACCCGATTGTCGGCAAAAGAGAGGCTGCCGAAGACAGAAACTAGTTCTTCAAACACTATATACTGCCGTTCTTAAACAGCTCGTCTTCTATTGGGAGGCGAGCTGTTTTTTCTTTTTTTGGGGCCTCCGCTGCGGCTTCGCTCGTCGGCGCTACGCTTTGGGGCTCGCTGTTCGCTCGGCCCTGCGGCGGCTGCGCCGCCTGGGTCTGGCCTGACGGCCACCCCGCCGCATCGCTAGGCCGTTTGGCCTTCGGCCATGGGCCTGTAGGTTGAAACCTACAGCCAGACAACAGTTGATATTGCTTCGCAATAATATATCTATGAGGGTTAAAACCCTCATGAATTTAACTTTCGGGCCCCTAAAACCGCAAAATTGGCCCTTTTACCTAGCTGGTTATGTTTTTTAGTAAGCCAGTTATGTTCCAGACATAACTTTTACCTTTTTTGATTTTGTTACATTATTTTCATTTTTAACAACTCCCTAACAATTGCTGGGCATTATGGCCCTAAAAAAAATTGGGCTGAAGGTTGAAACCTTCAGCCCAATGGCCTAGCGATGCGGCGAGCTGGCCGCAGGGCCGAGCGACCCGACCAACGGGAGCCGACGCAGCAAAGCAAGTAACAGCGAGCCCCAAAGCGACAACAAGGCCTTTAGGCCGTCTTCGACGACTGAAAGGAGTAACGCCCCAAAAAGAAATTAAAATTCTTGTTCGTTGCCACGGACTTGTTGGAGGGCGCTATTAAAAACTTGGACCAGGTACTCGCTTTCTTCTTGAGTGATGGGGAGTAGGTTAGCGTCGAATAGTTTTTGGCGTTGGCCATTTTTTAATTGGATAGAGATGGGGTAGATATAGCTTGTATAGGTTCTGCCCTTGCGTTTGCTCACGACTTTTTCCTCTTCAAATTCCCAGTATTGAATATCTTGGATAGGGATATGGAGTCTTTTGCCGGTTTTGAAGGGGCGGTGATTAAGGTTAAAGGAATCTGTAGAGAGTTGAAACTGGCTACTATTGACTAGATTAATTAGGGCTCGGCGGAGGATCCAGATGCCAACACCGACAAAGACCATGAGAATAGCGAGAGGGAAGAGTATAATGGGGCGATGGTCTTCTAGGTAAAGTTGGAAGAGGAAATAAGTGATGCTAGCCATGATGCCGGTCCAGGTGAGGCCAAAGACAAAGAAAAAATAGCCGATAGGGCTATACCAGTTTTTGACTAAGAAGAGGCCATCTTGGTTAAATTCGGTTAGGATGCTGTTGGGGTGGGCTTTAAGTAATGCTTGGAGGCCTGTTAAGCTTAGGGGGCTATTGTCTATTTCTGGGCTCTTTTCACTTTCTGTTTCTTCTAGAAAGTTGGGAAATTCTTCTCTTTCTTTGTATTTGGGTAATTCATCTTTAACTGGGGCGTCTTGGATCTCCCAAAAATCTTCGATAAGGTCTTCTAGGGTTAGGGCTTCTTCCACTGTTAAAAAGCAGGGGGTGGGCATGCTAAACGTTTGGCCAAAGAGGTATTGGCGTTGGCCATTTTGGTTGAGGTAGGCGGGGAGGACTTTGCCATCATTGTGTTTAGCGGAGCTGATGATAAAAATCTGATTGACTTGATTTTTCCAGATTCGTTTCTTTTTAAAGAAAGGGAGCGGTCCGCTAGAGATAAGCAGTTCATCCTCGGAGAGGAGTATTTTTGTTTTGTTCAGGATATTGCCGAGGGCTAGATAAAGCAGGCCAATACCGATGAGGATAAAAAAGCTAGGGACAATAATAAAGGGCAGGTCTAGGGCGGATAGGTTGCTGTTGTGTCCATTGGCCATAATGAGGAAAAAGCTGCTAAAGCTGGTCCAGATGAGGCCAAAGATGAGGAGGCCAATGCCTGAAGAGTAGTACCAAGGGGTACTAATGAGGTAGCCATCATTTGTTTTTTGGATATCCATAAGGGTGTAGTTAAGGGGAACAGAAAAAGGATTGTTGACCAAATTAGTCAACAATCCTTTGATATAGTAAGTCTTGAGTAGAAAAACTTCTTATTTATTTCCGAAGGTCCAGCTATGCTTACGACCTTTGTCTTCAGCAGTTTGGCGCTTAACAAAAGTTTTCTCTTTCACGCGAGCAGCTTTTCCGATAGCATCGCGAAGGTAGTAAAGGCGAGCGCGACGAACACGGCCTTTCTGGTGGTTCACGATACTAGCCAAGGTAGGGCAGTTGAAAGGGAAGATACGCTCGATGCCTACACCGTGCGAAATTTTGCGGATAGTGAAGGTTTTGGTAGCTCCTTTACCTTTCACTTGGATAATGGTGCCACGGAAAGTTTGTTCCCGTTCTTTTTCACCTTCAATGATTTTGTAAGTGACAGACACAGTATCTCCAGGCTTGAAATAATCAAACTGGCCCATCTCTCTGGCAGTCTGCTCTTCTACGTATTGAATCAAGTTTTTCATCTCAAAAATATAATTGATAGCGTTTGATATCTATAAAGCGAGGCAAAGATAATAAAATATCTAACTCCCAATAAGAAAGGAGCCTTTTTTATTGCAAAATTGTGCTAGATGAGGGCCAGTTGCTGCCTGCTTTCAGATTTTTAATATCTTTGGTTGGCCCACTAAAAGAATGGAGGGCAAAAATAGCTAATTTTTATGGAATATCTAATCTTTTTTGCTCCGGGTTTAATTTTGGGCTTTTTTTTGGGGAATTTCTGGGGGAAAAGGGGGCAAAAGCCGACTAATCAGCCAGATAGTTCGGGGCAGTTATTGCCTTTGTTGCAAGAAAAGGAGGCGGAGTTGCGGGGGAAGAATGAGGAATTATTAGAATTGCATAAGGCTTTATCGGCGCAGGAGCCATTGATTGATCAGTTGCGGGAGCAGAGTCAGGCGCGGGAGTCGGACTTAGAGCGTTTACAGCAGCAGATGTATTTGCGTTTTGAGCAGATGGCCAATCAGTTATTGCAGGAGAGGGGGCAGCATTTGAATCAGCAGAACCAGCAGCAGTTAGAGCAGTTATTGCAGCCATTGGGGCAGCAGTTGCGGCGTTTTGAGCAAGATTTGGTACAGATGCATCAGCAGAGTCAGACGAAGCAGGCGCAATTAGATGAGCAGCTTCGGCAATTATTTACTTTAAATCAGACGATAGGGCAGGAGGCCAAAGAGTTATCTCAGGCTTTGAAGGGGAACCTCAAGTTGCAGGGCAATTGGGGGGAGCAGATATTGGAGCGTTTATTTGAGGCTTCGGGTTTGAGCAAACAATATATGATAAAGACGCAGGCTCATTTTGTAACGCCTGATGGGCGGAGGCGGCAGCCAGACTTTATTGTTCAATTGCCTCAGAACCGACAATTAATAGTTGATTCCAAGGTTAGTTTGCGGGCCTATTTGCGTTATATGCAGGCAGAGGAGGGGACTGCGGCGGCAGCCAAGGCCAAAAAAGAGCACGTTCAAGCCATAAAGCAGCATATAAAGGGATTGAGTGAGAAGAAATATGAGTTATTGCCTCAGCTCAATAGTTTAGATTATGTGTTGTTGTTTATTCCGATAGAGCCAGCCTTTTTGTTGGCTTTGGAAGAAGAGGAAGAGTTATTTTTTGAGGCCTTACAGCAGAACATCGTATTGGTGAGTCCGAGTAGTTTATTGGTCAGTTTGCGGACCATTGCGCAGCTTTGGCGGCAAGAACAGCAGAATGAGAATGCGCAGCAGATTGCTCGGCAGGGGGGGCGTTTATATGATCGCTTTGTGCTTTGGGTAGAAAAGATAGAGAGTTTGGGTAAGCAGATCAAGACCGTGCAGAACAATTATGATAAGATTCTGTATGATTTGCGGGATCAGCGAAACAGCTTAATCAATGAAAGTGAGAAGTTAAGAAGTTTGGGAAGTCAGAACAGCAGGCAGTTGCCAGAGAGCATGCAGCGGAATGAGGAAGAGTTGTAGGGGAGGAGCGGACTAGGTTCAAATTGGCCTAGCGATGTGGAGGGGTGGCCGTTAGGCCAGACCGAGGCGGCGAAGCCGCCGAAGGGCCGAGCGAATAGCGAGCCCCGCAACGTAGCGCCGCAAGGCGAAGCCGCAGCGGAGGCCCCAGAAAAATAGGGTATTGCCACTTTTTAGTGTTATTTTTCGTTTGTAAGAAAACAAAACCAATACCTTATGAAAACTATTTTACCATTTTTGGGGCTCTTTTTTTTGAGTCTATCGCTTTGGGCGCAGCCTTCTACGGGTTATCATGCAAGTAATTATGCGGGTATACAGTCTATTTCTGTGAATCCGGCGAACATTGTGAACAGTCGGTTTAGGCAAGACATCAATTTGTTTAGTTTTGATGTGAACATTAGCAACAACTATTTGGGCTTGAACACGAGCATGTTCAATTTGAGCAAATTGAAGAATCCGTTATTTGATAGTACCTATAGTGGAAACTTTCAGTTATTTCGGGATCAGCAGTTAAAGGAGAAGTCTAAGGATGAGGCGCGGATGTATCAGGAGGGTTATACCTTGGGGCCCTCAATAGGTTTTGAGATTGGTCGGCATTCTTTTGCGATTACGACGGCATTGCGGCAATACTTCCATATTGATAATTTGAATCAGGACATGGCGCAGATGATTTTGTCGGAATTGGAAAACCCCAGTTTGCAAAACATTAATATCAATAATGGCAAGTTTCAGGCTTTGGCTGGCTTTTGGACGGAAATCGGTTTGGCCTATGGGCAGGAAGTATTAAAGAAGGGAGAGCATCGTTTGAAGGTTGCGGGGCATTTAAAGTTGCCGATAGGAGGATTTAGCTCTTATTTTTATGCGGATACTTTAGTAGTCAACTTTCCGAATGCGGATACCTTAAATGTATTGGCCTCTAATGTGCGTTTTGGATATAGCAACAACTGGCAGGATTTTACGACCGTTAAGGGAAATGATACAGTTCGTCAGTCTGCCTTTTCTGGGGCTGCAGCGCTATTGAATCAGGTGGGCTTCAACGCGGATATTGGGGTAATTTATGAGTGGCATCCAAAAGAGAAGTCGCCGATTCCAGGTATTCGGGATAATCAGCAGTATAAGTTGAAAGTGGGGGTTTCGATTTTAGATTTGGGAGTTGTGAATTTTCAGCGGGGGACTTATGGGGCTAATTTTAGTGATGTGGCGGTAAATTGGCCAATTGATTCTATGAATTTTGATGGGGTTCCTGATTTTGGTCGGATAATGCGTGATTCATTTAATATGGAAGAGACCAAAGATGCTTATCAGCTTCGGTTGCCAACATCTATGAACATTCAGGTGGATTATCATGTGTTTTCTCGTTTGTTTGTTAATATGTCGGGACATTTTGCTTTTGCTTCTGGGGGGGCACCTCTCAAATTGCATGATTTGAGTCAGTGGTCTGTGAGTACTCGTTGGGAGCATAAATGGTATGAGTTGGCTTTACCTTTTGCAATAGATGGCTATAAT
>NZ_CP116808.1:1500000-1610000 GCF_028464065.1 Saprospira sp. CCB-QB6 | reverse complement strand
AGCTTCCAAGAAAAGCCGCTAAGCATTAACTAATATAGAAACCGTACCGCAAACCGACACAGGTGGTCGAGGAGAGTATCCTCAGGCGCTCGAGTGATTCACGGCTAAGGAACTAGGCAAATTGGACGCGTAACTTCGGGAGAAGCGTCGCTCTGAGAAATCAGAGCCGCAGTGAAAAGGCCCAGGCGACTGTTTAGCAAAAACACAGGACTCTGCGAATCCGAAAGGAGAAGTATAGGGTCTGACACCTGCCCGGTGCCGGAAGGTTAAGGAAGGGGGTTAGCGTAAGCGAAGCTCTTGACTGAAGCCCCGGTAAACGGCGGCCGTAACTATAACGGTCCTAAGGTAGCGAAATTCCTTGTCGGGTAAGTTCCGACCTGCACGAATGGTGTAACGATCTGGGCACTGTCTCGGCCGTGAGCTCGGTGAAATTGAAGTATCGGTGAAGATGCCGATTACCCACAACGGGACGAAAAGACCCCGTGAACCTTTACTACAACTTAACATTGTCTTTGAGTAATTGATGTGTAGGATAGGTGGGAGACTATGAAGCTGGTGCGCTAGTGCTGGTGGAGTCGTCCTTGAAATACCACCCTTTAATTGCTTAGAGACTAACCCGATGGGGGACATTGTTAGGCGGGTAGTTTGACTGGGGTGGTCGCCTCCTAAAAGGTAACGGAGGCTCCCAAAGGTTCCCTCAGCATGGTTGGTAATCATGCGAAGAGCGTATAAGTACAAGGGAGCTTGACTGTGAGACAGACAAGTCGAACAGGGACGAAAGTCGGGTTAAGTGATCCGGCGGTTCTGCATGGAAGGGCCGTCGCTCAAAGGATAAAAGGTACTCCGGGGATAACAGGCTGATCTCCCCCAAGAGCTCATATCGACGGGGAGGTTTGGCACCTCGATGTCGGCTCGTCACATCCTGGGGCTGGAGAAGGTCCCAAGGGTTGGGCTGTTCGCCCATTAAAGTGGCACGCGAGCTGGGTTCAGAACGTCGCAAGACAGTTCGGTCTCTATCTGTTGTGGGCGCTCGAATATTGAAAGGATTTGACTCTAGTACGAGAGGACCGAGTTGAACAGATCTCTAGTGTACCAGTTGTGCCGCCAGGTGCATGCTGGGTAGCTATATCTGGAAAGGATAAGCGCTGAAAGCATCTAAGCGCGAAGCCAACCTTAAGATGAGTATTCGTTGAAGAGACCTGGAAGATGACCAGGTAGATAGGCTATAGGTGGAAGCACAGTGATGTGTTAGGGAGCCAAGTAGTACTAATTTCTCGAAAGCTTCCTTTTTCTTTCTTTTTTTAAAAGAGAGATCGATAATCAACGCACTTTTAAAGTTCTATTACTTTCCTTATGTCATAACGATATAGAGTTTATCCAGAGGGATGAACGAAGATTTAATGGTGGTCATAGCGAGGGGGAGACACCTTTTCCCATTCCGAACAGAGCAGTTAAGCCCCTCAGCGCCGATGGTACTACGAAAGTGGGAGAGTAGGTCACCGCCAACCTAATCTATAAAGCCTGTACAGCAATGTACAGGCTTTTTTTATCAAAGAAATGTGCTCATCTAAAGAGATGAACAAAGATTTAATGGTAGTCATAGCGAGGGGGGGACACCTTTTCCCATTCCGAACAGAGCAGTTAAGCCCCTCAGCGCCGATGGTACTACGAAAGTGGGAGAGTAGGTCACTGCCAATTTAATCTATAAAGCCTGTACATTATTGTACAGGCTTTTTTTATTCTAAATTAAACACCTCGAGCTAAAAGGAAAATAAGGTTATTATGCTTCTTTTGATAAACCATATTTGAAAGAGATAATAAATCTTCGTCCTAAATAGCTCCCCCATTGATAGCCACCCTCAAAATTAGGAGAGAAGGGGTCTTCTGCACCATAGTAGGCTGGTTGTTGGTTATTGAGTAGTTGTTGCATGCTGAAATAAATAGAGCAATGTGCTAAAAAATTTATCTTAGGAAATAAGTGTTTAGGAAAAAATGCTAACCTAAGATCCCAGCGGCTAAATTGAGGACTCCGTTCTGAAATTATTCCTCTTGGACCTATGCTTGGAAGTCTTTGTGATGATTGTAAATATAGTTGACTTCTAATCTCCATAAGGGCTTTTTTATATTCATATTTTTTCTCCTTAATTATTGTATATCTGACTCCAATAGCCAAGTTATGGCGACTATAGAGTGGACTTTCCTTTTTTTCTCCCTTGAAATAGCTCCATCGCTGTCGATAAACATAGTTAAGGGAAAGGTGAAAATTAAGATCTGTTAAATCAAAAGCACTAAAGGCTTCTAAGCGATTGCGAAGTCCCCATTGGCCCTTTTCGAGATAGTGAAAATGCAACACATAAGGATCTTCGTCTAAATCGGCCAACATTTCTTGAGCTACAAACTGTTGTCGCCAATTAAATCGAAGGAGGTAGTAGTAATCACTAAATAATTGACGATTATTTTTTATTTGTCCAAAGTTGACTAGCTGCCATTTACAACCATAATAGTACATACTTTCCACTTGCGGCTTAGTTTCAACTTGAATAGTTCGACCTGTGCGGAGTAGTTCAGCATATTCAGTTAAAGGGTTGGCAAAACGCCATGATCGACCTGTAAAAAAGCTGCTGTTTATGTTTTTATGAATTAGATAGTTGATCTTGATTTGCGGACTTGCTTGCAATTTGGCTAAATTATGATAATGCCATTGTAGCTGCCCAGTAAATAGCCAGTTAGGTCCCCAATAACTACTTATTCCAAGTGCTGCACCTATTTTTTGTTCTCTTCGTCTGAGCCAGAGCTGATCTAAATGCTCATCAAATTGGTTCTGTTCTATTTCCAGTTGTGCATGAATTGCATCAAGTTCGGAAGATAATTGGTACTCATAGCGGCCCTTTAGGCTAAGTAAATCTTCCTTGCCTGAATACTGTCTTTGGCCCCAGTTCCGCAGTTGTTGATGGTCCTTATATTTAAAATCTAGGAGTAATAGGTCCTTTTTTCGAAAGGCAATTAGATGTTGGATTTGAAACTGTTTTTGTTGCAATTTTAATTCTTGTCCATAGGCTGTTGTATCTCCTTGCAAAAAGGCAGTTTGTCCTGTTTGCTGCTCTAATTGCAAAAACTGAAACTTATAATTACTCTTGAATAATTTCTCTGTATAAGAAAGAGATTGGCTAAAATAGAAGCTTTGATTTTGGGCTTGGTCTTGCCAGCCATCTTTATTACTATCTCTAATTTTGTTGAAGGAATTACTGCGATGACGCAAGCCAAAATCCCAGTTTTTATAGCTAGGGTTAAGTTCTAGCCCAAGATCGATCTCTCCCCTTGGGCTAGCGGCCAAATCTACTAATAGCTTGTGGAGAGATTCTTTTGTAAGTAGGTGGCCAAAAGCTCCATCGTGATCAAAGCCTGTATTATCCAAAGAGCTACTAGAGTGATTAAACCAGTAGTTTTGGCTTAACCAATAACGCTTTCCCAAACCTGCATCAGTATATAAGCGAGCAGCCCGCAAATCATCTTTAAAATAATGCTGGAAAACGGCAGGCTCCGATAAGCTCTGCCCCCAAATTGGTCCAACTAAAAGGAGAAAAAAGTAGGGTATTAGTTTATTCATCTGTATATATATATTTGGGGCCGCCCGCCTTTGGCGGGCGGTTACTCCCTTTGGTCGTCGAACTGCAGCCTAAAGGCCTTGTTGTCGTTTATTCCCGTTGGTCATCGAACTGGCGTCCTTTTGGGGCTGGTTGTCGCAGCTCGCTATTACTTGCTTCGCTGCGTCGGCTCCCCGTTGGTCGGGTCGCTCGGCCCTTCGGCCTGCGGCCTCGGTCTGGCCTAAGGGCCACTGCTGCACATCGCTAGGCCGAGGCCCTCTTTTGGCGTCCTACAGGCCCGAAGGGCCGCAGGCTGAGGGATGGACAGCAGGGCGGCGAAGCCGCAGACCCAGCAAAATGAGCGTAGCGAAATTTTGCGCAGGGCCGAGCGAACAGCGAGCTGCGAGACAGCCCGACCCGACCAAAGGGAGGGGCAGCCCCAAAATAAAGGATAATTATTTTGCTTCTTGCACCTGAATACTTTGGCCTGCTTCCCAAAAGATTGCGTCTGAATAGGGATTATTGTAGGCGGAACTGGCTGGAGCTCTGAAATAACCAGCTTGTACTGCTCGAAGATCTAATTTCAATTGCTGATGCTGTCCCAATGGTAAGGGCGGCCAATACAAAACCAAGCGATGTCCATGTATTTCGTACTGCTTCAATTGTCCAGATTGTTTTAACTGTTCTAGCTGCCACAGTTGTACTTGAAGGCCTGATGGAATCCCTAGTTTGCTGATAGGGGATTCTAAATCTCCCTTCTTTTGCTCATTTTTTATGCTTATTGTGTAGCGAACGAACTCCCCTTTTTGAACTTGATTTGAAGCCAATTGACTTTTAATAGAAAAAGGAGCATTAGGCTGACTATCAGGGGTATATTCCACCCAATTTAGCTGAAGTGAATAAGGGAAGGCTTGACTGAATTGTTCAAAACGCAAACTTAACTTATTTGGGCCCCGCTGCATGTTTTGATCTATTTGTTGGAGCTTAATATTTATTGATTTATTATAAGACTGTTCTGATTTTAGTAATTGATCATTAGCGTAAACTGATAGCTTCCCGTATTCTAATTTATTTTTAGCTTGGCTTTTTAGGATGAGTTGCATACTTCCCCTTTTTATTTCCATAAGGTTAAGTTGATAGTCAACAGACAACTGGCTATCTAGCTGATAGACTTCTATGGGAAAGCCCTTGGCTTGAATTGCTGTAGATAGAGATAATATATCTTGTCCCTTAGTCGACTTAAAACACAATTCGATGTCTAGCCTTTCCTTTTTATTATCAAGAATACGAAAAGGAAGATAAAGGAGAAGAAAGCTGTCTGCAGGGATATTATAAATGTGGGTATCCTGCTCAATCAAAGGCATGCATTGCATAGAAGAATGAAAGGCAAAGGTACCCGATAAGGGAGCATTTGTCCAATTATTGATTCGGATAGGTAGCTGTATTGTATCTTCAACGACTAAGCTTTGAGGGAGGTCGGCTAGAATTTCAATAGGTGCAACAACCTTATAGGTTTGTTCTTTTCGCGCTACTAGTTGTACATTTTGGCTAACGCCTTCAATAATAATGCGATGGGGGCTTACTGCATCCGAATGATAGAAGTAAATTTCAGCCTCTCCTTGCTCATTGGTTTCTATTAGGGGCTGCCAGAAAATAGTGCCTCTGAAATCTTCTCGAATCAATTTTAGCTGTGGATTATTCCTTTTGGCTAGCTCATAATTTGAATAATCAATGGCTTGAAAACTTTGGCTTTGATAAAGGTATAAGGAGGAGTAGCCCAAACGTAAAATATCTATGGCTAAACCTGATTGCTCCACAAAGGGCCTGCTAATCATAAGCTCATGGATATTGGTTGGCCCATTATTTCCAAAGCTTTCCCCTCTGCTTCTCTTTTGATAGAGAAAGTTGCTGTTCTCTTTTAAGTTAAAGGGGGAATTGAGCTCTTTTGCCCCTAATTTCGAGGATTTATCATGGTCCGAAAACCGCTGTAAGCTAGCTTTTCTATTGGATTTGTCTTCTTCTTTGAGTTTGGGGCGCAAGCGCTCTAGTTTTTCTAGATCTAAGTTCTCGGTTAGTGGTTGGGGAACTTGATCAAAGCTCGGTGAATAACCACGAACAATAACTTCTTGATTGGGCTCTAGTAAATCTATGGGGTCTTGATAAGAAGTATATTCAGATAAGTAGAAGTCATAGTTGATTTCTTCTCCTTTGCCTATCACAAAACTCTCAAGATGAGCTCTATAATAAGGCTTTTTAAAATAGCAGTTGAGGTCAAAATGGTTGCCATCATCTATTTTAAATGCATAGCGTCCTTGCTCATCAGTTGTCATTTCTGCAATATAGTCTTGATGAAGATAGCTAAATAGACTTACCTCAGCCCCTGCTAAAGGATGATAATCGGAATCATAAGCTACACCTTTAATCCAAGAAGGGCTATCTGCTGGCCCTATCCGTCGACGGCTAGAAGGGGCTGTACTTTGCCTAGCCAAATAAATAGCTTTCTTGTAGGTGAGTGGTTGTGAATCTTCTTCAAATAGTACTAGCTCGTTTGGAGCTGCGGCCCGTCTAAATCCTCTATGTTTTGCTTTGATTAGAAGCTGTCGATGCTGCATATAGTCGGTCCAAAAGAAAAACCCCAAAGAATCTGTTTTCACAGTAGCTAGCTTTTTTTGAGCATACCAGTCGTAAAGTTTAAGCTTCTTATTTGCTAAAGGTCGGCCATTAAAAAAGAGCTGTCCCAATAAACTGTTTTCCTGAGGGATGTTAATTTTAGGCTTTTGCCTCAATAGTTGCTCCCAATTATAACGTCGCCAATTATGTGTGAGTAATAAATAATCTAAGGCTGTATCGGCTTTAGGGTTATTCTCTTCCAAATAGAAATTAGCTGCCTGAATTTGTCCCTCTAATTGAGCAGCAAGTAAAAAGTAACTCAAAATATTCTCAGAGGGCTCCTGCTCCAATGACCAATATTTATCATCAACTACAGCTAAAGAAAGCTGTGTTTGTACTGGATTCCCTGCTGCATCTTTTACCTTAACTTTGAGCCTTACTTTTTCTCGAATGCTGTATTGCTCTTTGTCAAAGACCAACTCTATTTTTAAGCCTTCCCTCTTTTGGGCAAAGAAAAGCCGTTCGGCCTCAACCTGCTTGGTTTGGTTGAAGATAGTGATTTTTGCTATGCCCATCTTACAGGTCTCAATCGGTAATGAATATCGTTGGCTACCCGGCTGCAAAAGCAGCTCCTGCTCTAGGATAATCCCTGCTTCTTGAACCAATACTAACTGCACCCTTTTCTTTTTGCTGCTGTAAATTTCTAAATCTAGTTGATCGGCTTGCTGAGCGACTAAACTAAAACTAATGCCTTTTTCTTCTACCTTGGGTAACTCAAATTCTTTTTCTACGGGCCGCAATACTTTTAACCGATACTGCTCTTTAGCCTGTGGTTCAAACTCTAAGACGCCCATCCCTTGATGATAGCTTTTATAGGACTGTAATTCTTCTCCAGCTGCGTTCAGTAAAATGGCTTCAATATCTACAGCTTGAGCTTGCTGATCCCAAGATTTTATGGCTAAACGGTTCCGAATACCTGCCATCAATTGCCCACTTTCTGCCCTGAAATCTACCTGGAGTCCCCCGGAAAAGAAGGGAATATGCTGCCCAATCGAGGCAGTTTGGCCTTTATGCTCCACAAAAAGTTGTATTTGTCCTTCCTTAGCTTGTATAGAATCAGGTAGCTCAAATTCAAATAGACTTTTCCCTAAAGAATCTGTACAACCTTGTCCTATAAACAAGGGCTGTCCGTCCAAAATTACCTTATAGCGAAATGCTTTTTGCCCAATTGGGCCCCTGTTTAATTGGGTAAGGCTAAGCTGTGCTTGTACCCAATCTCCAGCTACATAACTATTACCTAAAATTGCCAACTCTAGACGCAGATTTGATCGTTTTTGCTGCTGAACCCAAAGCTTCTTCTCATAAATCAATTGCCGTTCTCCAAAATTCTTTTGCCAAAGCGTAGATAAGCGAAGTCGATACCCTCCCTCTTTTGCATATTGATCCAATTTAAATTCGCCAAAAGCTCGAGCATTGCTTAAGCGAAGTTTGTAAGTCTGTTCTAGCTCGCCTAAAGGATTGATTAATTCAACTTGAAGAACATCCGATTTGGAGGCAGAAAATTCATGATTTAAAGCATAAACTGAAAACCAGATAGTTTCACCAGGCTCATAATAGCTACGATCTGTATGAGCATAAATGTCCTCTGGAGGCAAAACTGCATGGTAATGCTCCACTTTTAGGCGATAATCGCTCTTTTGTGCCCAATTTGGGCCATATAAACCAAGTAAAAATAATAGGTAAATAAGTTTTTGCATAAATGCTCTTTAAGTTATAGATGTGAATAATAGTAAATTATGATGCTTAAAGCTTATAAATTTATTGGTTTTGGGGCTTCTGCTGAATCAGGGGACCCTCTAAAATGCCCTATCTTTTCTGGACCAAAGCAGGACCTCATCTAGAAGGCGCGAAGCGCCTGGCCTAGCGATGTGCAGCAGTGGCCCTTAGGCCAGACCGAGGCCGCAGGCCGAAGGGCCGAGCGAATAGCGAGCTGCGGAACGTAGCGCCGCAGCTTTGCTGCGGAGGCCCCAAAACAAAAAAGGATACATCAAAAAAACAGAAGGCTGCATCTAGTAAAGAAAAAGAACCTATGTATAAAATTATTTACCTCCTCTTTTTTATAGGAATATATAGCTCGGCTTGGGCGCAAAATTGGCCCTATAGCCAACAAATAGAGCAGTATAATGAAATATTGCCCACAGAAAATATTTATGCACAAACCGATCGCAGCTATTATGAACCAGGGGAAACCATCTGGTTTTCAGCTTATTTACTTGACCAAGAGCTGCTAGCCAGTAAGTCGGAGGTGTTGGAAGTGGAATGGCTCAATCCTAAGGGACAGGTTGAGAAAAGTTACCGCTTGCCCGTGCTAAAGGGCAAGGCCAGAGGAGATTTTAAGTTGGATAAAGATGCCAAAGGTGGAATTTATACGCTTCGGTTAAAGACCAATTGGCAAAAGAATTTTGGAGATCAGCAGTTTGTTTTTGAGAAAAAACTCGTGGTTCAAAACCAATATTTGCCAGATCTATTGATGAAGTTAGACTTTTTGCGGGAGCGCTATGGAGCTGGGGATTTGGTGCAGGCCAAATTGGATGTACGCACGCCCAAAAATGAAGTTTTGGCCAATAAAAAGCTAAGTTACGAGATTTTTCTAGGAGGAAAAGTCTGGAAAAGAGGCAAGGGGGAGACCAATGCCATGGGGCAAAGCCAAATTCAATTTGAGCTAGCTGCGCCCTTGGAGGCCTCAGAAGGATTGCTCAATGTTTTTGTAGAGCATGAAGGCAAGAGAGAATCTATTGGGCGAAGCATTCCATTGGTTCAAGATAAAATACAGCTGCACTTTATGCCCGAAAGTGGGGACCTAATGGCGGGTTTTCAAAATCGCTTGGCGATTAAATCTCTAGACCTACAAGGCCAGGCCGTAGATGTTGAGGCCGTTTTATTGAATGCAGCTGGAGAAGAATTGCAGCGCTATAAAAGCTACCATCAGGGAATGGGCGTTTTGGATTTTGAGCCGAAGGCTCAGGAAGAATATCGATTAAAAGTGCTTCGTCCCGTACAACAAGAGTTTGACTTGCCGAAGGTCCTTACCAAGGGACTTAGCTTTAAGGTGTTGTCCCAAGACGAAGAACAACTAGAATTAGAAATTTACAGTAGTAAAAAACAAAGCGTTTGCCTGTTGATGGTTCAAGATGCAGGGGGTGTTGAAGAACGTGGAATCAAGCTGAAGGCGGGCAGCCAAAGGTATAGCTTGCCGCTAAAAGATTGCAAAATGGGCATCGCCAAAATTACCCTCTTCAATCAGGCAGAGCAGCCCGAGGCCGAGCGCCTATTTTTTGCCAAAAAGCAAGCAGGTCTGCAAATCGAGGTCGAAACAGATAAAGATAAATATGCCATTCGCGAAGAGGTCGAGCTAAAAATTAAGGTGAAAGATGCGGCAGGCAAGCCAGTGCAAACGCAGCTCTCTTTGGCGGTGGTTGATGATAAGTTTTGGAATCTGGACCAAGACAAACCCGATAATATTCTCTCGCATTTCTTGCTCTCTAGTCAACTAAAAGGCAAGATCCAAGAACCTGCTTTTTACTTTGAGGACAATAACCCTAAGGCAGATACCGCCTTAGATTATTTGCTTTTGACGCAAGGCTGGCGTCGCTATAACTGGCGGCAAATCATGGCGGCTGAGCCCCAAGTTAAATTCATGGCAGAAGACGGAAAACGTCTGGCTGGACAACTGTTTTTTAATGGGGCGCCTTTGGGCAATAAGTCGCTAGGCGTTTATCGAAATGGAGATAAAAAACTACTCGCAGAGCTCAAAACAGATGCCGAGGGCTTTTTTGTTTGGGAAGACTATGAGGGTGAAGAGGAAATCCTACTAAAAACAAAGCATAGAGGCTTTTCACTAGAACAAAAGGGGGATAATCGAAAAAATTATTCTCGTTCTCTGAATAGAGCGCCTGTTTATTTTCAAAGACAGCCTTTCCGTGCGCCCCAAGATAAAAGCGCCTACTATAGCCGTAGAAAAGTGGGTAGCTCCTCAGATCCTGCTGCCCTCAAAGGGATGGTCTTTGATGAATATGGCGAGCCTTTGGCTTTTGCTAATGTTGTCCTACTAAAAGCAGGAACAGATCAGCTAGTCAAAGGAACCACTACAGATTTTGATGGGAATTATAAGCTTGATGGAATTACTTCTGGAATCTATGACCTCAAGATTACCTATATAGGCTATCCTAAGGGGCTGGTCAAACAGCTAAGGGTTGGAGGCGGTGAGCAGCTACGATATGACTACTATTATTCCGACTCAGATCTAGATTTAATGGAGATGGCTGTTGAAGAGGTAAGAGTTGTAGAGTATAGAATTCCCCTAATAGAAATGGATAATACCACTGCTGGCCAAACATTAGGGGCAGAGGATATCGAAAAATTGGCTACTCGTAATATTGCTAGTATTGCTGCAACTACAGCAGGGGTGAACCAGGCAGAAAATGGCGAGAATTTAAGTAGACGCACTAGGGCTGATGATGTTTTTGTTGATGGAGTAAGAGTAATTGGTGGCGCGCCACGACCAGCTCCAGTAGAAAAAATTCCAGCAGTAGGACAAGAAACAAAACTGAACACAGCTAATCTAAACGAGACCAGCAATTACCTCAATCTACAAAGAGCAGAGGGACAACTTCGTCCCAGCCCAACAACCGATAAGTTGAGCCAACCTCAAATTACCGATACCAAAACGACGATAAAGGGAATAACTGCAGAACTTAGCCAGCAAGGCTGGGCTGAATTTTATCAGAGTCAAAGCTTTTACGCTCCAGATTATAGTCCTTATTTAGCTGCAAAAGAGCGCTACAAAAATATTTCCGTAGAGCGGACCGACTTTAGAAATACCCTATACTGGAACTCTTTGGTCGAAACGGATGAAAATGGAGAGGCAGAGCTCCATTTTTATAATTCTGATGCAGTAACTACTTTCCGCATTATTACGGAAGGAGTAGGCGGACAAAAAATTGGTCGCCAAGAAAAAACCTATAGTGTGCAGGCTCCTTTTCAATTGCGGGCCCAATTGCCTAAAGAGCTAATTGTTGGCGATACCCTCCGTTTGCCTGTCTTTTTGATTAACCAGACCGATAAAGCGCTTTCAGGCAAGTTTTATTTGTCGCATAGCGAGCAATGGCAACCGCTGTTTAGTCGAGATACGCAGAAATACAATATTCCTAAGGATAGCTTTTTACGCCTGGAGCTGCCTTTTGTGCTCAATTATAGCAAAAATAGGAACCTCAATCTGAAGCTGAGCTTTTTCGCTTCTGGCCATAAAGATGCTTTAACGCTAAAGAGCCAACTCAAAGCCAGAGCCTTTCCCGTAGCTATTAGCCAAGCCGATAAACAACGGCAAGCGAGCTATCAATTGAGTATTGATGAAATGAAGGAGGGCTCTATGCAAGCCCAAATTACCATTTTTGGCAATCCGCTCATGCAATTGCAAGCGACCTTAGAAGGCATGATTCGCCGCCCTTATGGCTGTTTTGAGCAGGTGTCTTCCAGTACTTATCCCAATATTTTGGCCCTACACTTATTAGAATCTACAGGCCAACTCGATCCCAAAATAGCGGATCGAGCGCTGGGTTATATCCAAGATGGCTATAATAAATTGGCGGGCTATGAGTCTACAGGCGGTGGCTTCGAGTGGTTTGGCGGCTCTCCCGCACATGAAGGCCTCACGGCCTATGGCTTGATGGAGTTTAAGGATATGGCTGCTGTGGCGCCCATTGTCGATGAGGCCATGGTCGATCGTGCTCGAACTTGGTTGCTCTCTCGCCGAGATGGCCGTGGTGGCTTTTTGTCTGCGGCTGGCTATAATCATGGCTGGGGCCAATCGGAGGCGGTAAGCAATGCCTATATTACTATGTCTTTGGCCTATATTGGCGAAAAAGGCCTAGACAAGGAGCTGCAACTAGCGGCCCAAGAGGCTAGTGCTAGCCGTGATTTATACCGTTTGGCCCTAGTGAGTTTGGCCCATTTTTATGCAGGCAAAAAGACGAAGGGGAATGAACTTTTGGCTTTGCTCCAAAAGAATATGACTGACCTCAATACGCTAAAGGCCGAGCACTCGATTACTTATGCGACGGGCCGAAATCTTCGTCCGCATATTTTGTCTTTGGCCATTTTGGCCCATTTGGAGGCGGGCGATCTGGCTGCTTGCCATCCCTTGGTCAATGCTTTGATCAAAACAAAAGGCCGCTATTATTTTGGTGATACCCAAGGCACGGTTTGGTCGCTTAAGGCCCTAACTGCCTACGCCTTGGCGCAAAAAATACAGCCTGCAGAAGATGGAAAACTGTTTGTTCGTCTGAATGGGGAGTTGATCCAAGAACAGGCCTTTAATAGCCATGCTGGCCTAAGCTTAGGAATGGATAGTTTGGCCAAAAAAATGGCTCTTGGTCAAAATCAAATTAACCTGAGTTTTGAGGGCTTTAGCCGAGCGCAAAGCTATATGTTGGAAATCAATTGGTTAGAATATACGCCACCCACTGCCCAAGATGCACCTATTTCGGTAGCTACTCGCTTGGCCAAAACGCAAGCACTAGAAGGGGATTTGGTCCGTTATGAGGTGGAAATTAAGAATGAATTGGAGGATAAAGATGCGCCCACGCCAATTGCCATGATTGGAATTCCCGCTGGCTTGAGCTTACAATCTTGGCAGCTCAAGGAGCAGCAGGAGGCGGGCAAATTTGATTACTACGAGATTTTTGATAACTATTTGGTGCTCTATTTTAGAAAAATTCCCTCAGAGGGAGCTAAAAAGATACTTTTGGACCTTAAAGCAGAGCTGCCTGGGCATTTTACGGCCCCTGCCAATTCGGCCTACCTCTATTATCGCCCCGATGCGGTATTTTGGGAAGCGGGCCAAAGTATTCAGATCAAAGCAGCCAATTAAGCGATTTTTCTTTTGGGGCTGCCCCGCCCGCCGGGTTGAAACCCAGCGCAAAGCGGTATCGCTTTGCAAAGCTATACAAAATGAGGGTGGAAACCCTCATGAATTATTGGTCGGGTCGGGCTGTCTCGCAGCTCGCTGTTCGCTCGGCCCTGCGCAAAATTTCGCTACGCTCATTTTGCTGGGTCTGCGGCTTCGCCGCCCTGCTGTCCATCCCTCAGCCTGCGGCCCTTCGGGCCTGTAGGACGCCAAAAGAGGGCCTTGGCCTAGCGATGCGGCGGGGTGGCCCGAAGGGCCAGACCAAAGGCGAAACGAAGTGTAGCCTGAAGGGCCGAGCAGAGAGCGAGCCCCAAAGCGTAGCGCCTGCCGAAGGCAGGAGGCTCCAAATATATATATACAGATAGCAGATGAATAAACTAATACCCTACTTTTTTCTCCTTTTAGTTGGACCAATTTGGGGGCAGAGCTTATCGGAGCCTGCCGTTTTTCAGCATTATTTTAAAGATGATTTGCGAGCCGCTCGTTTGTATACGGATGCGGGTTTGGGCAAATATTTTTGGTTGGCCCAGCAGCGTGAGCCCAACCTAAATTACTATGGTTTTGATGATTATAGTTTGGACCATGATGGGGCTTTTGGCAGCATTTTGCTTACGCCCAAGCATCAACCTCTTTTGGGGGTAGACCTTATGGGCAGTCATGCTGGAGAGTTCAATGGGGCTTTGCGCAGCCGTTTGGATGTTGACGCCATGCAAGTGAGTTTGGATGTGCAAGGGCAATACCTGAATCAAATTCGGGATGCAAATGGAGATGGTTGGCAAGATCAGGCTCAAAATCAGAGTTTTTATTTGGACAACGGCTGGGATTTTTATTCGGGCCGCTATCACTCCAACAACAATATTCAGTTTTTGAGTTTGGAGCAGCAAGAGGGGCAAACCGCCTTTTTGCAGGGGGATACGATGGCCTATGGTCAAGGACTCAAGCTGCAACAGCAGCAGCTCAGTAGTCATCATTTGGTGGGGTTTCGGACCAAAGATTTATTGCTTGTCAATTTGCAGTATAAGGACCATATGCAGCAACGAAATTGGGGCGATCGAGAATATGAGGGGGAAGAAGTGCGCCTAGATGTCAAGGCCCGCTATGAATACCACCTCAAATCGGAGCTGGACATTTTTCGGATGCAGTTGGATGTGGTCCAAAATCGCTTTATTGAGCGATTAGACAGCCAGAATTTTAGACGGGATGAGCGGCTTTTGGGCGGCGCTTTGGGCTATGATACTTATTGGGGACCAAAATGGCAGTTGATTACACATATGCAGTTGCATTATCATAATTTGGCAGGCCCCCAATTTAGTCCTCAACTAAAATTGAATTATCAGTTGCATAAGGACATTAAGAGCAACTTTTTTGCTGGCCGCTCTTGGCGTTTTGCCAATCCCTTGACCGAATATGCTGATTTATTGCGCACGGGCCGCCGCATAGAAGTGGATAGCGATTGGCAGGCCGAAGAACTCTACTATTATGGTTTTGCCTTAGATGCTTCGCGTTGGTGGACTTTTTCTTATGGGCCATTTGGATCTTTTCTCTCCCAGTTACAGTTTCGTTGGCGGCAGCAGCTAGCGCCTCAAGAGATGGTGGTCAACTTAGATGAAGACCCTTATTTGCTTAGCTTTGACTATTTAGATGAGGGGCAGATGGGCTTGCGAAATAGCTTAGAGGTATCTGGGGGCATCAACTTTTCAGAGCCCTCTCTTTCCTTTAATTTTGACTATCGGCATAGTCGTCGTTGGAGCTATATCGCAGATCAGCGTCGAGAGTTGCCCCTTTATAGTCGCCATCGGTTGCGCTTAGCGGCTCGTTATATTTGCCGTTTTCGGAATTGGGAGACAGGGCGACCTATTTATCTTTTTGGTATAGAATCTATTCTATATTTGCAATCTGGCCAACGACTACCGAGTTTGGGCGCTAGAGGAGAGGTGCCAGAAAGGAGTCCGGGCTTTAGTCGTTGGGATATGGAGCTAGAGTTGCCTTTCAACCGTTGGTTTTCAAAGTCTAAGTTTTTTAAGCAAACAGGATTTAGACTGGGGGTACAGCAATTGCTTAATAAGCAACAAAAAACGCTTATCTATGGCGCAGAAGATCCTTTTTCTGCAGATTTTGAGGGCGGCTATCAATGGGGAAGTACTGTTGGCCGACGATTTTACCTTCATTTTAGCTATCAGTTGATGTAGCAAGCAAAAAAGCCTAGTATCATCAGATACTAGGCTTTTGCTTAATGGCTAAGACTACTTAAAAAGTTGCTCAAGTAGGTCTTCATCTGCTTCTTGGGCAAGGGTGACTTGCAAGCCTGGAGAGCGTTTCATTTCTTCTTCAATGGCAAAACGGGCGTGGGGGTTTCTGGCCCAGGCACGTCGGGCAATCCCGTTATTGACATCCCAGAAAAGCATTTGTTGTAATCGGCGATCAGCTTCGGGGCTACCGTCTAAGAGCATTCCAAAGCCGCCATTGATGACCTCGCCCCAACCTACGCCGCCACCGTTGTGGAGGGAAATCCAAGTGGCTCCGCGGAAAGCATCGCCCACAAAGTTTTGTACGGCCATATCGGCAGTAAAGGCCGAGCCATCATAGATATTAGAGGTTTCTCGATAGGGCGAATCTGTTCCAGAAACATCATGATGATCGCGTCCAAGGACCACGGGCCCTAGTTTGCCTTCAGCAATAGC
Source organism: Saprospira sp. CCB-QB6 (assembly GCF_028464065.1). Lineage (NCBI taxonomy): Bacteria > Pseudomonadati > Bacteroidota > Saprospiria > Saprospirales > Saprospiraceae > Saprospira > Saprospira sp. CCB-QB6. The sequence goes on along the minus strand of NZ_CP116808.1, from coordinate 1,594,161 downwards.
TTGATTAAAAGCTTGGGCAATGCGAATGCGACCTAATGCATCGGCATAGAGAATACGGGCTTTAGAACCCACGACCAATTGGTTTTCTTCTGCGGCTTTGATCCAACGGATATTATCGGCCAATTGTTGGCTAATTTCTTCAGGCGCATTTTGGGCCATGTCTTCTAGCACCTGAGCGGCTAGTTGATCAGTAAACTGTAGATCTTCCGTTTTGCCAGAGGCACAAACCCAACGGAAGGGGCCAAAACCAAAGTCGAAGCACATCGGCCCCATAATATCCTGCACATAAGAGGGGTATTTAAACTGGCCATCGGGCAGGCAAATATCTGCTCCAGCTTCATCGCGAGCAGCTTTGAGGAACGCATTGCCATAATCGAAGAAATACATGCCTCTTTCGCTCATTTTATTGATGGCGTTTACATGTCGGCGGAGGGTAGCTTGTACGGCTTGGGCAAATTGCTCGGGTTGTTCGCCCATCATTTGTTTAGCGGTCTCAAAATCTAGATCAACAGGATAATATCCTCCTGCATAAGGGTTGTGTAAAGAGGTTTGGTCAGAGCCTAATTCTACCTGTACATTTTGCTCGACCAAATATTCCCAAAGCTCGACCACATTCCCCTGATAGGCCAAGGAAACGGCCTCTTTTTTAGCTCTAGCGCTTTCAATTCGCGCAACTAATTGGGCCAAATCGGTATAGACTTCATCTACCCAGCCTTGCTCATGTCTTTTCTGTGTGGCAAGAGGGTCGGCCTCAGCGACAACGCCAATAGCGCCAGCAATTACAGCAGCTTTGGCTTGAGCGCCGGACATTCCGCCTAGTCCAGCCGTAACAAATAACTTTCCACCCAAATCATCGCTGCCTTGCAAGCGGCCAGCATTCAATACCGTAATGGTTGTACCATGCACAATACCTTGTGGACCAATATACATATAAGAGCCTGCGGTCATTTGGCCATATTGGGTCACGCCTAAGGCATTATAGCGCTCCCAATCATCTCCCTTAGAGTGGTTGGGAATCATCATGCCGTTGGTGACCACTACTCTAGGCGATTCTTTAGGGGCTGGGAAAAGCCCCAAAGGATGACCAGAATACATTACTAGGGTTTGCTCATCAGTCATCTCAGCTAAATACTTCATGCTAAGGCGATACTGGGCCCAGTTCTGAAAAACAGCACCATTTCCCCCATAAGTGATGAGCTCATAAGGATGTTGGGCCACAGCAGGGTCCAAATTATTTTGAATCATCAGCATGATAGCGGCGGCCTGCTTAGATTTACAGGGGTATTCTTCGATAGGACGGGCATAAATGGCCTGCTTGGGTTGGTAGCGGTGCATATAAATGCGTCCGTATTCCTTGAGCTCTTGCATGAATTCAGGAGCCAATTGAGCATGTAAATGCTTAGGGAAGTAGCGCAACGCATTTTTGAGGGCCAGCTTTTTTTCTGTTGGGCTAAGAATATCCTTACGCTTTGGGGCTCTACTAATACTAGGGTCCATCTTAGGATATTCGGGTAATTCTTGAGGAATACCCGCTAGTATTTCGGCTTGAAAAGAAGTTAGGGTGGAGTTGTTGGTTAGCATAGTTACTGTTTTTTGTGAAGGGAGCTATTATAATAAATAGCTGTTCTAATTGCTTGTTTTGGGTCGTTTTTTTGATAATGACAAAAGGTCCAATACTAACGTACTGGACCTCTTGTTGTTTAATCTTGCACACATCGGCAGGCGGCAAAATTAGACTGGCTATAACTGGCCCCTCTTATGTTTTCATCATCATAATCGAGGATTTTATAATAGGCGTTTTGGGTGCCCTCAGGATCGCTGGTCCAAAAAATGCCATATTCACTCAAGCCCCTAAATTCTCCTTGAGCAGTTAGATAATCGCCAGCGGGAAAAACCTTAAAGCCTAGGCGATCAACGCCATTGTTAGAGAGTAACCAACCTGAATTAGCTTTGAGCAAACGAGCGGCTCCTCCTTCATCATAGGGAAGACTTTGAACTAGATTGTCCCATTCGCTTCGGCTGGGGAGATGAAAACCTGCAGGACAGGCCGAGTTGGCTGCACTCCAAGTATATACGCGGCCATAAAGCGTAGCTGGAAAATCGGGATTGACCAAAGAGGCATTTGCTTGATAGCGCAGATTTTCGCCCATCCAAATTTGTCCGCCCATTTCAGTCAATAAATAAAGTTGATTGTCTCGACTATCTTCAAAATAGGCGGGTTGGCCAAAAAACTCTAGGGCAGGACCATTAAGGCCTTCCACTTCGGCGCGTACCTTTTGGCTGCGGTTTTCTCGCCCAAAGGTCCAATACATCTGTGCTACGCCATAACTATTGGTTTTACTGCGAGCCTCATAAGTATCATTCTCGAGCTGACCGCTACCAATGACGACCTCAAAACTCACTTCAATATCTTCTAGGGGCTCTCCTTTATTATTAGTCACGCGGACCTGTAGTGGGCTTGTTTGTTGAGCGCCCAAAGGCGTTTCTTGATTATTTCCGGCAAAAATACTGGCTTCTGCGGGGGTATTTTTATTACAGCTGCTCAAAAACAGGGAGCAGCCAACAAGGAAGAGGGGAAGGTGGCGAATAAATTTCATGCTAGGCGCTAAATTTTAAAAGAAGAAGGTCTGTTCGTGAATGGATTTGGGGCTGCCCCGCCCTTTGGGCGGGTCGGGCTGTGTCGTGGCTCGCAGTTCTGCTCGGCCCTGCGCAGCAGCAAGCTGCTGCTGGGTCTGCGGCTTCGCCGCCCCACTTTCCATCCCTCAGCCTGCGGCCCTTTGGGCCTGTAGGACCTATAAATGATAGCTTTACCTCTTAAAGATAAAACTTTTGTGGAAGAGAAATGCAGCCCTTGGCAAAATTGCGGCAACTGGGCGGGCGAAGCCCGCCAGGCCGTAGGCCTAATGGCCCAGCGCTGCGCACTGGTGGCCGCAGGCCAGACCAAAGCCGCCTTAGGCGGCTGCAGGGCCGAGCGAATAGCGAGCCAGGGAGCCTAGCGGCGGCCGCCCCGAGCTAAAGGGCGGCCGCGGGCCCCAAAAAAAAGGACCATCCTGCAGGAGAATGGTCCAGAAAAATAATTTTTCGTTTTGCTTAGAAAACGATACCTATACGTAGGCCAATATTGTGGAAGCCAGTGCGGGCTTTGTTGTCTTCTAGTACGTTGCTTGCATTAAAGAGTTGGTTAGTGCCTACGGCATCCAAGAACGCATAGTTATAGAATAGGCCTGCAGTAAGGAGTAGGCCACCTTCTTCGTTGGGCGAGTACTCTACACCGGCGCCAGCGCCGAGTTGGATTTGGAGAGGGAAAATATCCTTATAGACATTTTCGCCTTTTACTTTTTCGGGGGTATAGTAAGTATTTCCTTCAGTTGTGCTGAAATTATTATTTTCAGCTGTTTCAATGCTTGCACGAGCGGAAACGGGAATACCGATTGTGAGAACAGGCAGTTGGAAAAAGGCGCGCATATAGCTTTCGCCCAATTCATTGGTGCGTAACTTTAGGCCAACAGGAATTTCGAGGTAATTGAGTTTATATTTTACCTTAGTATTGGGGTTTAGAAGAATATCATCGCCATCCGTTCCTGCTACGCCAGTACCATTAACGGTATAAGACTCTACATCTAATTCAGAATCGGGGAAAAGGCGTCCACCATCTTCATAAAAAAGAGAGCCACCACGGCCAAGAGAGAAATTTCCGCCCATAATTAGCGCATAATTATCGCTATTGCCAAAGTAATATTCTCCGAGTAGGCCAATTGTAAAGCCGACATTGCTGCCATCGGGCTCTACGTCCTTATCGTTAGAGGCGAAAAAAGAGATAGAAGGCTCTACATAAACGCCAAATTTAAATTCCTTTTGTGCTTGAGCAGAAACAACAAAGGCCAAAAAGGCCGTTAATAAGGTGATTTTACGCAGCATAACTTTTTATTTTAGCAGATATTAAATATTGGACTTGTTGAACTGGCGAGTATTTAGCAGCAAGCCAAGTTCAGCAAATTCATTGAACTCATAAAATTAGTGTAAAATATGAAAACTCTTTGGGGCCTATTGGCTTTTGTCTTCCTTTTTTCCGTCTTTACGGCTTGTAATACAAGGCCTGATCGTTTGTCTAAATATCAACCGAGCTTATCTGACCAAAAAGCCAAGGTAGAGATTTTTCGTTTTGAGCAGGACCTGATGGCTTTGCCCAAAGACAGTACGAAGATAAAAGAAGGGATAGAGAAATTGAAGGAAAAGTATCCGGATTTTGCGCCCCTATACTTTGGGCAAATTATGGGGATGCCTGATAATCGGCCAGATTTTGCGGCTCGTTTGTTGAGTTTTCTCAACTTTAAAGAATCAGAACTACTGTATGACAGTATTCAGTTGGCTTATCCCAATTTAGATAAGGTTCAGGCTGATTTGGAGCAGGCTGCGGTCCATTATCTCTATTATTTTGGTGGCAAAACGCATCCTTTTGAGAAGGTCTACACCTACTTTAGTTTTTATAATTACGGGACCTTTACCTTAGAAAAGTATTCGGGTTTGGGATTGGATTTCTTTTTGGGGCCCGATCATATAGGGTATTTGGCTCATCCCAACTTGAAAAATGCTTATATGCGAAGAACTTTAACAGCAGAGCATATTCCGGCCAAAATGGCTTATGCTTTGGCTGATCAATTGGTCGAGCAGCAGGCCAAAAGGGAGAGCAGTCGTTTGATTGATGAGATGATTTTTAATGGGAAAAAGTTCTTTTTAGCTGGGGCGCTTTTGCCACAGACCGCAGATAGCCTCATTTTTGATTTCTCGGCCTTTCAAATTGAGTTTTGCGAAAAAGGCGAGCAGGGTTTATGGGATTATTTGGGCGAGCAGGACCTTTTGTATAGCAGTGATGCGACTAAATATCGCAAATATGTTACGGTGGGACCTTTTAAGCCAGACTTAGATTTGCCAGGAAATAGTGGGAGTTGGTTGGGCGCGCAAATTTTAAGGCAGTATGCGCAACGTCGGCGTTTAGAGCTTAAAAACAATCGACCCAATAGCAGTCCACAAGAAATAGATCAAGTGATCATCCAGGAGATTCTAAATGAGAGTAGTCCAGAGCACTTCATGAAACGCTACAAGCCAAGGAAATAAGTAAAAAGGGCTGCCAGATTTTCTGGCAGCCCTTTTTGTTCCCATCCTAAAGGCCATTAGCCTCCTTTATATAGTACTCAATAGCTTCTGCCATAGAGCGTATTTTGGGGTTTTCTGGATCTGGAACTTTGATGTCAATATATAGGCCTTTTGCCTCAATGGCTTTGGCGGTAGAGTTGCCATAAACGGCAATTCGGGTATTATTTTGTTTAAAGTCGGGGAAGTTATCGTAGAGTGAATCTAGGCTAAGTGGGCTAAAAAAGACCAAAATATCATAGAATACATCTTCGAGATCAGAAATATCAGAGCTAGCAGCTAGGTACATTTCTGAAACGGCAAAGTTGAAGCCTTCATTTTCTAGAAAAGTCTCATAGGCTTTTTTGCCTAAGTTAGAAGAAGGAAGTAAAAAGCTTTCTTTCTTCTTATGCTTGAGCAAGTGAGGTTTGAGGTCTTGTAGTGTTCTTTTGCCAAAGAATACTCGACGTTTGCGGTAGGTGGTATGTTTCTGCAAATAAAGCGCAATAGCTTCAGATAGACAGAAATATTTTGTTTCTGCGGGGACCTTATAGCGCATTTCCTCACAAAGGCGGAAATAATGGTCAATAGCAGATTTAGAGGTAAAGATAACTGCTGAATAATCTTCCAGCTTTACCTTTTGTTTACGAAACTCCTTGGCCGAAACGGGCCGAACCTCTGTAAATGGGCGATAATCCACCTTAATACCGTACTTCTCTACTAGGCGATCATAGGGAGCTTTATTATTTTCGGTTGTCATTTGAGTCACCAAAATGCTCTCTACTCGCTTCAATCTTTCTTTTGCTTCCACGGATGACATATATTCCCTTTGGCCCTTTTATAGTTAAATGATAGACAAGAATTTGAGTAGAATTAGCGGGGGGGCTATTTCAACGCTGCAAAGGTAAAGAAAAAATTGAAACTTATGAAATCGAACTGTATCTAGAGCAGTAAATGCTGCACGTAAAGAGGTATAAGTCAAGCTAAGAATAAGGGCTGCACCTAAAAACATTGGCAAAACAGCTTGTACATCGGGAGCCGTATAGGCCAAAAGGAAAAGCATAGGCAAGAGCACAAAGCCCATAATTCGGTGTTGATTGGCATTCAGGTAGCTATAAAAGCTCATTTCTTGACTAATGGGATAGAGTTCGCCCAAAAGTCTCAAAACGGCTTGTCTGATGGTATATCCAGTCATAGTAGCCGCTATTAAAAAAGCAAAATTGCCAAAGCCCCAATTTGGAACTTGCCCTGCTTGTAGCAGTTGGAAATTGCTTGCCAAATAGATAAAACTACCTATTGCAAAACCTGCTTGTAGATAAGTGAGCAAATTATAAGCTGACCACTGCTGAAATCGTTGTTCCCGTTCTTCTTGTCCAGCAATATTTAGGTTGCCATAGGCCCAAAAATCTCTATAGGTTTCAGAACGGTAGGCGGTGAGTAAAAAGGCAAACAAGAGTAATTGCCCCAAAAGTGCAAACAGTAACCAGGCTGGCTGCCGCTTTGCTTTTTGGGTAGAGGTAGATAATACCGCAGGCTGTTCTTTGGGGGCAAATAATTCACTCCAAAATTTATCTATCTCTATATCTTTAGCCAATTGAACTTTCCGTTGCCCTAACTGCTGCCCTTTTTTGGGTAAGTTGAACGGATTACTAAAGTCTTCCAAGTCATAGGGGTTGTCTACATAGTGCTCCCTAGATATTTTGCTGGCAGTATAAGGCGCTGGAGCCGCCTTTTGAGGGGCCAAACGCAGCTGCTCAAAAGCTAATGGATCTTCTAGCAGCTGAGCTTCTTGCTCCTGCTTTTCCTCCACTAGCATATTTAAACTCAAGGCATCCGCAGCCAATAATTGCTGTTCTCCAAATTGAGCCGATAAGGTCACCTGGCCCAAGAAAAAGCAAGTAAAGAGCAACAAAATGCGCTGAACTACTATATATTTCGTCTCGATATTCGTCAAAATGGACAGAAATTTGTCGCTTTCCTGAAAACTGTTCCCTAATTGGGAACTTTGCTGATAAAGATACAAAAGCAGGGCAGACAAACGGTCTATAAGTCTTTATTTTTCTACTTTTAATGTGACTTTAGCCTTATTTCCCCCTCTTAAAATTGAATTTATTCGATAACAGCGCTATCTCAGCGCCATAACAAGCAAAAAAATGAAACAAATTAGCTTTATTCTTCTTCTCTTTTTTGCCTTCGCTTTCGGAGCTCAGGCCCAAGTAAAAGCCACACTCAAAGAAGAGGTGCGTAGCATGAGTGAAGGTGCTCATAATGCCCTAGTCGTCGATCTCCCCAACTGCTCTGCCGATAAAGTAGGTGATATCTGGAAAACCTTTGTCAAGAAAAATTATAAAGGCAAGGTGAAATACAAAAAGAAAGATAATCTCTATATCTCTGATGATGCCATCGTTAAGGATATGAGCGAAAATACTGTCGATATCTACGCTACCGTTCAAGATAAAGGCGAAGCTGGAGCCGAAATGGTCATCTGGTTCAATCTAGGCGTGAGCTACCTCTCGCAAAAGGAGTTTCCCAACCAATTTCAAGTCGCCGAAGATATCGTAGACAAGTTTACCAAAAAATTGAGCGCCGACCTACTCGAAGATTTACTCAAAGTCGAAGAGAAAACCCTCAAGGACCTAGAGAAGGATATGAAGGAACTCGAAAAAGACGAGAAAAAACTTACCAAAGATATCGAGGACTATAAGGAGACTATCAAAAAGATGGAGGAAAATATCAAGCAGGCCGAAGAAGATATCAAAAAGTCTAAGGAAGATCAAGGGACCAAAAAGAAAGAGGTCGATGACCAAACTCAAGTGGTCGAAGAACTCAAACAAAAAATTAAGGCCAGTAAATAAATGGAAAAGCTCCTCTTCTATGAGGGGCTTTTTTATTTTTTTGGGCCTCCCGCCTTCGGCGGGCGCTACGTTTCGGGGCTCGCTGCTCGCTCGGCCCTGCGCAGGCTTCGCCTACTTGGTCTGGCCCTGCGGGCCACCCTCTCCATCCCTCAGCCTGCGGCCCTACGGGCCTGTAGGATCCAAATAAATGGACCAAACTTCTTTTTTTTAAAGGCGGGAACAAAGATGCCTCAAAAATTGTAAGTTTGTGCGTCTCCACTTCTCAACGACTGGAGCCCTTCACTAACCAATAATTTATCATGGCAACTAGCGAAATCCTATTCATCCTCGAAAATATAGAGCTGATTGATTTTTATGGTCAAAATGATAGCAAACTGGCATTGGTCCAAGCTAGCTATCCAGACCTGAAAATTACGCCCCGAGGCAATACCGTCCGCATTAGCGGAGAAAAACAAAGGGTGCAAGAGGTGAAACATAAACTAGAGCTGATGGTCAAAATGCTCCAACAATTAGGCGAGCTACACCCTCAGGCTGTACAAGATATGCTCAAAGGCGAAAACCCCTTTGAGAGCAAATTGCGTAAGGTCAACCGCAACGCGATTGTATATGGCCGCTCTGGCAAACCCATTACCCCTCGTACGCGCAACCAAAAGAAATTGGTTGAACTAGCCGATATTAACGATCTAGTCTTTGCTATTGGTCCAGCCGGAACCGGAAAAACCTATACGGCAGTGGCTATGGCAGTGCGCGCCCTCAAGCAAAATATCGTCAAAAGAATCATTTTAACTCGCCCTGCAGTAGAAGCGGGCGAAAATCTAGGTTTTTTGCCTGGAGACCTCAAAGATAAGATTGATCCTTATCTACGGCCCTTGTACGATGCCCTAGACGATATGATTCTGCCCGATAAGCTCAATTACTTTATGCAAAATCGCATTATTGAGGTGGCCCCACTAGCCTTTATGCGGGGACGTACACTAGATGATGCCTTTGTCATTTTGGATGAGGCCCAAAACACCACAGAAATGCAGCTCAAGATGTTCTTGACGCGTTTGGGCCCCAATGCAAAATGTATCATTACTGGCGATCTTTCTCAGATTGACTTGCCCAGAAAACAGCAGTCTGGTCTTATTCGCGCATTACGCATCCTAAAAGGAGTAGACGGAATTGGCCAGCTTTATCTGGATGCTAGCGATGTGGTCCGTCACCGCCTCGTTAAGGAAATCATTCATGCTTACGATCGAGATGATGCGGCCCAAGAAAGCCGTAGAGAAGATTGGCGCCGTAAAAAAGAAGAAGAGCGAAATAATGACCCTCATTAAAATAAGCGCTGCTTTTATGATAAATCCCTCAGGAAAATTCCTGAGGGATTTTTTTGGCCCTTGCAGCATCTAGCAGGCCCGAAGGGCCGCAGGCTGAGGGATGGAGAGGGTGGCCCGCAGGGCCAGACCGAAGCGCTTTAGCGCTGAGGGCCGAGCGAGCAGCGAGCCCGGAACAGCCCGACCCGCCCAAAGGGCGGGGCAGCCCCAAAAAAAGAAAAACAAATAAAAAGTTGACAATTTAATTCTGAAGTGATTTAAAAAAGAAGGTTATACATTTTAAAAGTTGACAAATGGAATAAAAGCTCTTTTTACTTCTGTAGTGAAAGATCGTTCTTTGATAATGTGAAAAGCCAATAAGTGTAATTGTAAATCCCTCTTAAATCACATAGATTATGAATTGGAAAATATTTTATATTAGTTTAAGTTTTTTACTATTCTTTTTGGGTAGTGGAGCGTTGAATGCTCAATGTAGCAATTTTAGTGTTGTAGGTACTGTGACGGATGCTAGCTGTGGTAATAATGGTCGAATTGAACTCACGATTACGGGTTCAGGACAATATTATATAAACTGGTCTCGCTATCGCTATTGGGGGCATCTAGCTTCAGGGGTAACCTTTCTCGATAGCCTTTCTGTAGGCCATTACTATGTTCAAGTAACTGATCAAAATTTGGGTTGTACTGAAGACTTGATGTTTACGGTAGGAGGACCCTTGCCTCTTTATGCGGCAGTGATTCCCGATACCAATAGTTGCCCAACGACGGAGCTTCTGGCCAGTCCAAGAGGAGGAACTAGCCCTTATACTTATGCTTGGAGTACTGGGGCGAATACGCCTGCGATTAGTAATCTACCCGCAGATCAAACCTATTCTTTAACGGTAACCGATGCTATGGGCTGTGTAGAAGTCGTTAGTTATCATAATGACACGGCAGCTTGCAGCCTGCCCCTAGATATTTGTAATTTGGAGTTGGAGAAAGGGTTTCGTAATTGCCCTATTGATACGCTTGATGTTAGAGCGCTTAATGGGGTTGCCCCTTATAACTATAATTGGAGTACAGGAGCTATAGATATAGATAACTGGGGGGTAAATATCGCTGTGAGTGCTCCTGGCACTTATACAGTAACTGTAACTGATGCAAGTAGTTGTTTTTTGGTAGACACGATAGAAGTGCCTAGTAGTAATCCTATTCAGATTACGCCTATTGTTACCCCTGCTAGCTGTGGACAAAATGATGGAGTTATTGATTTGAATGTGACGGGTGGGTCTGGAGGCTATTTTTATTATTGGTCCAATGGTAGCCGAGAGGACCATATTGATAGCTTAGCACAAAATAGCAGTTATTATGTTTTTGTTAGAGATAGTCTAAATACTGATTGTAGTAATAGCGCGTATAATATAAATGTTGGTGGACATGGTCAAATTTCTCCTGTAGTAATAGCGGCCAATTGTCAAAATACAATGGGAGAAATTGCTTTAAATCCTGTTGGCTTTAGTAATCCGCAGTTTGTTTGGAGTACAGGAGATACTGGCTCCAATTTGACGAACCTCAGTGCTGGTACATATACAGTAACGATTACAGGAGATAGTTGTCAAACTGCTCGTAGTTTTTTCCTTGAGCAAGATTCTAGCTGTTTGGTAAGAATTTCTGGACGAGTAACGAATAATACCACTGGCGGAACTTGTACTGCAGCGATAGCAGAGGCACAGCACCTTATTCGCCTACTGCCATCAGGACAGCTAGTGAGTACAGACCAAAATGGTTTTTATTCTTTTGAGTTAACTCAGGCTGGAAATTATACGCTAGAATTAGTTCCTCGTAGAGGAGGCGTACAGCTTTGTCCTGCAGGGAATATTACTGTGAATGCAACTACTTTGGGGACCAACTACACTGGAAATGACTTTGTTGTGACGAATCCTTCAGTAAATGATTTGTATGTGAATTTCATTAATACAACAGTTGTGGCTCCTGGTTTCTCACTTCACACCCATCTAGACTACTGTAATGCAGGGGATAGCCCCCAAAATGTAAGCTTTACGCTGGATTATGATAACCAGTTGGAGTTTAATCCTACAGCTACAGATCCACGCTATATGAATATACCTTGGTACACCTACCATAATGCGAGCATAGTTGCTCATGATGCAGTCAATAAGACAATAACTTTTGAAGCGAATAATATAAATCCAGGAAGTTGTGGGGCTGTCCGTGTTAGTCTCTATACTCCTACTACAGTTCCTCTAGGTAATCAGGTGACGAATAGTGTAACTATTAGTCCTGTTCTTGGAGATGCTACCCCAGCTAATAATAGCTATACTGAAAGTTGGCCCGTTATAGGCTCTTGGGACCCCAACGAGATCGTTCTCCGCCCCACTCGCTCTGGCGACCCCCGCGGACAAGCTGAAATCTATACGCAAGATGAGGTCCTTGACTACACCATCCATTTCCAAAATCTAGGTACTGCCCCCGCCTATACCGTAGTCATTCGCGATACCCTAGATGCTAGTTTGGATGCCACTACTTTGGCTAACTTACAGTTTTCTCATGATGGAACGATGAGCGTTGAAAATGGAAATATCCTCGTCTTTACCTTCAATAATATCAACTTGCCTGATGCCGATACTGATGAAGCAGGCAGCCATGGATTTGTTAAATATAGCATCAATAGAGATCCTAACTTGCCCCTAGGCGCTGTAATTCCCAACAAGGCGGCGATCTACTTTGATTTCAATGCGCCCGTAATCACGAACCTCAGCGAGGCCACGATTTCAGCCCCCACAAGTACTCGCCAACTTGAATTGCTCAACAGCAGCTTCAAGGTATTTCCTAACCCCAGCCAGGGCCAATACTTTGTCAGCTTTGAGCAAAGCCAACCCCAAGACCTGCATCTTCAGGTCTACAATATGCAAGGCCAATTGCTTATTGAACAAACTCAAGCCGATGCCCCCACATCTGGACAAATGAGCTTTGATCTTAGCAATTTCCCTGCAGCTCACTATTTGCTCCGCATCAATGGCCAAGACCAATTGATCCAAAAGCAATAGAAGAGTAGTTCTCAAGTCTGTACAGACTTTTATTTTGCGGTCGCTGTCCTCACCCTTTTTTGGGTGGGGGCAGTTTTTTTTAGGGGCGTTACTCCTTTCAGTCGTCGAACTGCGGCTTGCAGCCTTGTTGTCGCCAGCAAGCTGGCTCGATCTGGCCTGACGGCCACCCCGCCGCATCGCTAGGCCAAGGCGGCTGCGCCGCCTACTGGACCAATTCTGCATCTAGCAGGCCCGAAGGGCCGCAGGCCTAGCGATGTGCAGGGGTGGCCCGCAGGGCCAGACCAAGTAGGCGAAGCCTGCGCAGGGCCGAGCGAGTAGCGAGCCCCGAAACAGCCCGACCCGCCCGCAGGGCGGGGCAGCCCCAAAAAATAAAAAGAAATAAAAAGTTGACAAAAATATATTTAGGTGCATTTATAGTAGGACTATCTAATTTTTAAGATTGACAAATGTTGAAAAAGCTCTTTGAGGATCTAGGAGGAAAGCGCGTTCTTTGAAATATGAGAAGCCAGTCCGTGTATTGGCTATAAATTACAGCATCCATTATTTCCCCCTTAAATCTATTAGATTATGAATTGGAAAAGATTTTACCTTGGTTTGAGTTTTCTACTGGCCTTTTTGGGTAGTGGGGAGCTCATGGCCCAATGTGTCAATTTTAGGGTACATGCCTATCCTGACACAATGATTTGCCCCGCCCAATCTGTTCAAGCCCATATTTCAGGTGGGCAAGCACCTTATATTTATCAGTGGAGCACTGGCGCCACTACTAGTTCTATTCCTACCCCTAGTTTGGGGACCTATAGAGTAACGGTGCAAGATGCCAATGGTTGTATAGCTAGAGACAGCATTGTAGTGAATAATTTTAGTCTAAGCGCTAGTGTTGTAGATGCTAGTTGTGGAAACAACAATGGCCAAATTCAATTGTCGGTCTTGGGTTCTGGTCCCTATGACCTACGTTGGTACACGGCCAACTGGCAGTATGTGGGCTCAGGCATGACGCTCGCTAATGTTCCCGCCGGAAGCTATACAGTCCAAGCTTATGATAGCACCACACAATGCTACGAAAGCCAGACCTATACCGTAGGTGGAGCCAATGGTCTTCAGGCGACAGTAATTCCAGATACGAATAACTGCCCAACTACTTCACTGTTTGCATCTGTGAGTGGTGGAACTTCGCCCTATAGCTATACTTGGAGCACTGGCGCAACTACTGTTGTTGTGAACAATTTGCAACCCGCACAAACCTATACCTTAGCGGTGGTAGATGCTAATGGCTGTGCCGATACGGTAAGTTATTATACGGATACAACTGCTTGTAATCAGCAGCAGCCTTGTACTGTTCAAACGAATGTTTATCCGGATAGCTCAAACTGTCCCGCCAATGCCTTTTATGCGCAAGTGAACGGACACAACCCCTCTACGACTAGTTATTACTGGAGCGGGAGCAACTCGACTACCCTATATAGTGGTATTTTGTCGCCAGGTCAGCACTATTTTTCGGCCTATGACCAAAGCACCGGTTGTATTGACACAACTTTCTTTTATGTTGATTCTGTTTGTAACAACCAACCTGTTTGTAATATGCAGGCCTATACCTACAGCCAAGGTTGTCCCGCCGATACACTTTCTGCTTATGTATGGAATGGCGCTGCGCCTTATACCTATAGCTGGAGCACTGGATTGACTGTTACGACACAGAGTAATCGTCATGACGCTTTTGCATCAAATGGTGTTGGACAATATAGTGTAACGATTACCGATGCTAATGGCTGTACAGCGGTAAGCTCAGTACAAGTCAATAGCCAAGCACCTATGCAAGTAAGCTACACTATTAACGATGCTTCTTGTGGACAAAACGATGGCGCCATTGATTTGACCGTAAGCGGAGGCGATGGCATGTACATGTATAGCTGGTCCAATAACAATTGGCAAGAAGACCAAAGCAACCTAGCCCCAGGTTTCTACTCTGTTTATGTTTATGATAGCTCTGGCTGCTCCGTTTATCTAGATAGCCTAATGGTAAACGGTAGCGGAACAATCAACCCCAGCCTTACGCCTGCTAACTGTGTGGATTCTTTAGGAGCTATTGCCCTAAATCCCACTGGCTTTAGCAATCCTCAGTTTGTTTGGAATACTGGCGCCACTGGCCCCAACTTGAATAATCTCGCTTCTGGGGTCTATACGGTAACCATTACCGATGATAGCTGCCAAACTGCACGTACGTTCTTCCTCGATCAAGATTCTAGCTGTGCTATCATGATCGCTGGACGAGTAACCGATAATACCGCTGGCGGAACTTGTACCCAAGGTACTGCCGAGGCCTTCCGCCTAGTTCGCCTACAACCCGCTGGAATTATCACAACAACGAACCAATACGGCTACTATCAGTTTACCGTAACGCAAACTGGAAACTATACTGTAGAGCTTCTACCCGATGGCGTAAGCAGCCAACTTTGCCCCGCCGCCAATATTAACGTCAATGCCGCTAATGTAGGAGGCTATTATGGTGGAAACGACTTTGTGGTCACTCATCCACCCGTTAATGACTTGCGCGTGAATTTGGTCCACTATAGTACTTCTACGCCCGGTTTCTTGCTCTATACTTATGTTTACTACTGCAATGATGGAAATACGACCCAAAATGCAACGATCACGGTAGATTATGATAGCCAACTAGAGTTTAACTCTACAGCACAAAACCCGAACTATACCAATGCTGGCTATTATAGCTATAGCAATGCTTTGATGACGGCTCATGATGCCGTAAATAACAATATTACCTTTACCGCCAATAACTTGGGCGCTGGCGAATGTGGACTTATCCGCATCTACCTAAGCACCCCCACTACAGTGGCCCTAGGTAATCAAGTAGCCAATAGCGTAGCCATTACCCCCATTTCTGGCGATGCTACTCCCGCTAATAATACAGATGTGGACAGCCTAGTTGTAGTGGGATCTTGGGATCCTAACGAGATTGTTCTTCGCCCAACTCGCTCTGGCGACCCCCGCGGACAAGCTGAAATCTTTGAACAAGATGATGTTTTGGACTATACTATTCATTTCCAAAATCTAGGTACTGCCCCTGCTTATACCGTAGTGGTCCGCGATACCCTAGATGCTAGCTTTGATGTGAGTAGCCTAACTAATTTGCAGTTCTCTCATCCTGCTACAATGACGGTTGAAAACGGAAATATCCTCGTGTTTACTTTCAATAATATCAATCTTGCCGATGCCAATAGCGATGAACCCGGCAGTCACGGATTTATCAACTATAGCATCAATAGAGATCCTAACTTGCCCCTAGGCTCTGTAATTCCCAACAAGGCGGCGATCTACTTTGATTTCAATGCGCCCGTAATCACGAACCTCAGCGAGGCCATGATTTCAGCCCCCACAAGTACTCGCCAACTTGAATTGCTCAACAGCAGCTTCAAGGTATTTCCTAACCCTAGCCAGGGCCAATACTTTGTCAGCTTTGAGCAAAGCCAACCCCAAGACCTGCATCTTCAGGTCTACAATATGCAAGGCCAATTGCTTATTGAACAAACTCAAGCCGATGCCCCCACATCCGGACAAATGAGCTTTGATCTTAGCAATTTCCCTGCAGCTCACTATTTGCTCCGCATCAATGGCCAAGATCAATTGATCCAAAAGCAATAGAAGAGTAGTTCTCAAGTCTGTACAGACTTTTATTTTGCGGTCGCTGTCCTCACCCTTTTTGGGTGGGGGCAGTTTTTTTTGGGGGCCTCCGCTGCGGCTTCGCCTTGCGGCGCTACGTTCCGCAGCTCGCTGTTCGCTCGGCCCTGCGGCCTGACGGCCTCGGTCTGCGGCTTCGCCGCACTGCTGCACATCGCTAGGCCAATACTGTAGGTTAAAACCTACAGCAAGCAAGGTATTGCTCCGCAATATTTTTTATGAAATGCGGGTTGAAACCCGCATTGATTTAAATCTTTTGGCCTTTTATCTATCTCATCTTAGTCAATTGATCCTCCTCTAGTTATGGGCTGAAGGTTTTAACCTTCGGCCCATTTTATTAGGGCTTAGATGGCCTCCCTTCTTGCTGTGGGTTTTAACCCACAGGTCTATATATTCTAGCCTAGGGCCTTTGGTCATGGCTGCAGAACCTCCTAAATAATTTGAAGGAGAGCTACTGGGGATTTGTGCAATGGCATTTGTAAAGTCGGGTAAGAGACTGTTCAGGATTTTGTGTATCCGAATAAAATTTGGGCTGTTTAATTTTATGAGGGTTTTAACCCTCATTCATACATCATTGCGCAGCAATACCATCTGGCTGTAGGTTTTAACCTACAGTTATTATAAAAGGCCAATTATCGCCTAGGGACAAGCCCTAGACTAATCAAATGGAGTCAGCCCTAGAGGGCCTCAAAGGCTGATATGCACGGTCTTGCTAAATGATTATAGCAAAGAAGAACCTTATCCAAAGGCCCTCTTTGGAGGGCTGTCTGAAAAGTTAGCCTAGGGGCTTGTCCCTAGGCGCAGAGAAGGGTAGACACAAAATTTTAAACAGCTCTCCAGCAGGCTAAAGCCCTTGTTTGCTTTTATTACAAGTCGTGATGGGCCGATGGTTTTAACCTTCGGCTCATTTTACTGCGCTTAGTATGGCTTCCTTTGTTGCTGTAGGTTTCAACCTACAGGTCCTATAAAATACCAATCCTCCCTTAGGGAAAAAGAAAACCCCCTCGCAGGAGGGGATTTGCCTTCTAGCTGGCCCCAATCCCATTCCCTACAATAACAATTGACCGAAGCGGAAGAAAAAGCCCCCTCGAAGGAGGGGGCGACTCCAGCCTTAGCCTAGGGCCAAGGCCCTAGGGGCAGGAAAGGACACACACAAAAAATTTCAAACAGTCTCTACTATCTGTACCTGCAGCCTAAAGGCCGCAGCCAATCTTGTTGGGCCATCATCTTGCTCGCCGCAGCGGCTTAAAAGCCCCTGCTTTTTTAGGGTTGGGGAATAGCTTTTGTTTTCAGGTCCTGCGGCTTTTAAGCTGCAGCTAAAAGGGCCGAAGGCCCGCAGGCCTAGCGATGCGGTGGGGTGGCGCGTAGCGCCAGACCAAGGAGCCGAAGGCGACGCAGGGCCGAGCGAAGAGCGAGCCCCAAAGCGTAGCGCCGCAAGGCGAAGCCGCAGCGGAGGCCCCAAAACAATATCCTAATCTACCGCCTCTGCCAACTCCTTCAAGATAGATTTGGCTGCCTTGAGGTTGCGCAAACCCTCGCAGATGAGAATGAGGTGTTTGGGACTTTGCTTGAGGAAAAAACGGTGGTCGCTATGCTTCTGGATATAATCCAAAATGCGCAAGAAATAATCGCTTTCATAAAAGGGCGAATCCTGTTTACTAATAAAGTAGCAACGGAGCTTTTTGCCCTTGAAGTGCAGGCGCTCGAAGCCCAAAGAGCGGGCTATCCAGCGGAGGCGTAGGGCCTCAAACAACTGGTTGACCTGTTCGGGTAAGGGGCCAAAACGGTCAATCATCTTCTCGCTAAAGGACTTAATATCGGCCTCATTGTTTAGCTCATCCATCTTTTGGTAAAGGGCCAAGCGTTCGCTGATAATGGGCACATAATCGGAGGGAATCAGCATCTCTTCATCCAGCTCAATGATGACATCCTGGACAAATTCCCGCTTTTTCTCCATCTCCTCCTTAAAGAGTTCTTTGTACTCGCCCTGCTTGAGCTCCTGAATGGTCTCATTCAGAATCTTTTGGTAGGTTTCATAGCCCATATTGACAATAAAGCCGCTTTGTTCGCCGCCCAGAATATTTCCAGCTCCCCGAATATCGAGATCGCGCATAGCAATATGGATCCCGCTGCCCAATTCGGCAAACTGCTCAAGGGTTTGTAGGCGCTTGCGAGAATCGGAGCTCAGGACCGAAAGGGGAGGGGCCAAAAGGTAGCAATAGGCCTTTTTGTTGGAGCGGCCCACTCGGCCCCTCAACTGATGCAAATCGCTGAGGCCAAAATGGTGGGCATTATTGATAATAATGGTATTGGCATTGGCGATATCGAGGCCCGTTTCGATAATATTGGTACAAACAAGGACCTCATTATAGCCCTGAATAAAGTTCATCAGGCGCTTTTCGAGTTGGGCGGGCTCCATTTGGCCATGGGCCACGGCCACATCGAGATTAGGCATCATTTGGCGGAGCATAGCGGCCATATCTTCTAGGCTTTTCACTCGGTTATGGATGAAAAAGACCTGTCCACCTCGGCTAACTTCCTGCTCAATGGCTTCTTGAATAAGCTCCGCATTAAAGGTCCGCAGCTCCGTGTGAATAGGTTGGCGGTTAGGGGGCGGGGTATTGATGACCGAGAGATCTCGGGCGGCCATGAGGGAAAACTGTAAGGTACGGGGGATAGGCGTGGCGGTTAGGGTCAGGGTATCTACATTGACCTTCATATTGCGGAGTTTCTCCTTGGAGGCCACTCCAAACTTTTGTTCCTCATCAATAATGAGCAAGCCTAGATCGGCAAATTGGACCTTCTTATTAAGGATGGCATGGGTGCCAATCAGGATATCAATTTTGCCTGCTTTGAGGCGCTCGTAAATTTCCTTTTTCTCTTTGGTGGTTCTAAATCGGTTGATATACTCCACCTGCACATCAAATTGGCCCAATCGCTTTCTGAAGGTTTGGGCATGTTGGAGGGCGAGAATAGTGGTAGGGACCAAAATAGCTACCTGTTTGCCGGCCACCACGGCCTTAAAGGCGGCGCGAACGGCAATCTCTGTTTTGCCAAAGCCCACATCGCCACAAATGAGGCGGTCCATAGGGTAGGGCTTCATCATATCTTCTTTGACGGCCTCGGTGGCTTTGGCTTGATCGGGCGTATCTTCATAGATAAAAGAAGCCTCTAGTTCATTTTGCAAATAGCCATCGGGGGGGAACTGAATACCTTGGGTAGATTTTCGTTTGGCGTAGAGCTTAATGAGGTCAAAGGCCAATTCCTTAATCTTCTTCTTAGTCTTTTTCTTGGTATTGGCCCAGGCATTACTGCCTAATTTGTGGACCGAAGGCGGCTTGCCGTCTTTGCCCACATATTTAGAGATTTTGTGTAGGGATTGAATGCTGACATAGAGAATATCTCCGCCATCATAGACCAATTTAACCGACTCCTGTTGTTTGCCGTTAATCTCAATATTTTGGAGGCCAGCAAACTTGCCCACTCCATGGTCAATATGCGTGACATAATCGCCAGGTTGCAGTTCGTTGATGGCCTTCATCTTTAGGGCCATATTGCGATCAAAGCCTCTTCTCGTTTTGTATTTATGGAAGCGCTCAAAGATTTCGTGATCGGTATAGCAGGCAATCTTGAGCTCTTGGTCTACAAAGCCTTTATGCACGGTTTTTTGGATGGGGTGCCATTGGACATGGGCGCGTAGATCTTCAAAAATGCTGTAAAAGCGTTCGATCTGTTTGGGGTTTTCGGCCAAGATGCAATTGGTAATTCCCTGTTGGGTATTTTCTCTAAGTTGCTCAATCAGGCGCTCAAAGTTTTTGCTAAAGGGGGGCTGTAGGCTACCCAAAAAGCTAAAGCTAGGAGATTGTTTATAATAAGCCGTGTTAGAAAACTCTAGCAAGCGTTTATCGGCTAGTTGCTCCATAATATGGCGGGGAAAAACAAAGGCTTCTTCATTGAGTAGGCCAATTTCTTCCACTCTTTCGAACTGTTGTTGTTCTTGGAGTTGGGCAGAGAGGAGTTGGGCTTTTTCAAAGCAGTCTTGTAAGCGGTCTAACAAAAGCTGTACATCCTCTACGCAGAGGAGGACCTCTTGGGGGAGGATGCTAAAGAGATCTGTTTTTTGTTCCTTCTTAAACTGGGTATTGACATTGGGCACAATAGTAACAAAGGCCATTTTTTTGGTAGAGAGTTGAGAGCTAGGATCGAAAGAGCGGATGCTTTCTACCTCTTCATCAAAGAGCTCTACCCGATAGGGGAGTTCGTGTCCATAAGAGAAGATATCGATAATGCCGCCACGCAGGGCATATTGACCGGGTTCGTACACAAAATCGACATAATTAAAGCCGTATTCGGTGAGAATTTCTACTAAGAACTTACGGTCTAACTCTTCGCCCACCTTAATTTTGATGGCATTTTCGGCTAGTTGTTCGGGGGCCACGACCTGTTCAAAAATGGCTTCTGGATAAGAGACCATAAAAGGGGGGATACTGTTTTGGTCGAGCAGCTTACTCACGGCCTCGGTTCTTTGCAAAACGCTGGCGCGGTCTAGTTTGTCAAAGCCTTGGGGTCTGCGGAAAGAGTCGGGGAAAAAGAGAATCTCCTCTCTTTCACTGATGTTTTGTAGATCGGCTTGCAGGTAGGCGGCCTCTTCTTTATCATTGGCTAGAACGAGTAGTGGCCGTTCTGTTTTTTGATAAAGGGCGTAGAGGAAAAAGGCTTTTTGGGAGCCATAAAGGCCCTTGAGTTGTAGCTTTTGGCCCTCCTTTTTTTGGAGAGTTTGACAAATATCGCTGAGTTTTTCTGACTTGCGATAGGCTTGGAGTAAGGTCTTAAAATTCATGATACAAAGATAAACGCTTTGCGAATAAAAACAGGAATAAGCATTTTGTTTTGGTCTTGGGCCAGTTTTGTATTGGCCCAGCGCTGCGGAGGGGTGGCCGCAGGCCAGACCCAGCGGGCGAAGCCCGCGCAGGGCCGAACAGACCTGTGAGCCCCGCAGCATAGCGGCGGCCGACCTAGGCGGAGCCTAGCCGGCCGCGGGCCCCAAAAAAGCCCCTCAAAGAAAAACTTTGAAGGGCAATATATTTAGCGGGTAAGGACGATATAATCGAGTAGGAGCTGGCGCAAAAATTCTAGGCGATTTTTGAGCAGGGGAACCTCCAGTTGTTGAGATAAGTGCTCGCTCAATTCGACAATGACCTTTTTGTGGGCTTTATTTTTATACTTTTTGTGGCGATCGATTACTTTTTTAACAAAGAGCATATCTTGTTCGCTGAGTTGTAGGACCTCTGGGTATTTGGGTTCATAGCCTTCCTTTTTGGCTAGAGAGAGGATATCTTCTAAGCGAAATTGTCGGCTTGCTTTTTTGCGAACTACGGTGCTGCCCGATAGCAAATCGCCCATTCTTTGACTGTGGGCAGAAGAAGAAATCATCAGGCTGGCCACAGAGCCAGCAGATCCCCAAATATCAATGAAGCGAAAGGCCCAGCGTAGGACATAGTCAAAGGCTTCGGCGGGTTCTCCATTGAGTTTTATAATGCGTAGGCCCACAGCCCGTTTGCCAATGGTTTGTCCATCGAGTAAAATCTCGGAGACCAGCGTATAAAAGAGTATAGTAGGGAGGACGACCAAGATGGCGAAATACATATAGGCACCGCCATCAACGACTACCCCCGCAATAAGGTTGAGGACAATGAGTATCCCAATGAGTATCAACATATCGACCATAAAGGCAGATATGCGACTCCCCAAGGGGGCCAACTCATATTGGATGCTCACTTTTTGAGCGGTGGTAATCTCAATGGTTTTCATGGCAATTGGCTGTTATTGGGTAAGGGGAATTTTGAGGATTTGTCCTTTGTATAGACGGTTAGACTTCAATTTATTAAATTTTTGTATTTCTTGCCACTTGAGGCCATACTTTAATCCAATAGAATAAAGGGTTTCTTCGGCCTGCACCTCATGCACATACTCTCCATTGCGCAATTCGGGCTTGTCGAGCTCTGGTGGCAAGGGGGGGAGTTCGCCCATTTTTGTGATGGGCCGATCGGGTAGGCTTGTGCTTTTGGGTTCTTCTTTTTTGGGTGTTTCTGGATCAAAACTGGGGAAGTTGGGCACTTCGGTTTTGGGGCTATCTATTTGCAATTCTGGAATCTTGAGGTCGCGTCCATCAGGGCTCGTATTGGTATTTAAAGAATCCTGATAAATTTGCTCGGGATAAGTGGGTTGATTGATGACGAGCTCAGGGGCCTTAAATTCTTCTTTAACCACTGTTTTTGTGCTGTCTTTGGGGCTAATAATAGGGACCAAATCCACATTTTCCGAATTGGGCAATTTACGGGCTCTAATTTTGGGCGGCCCAGCCGTTTTTCTATTGAGCAAAATGAACTCGCCATTGGCGGGCTCTTGTCCCTCTTGCATCAGGTTGCGCTCATAGAGCTTGTCTAAGGGCAGGCCATAAAATTGAGCAATTTCATACATGCTTTCATCATTTTTGACCAAATGCTCTTCTTTGTCTTCTCGGTATTTGCTTTTCTTTGGCTGAATGTAGCAATATTGATAATCAATAAGTTGATCTCCATCTACGAGGTCGTTAAAACGAAGGAATTTGGCATAAGGCACCCCAAAGCGGTTGGCCACTTCTAGGGCCGATTCTCCCGCCCGAGCAATGACATAAGAGCTTTTATTTTTTCGGAAAACGCCCTTTTTATAGCTCAAAAAGAGCGTACTTTTTTGTTGTCGACGCAATTGGCGCTCAAAGGGTTCTGGTGTGGCAAAAATACTAGGATCCACGGGCGTATTATCTACCGAATCACTAATGGCCAAGGGCTGCATTTCCAAATCAAACTGCTGCAATTGATGGGTCTCAATGGTCGAAATCAGTTTGTTTGGATATTTGGGATCGGTGGCATAGCCCGCTTTGCGCAGCCCCTTGGCCCAGCCTGCATAATCCTCTCGGTCAAGCTCAAAAAGGCTAGCATAACGCTTTCTTTTCGTCAAAATCGCACTATGATCTATAAAAGAGGCTTCGGCATTTTCATAAACCCGAAAGCAAGATTCTATCGACTCATCATCCCATTTATAAAACTTTTCGCCCTGCCAATCCGAGGCGCATTTGATCCCAAAATGATTGTTGGCTTCCTTGGCCAAATTGCTGTTTCCTGCTCCCGATTCATGAATTCCCTGCGCCAAAGTAATGCTGGCGGGAATCCCCGTGCGCTGCATTTCTCGCACGGCAATATGCTTGTAGCTCGCAATATAATCCTCTACACTAATGCGCTGCGCAATTAGGCTGGGCGCGCTCAGCAGCAAAATAGCCCAAAACAATATTTTCATTTCCGTTGGCGGTTCGTCTGTCAAAAAAGCTCAAGCCCTCGCAAAAATGAGGCAAGCTTTGAGCGCCACAAAGTTAAACAAACTGCAGGCATTTATGAATAGCCTTTTTTTATTCTTTTTTGGGGCCTCCGCAGCAAAGCTGCGGCGCTATGCTGCGGGGCTCACAGGTCTGTTCGGCCCTGCGCGGGCTTCGCCCGCTGGGTCTGGCCTGCGGCCACCCCTCCGCAGCGCTGGGCCGGTTCTGCGGGTTAAAACCCGCAGCAAGGGCGGTATTGCTGCGCAATGCTTTTATAGCATGCAGCTTAAAAGCTGCATTAAATTCAGACTTTTGGCTTGTTGTGGTTTTGTCTGCTATTGCTGCGCAATGCTTTTACAAATTATTGGGCCAAGGGGGGCAGTTTTTCATAGCGCCAAAGTTGGGCGGGACGATCTTCTTGGGCTTCGGAGCCTATCCAAAAGCTAGCTCGGCCATGAACCACTAAGGCTTCGGCCTGCACTAAATCATGAGAGGGAAGGATAAATTGGCCCAAAACCCTTAGGCTATAACTATCAAAAACCCAGAGTTCTTGCTCTTTGGCGGCCAAGACATAAATCAAGGCCTCATCTTCAGAAAGGGCCACTGCTGAAGGATGAATCAAATAAGGGCTTAAATCGAGAAGCGGAAGATAGTCGCCATTTTTTGGCGAAAAGAGATAGAGTCCCGCTGGCGATTTGGCGGCCACCAACAATTGTTGTTTTTGGGGCCAAAAACAGAGGCCCTCATATTCTATATCGGGCGGCAGGGAAAAAGGAAGTTGTTGGCCTTGAGTTTCCTTTAGGCCTAGTTGCCAAATTAGCCCATCGGAGCGCAAAATAAAATAGCCTAGATTGGGCCAAAAGGCGAGGCCTTCATAATCGCCGGGCGGTCCCCAAGGCTGGGGGAGCGAATCAAATTCAGGATTAAAATTGGCGGGATAAAGGCGGCCTTCTTCATCATTGAGGGCCATGAGTTGCTGGCCATTATCGCAAAGGCCAGAAATTTCATCTAGGGCTGGGGGCAAATCGCTTTGAATATTGGCAAAGGGCATGCTCCATTGTTCGCCGGGCAGGCGGTCGCTATTTGCTCTCTCTTGGCAGTGGCCAAATAGAAAAAAGCTACTGAGCAGCAGCAGGTGTTTCGGGAAGGGTATAGCCATAATTTCGGGCAGTAGAAGGACATTGTTTAGCCAATTCCTGTAAAAAAGCTTGCTCAAAAGCGAGGCTATCGGCAGCGGTTTTGAGTTGGCTAAAGGGATTATCTTGGCCCATACATTCCTTTTGTTTGGCCTCTAAATCGGCATAAAAATCGGCTTCCATACGGCCATTATCGAGTTGGACCTTGGCCTTGGCTAGGGTTTCGCTGCAGTCGCAAAACTTTTTGGCATATTTGGCTGCAGAAGGTCCAGAAGAGCAAGCCATTAAAAGCAAAGGGAAAAAGAAAAGAGCAAAGCGCATAAGGCATCAGCTTGAAAAGTAAGACAATGGGGAGTAAAAGGGGAATTGGAAAAGGCCTGGAGCGAAGAACTTCATCGGCTGAGGGATGGAAAGCAGTGGCCGTCAGGCCAGACCGAGGCGCCACAGGCGCCGAAGGGCCGAGCAGCCTTGCGAGCCCCAACAACCAGCCCCTATAGGGGCGCCAGTTCGACGACCAAAGGGAGTACCCAGCCCGACCCGCCTGTAGGGCGGGGCAGCCCCAAAATAAAAAAATTAGGGAACGGGATCATGTCCATGTCCTCCCCAAGGATGGCAGCGGCCAATTCGCTTAATCGTCATCCAGCCGCCTTTAAAAGGGCCATATTTTTTGATGGCTTCTAAGCCATAGGCCGAACAAGTGGGTTGGTAGCGACAGCTAGAGGGCAAAAAAGGCGATAAAAACTTGCGGTAGAACTGGATGAGCAATAAAAAGATAAAGGAAAGCACCGCCGAAATCAAGCGAAAAAGTTGAATAAAGGGCCAAAATAGATAGCGCATAGCATTTTCTTTTAAAGAAGCCATTTTAGCTTAAAAAGTTGTTTCTTCGGCCAACTTTTGCAAAAGGCGAAGGCGAGATTTTTCGGCTGCTTTTTGGATATTGCTCAAGGGTTCTGCTTTATTGCCCACATAGACCCACATCATTTGCAGTTGAAGGTCTTCATTGGGCAGGCTGGCCAACCAGTTGGGTTTGTTTAGGCGGTAAGCCTCTCTCAATCGTCTTTTGAGCAAATTGCGATCGGGAGCTTTTTTAAATTTGCGTTTGGCCACCGATACGCCTTGTAAAATAGCGGGATCGCCTTGGGCTTTGGGCTGCAGGCGATAAAAAAGGCGAATGGGGTAGCTCCCCACCGATTGTCGAGCGGCAAAAATGGCTTGGATGGCCTTTCGCTGCTTAAGTCGTTCCTTTTTTGGAAAAGAAAAATCAGACATATAGGGGGCTTAGGTCTACAAAAACACAAAACAGCCTATCCGCCTCTGCGAATAGCTGTTCTGTGAGTATGTAGAAGAGTAAGTTATATACAAGCTAGGCTGTAAGCTTACTTGAGCTTAGCGCGCTGGAAGTCGTCAGATACAGTTAGGCTCTTGCGTCCTTTTTTGCGACGACGTGCTAGTACTTTACGGCCGTTTTTGCTGCTCATGCGCTTGCGGAAACCGTGCTTATTTACTCGGCGACGTCTTGAAGGTTGGTACGTACGTTTCATGATTCAATAACTTTTGTAATTGTTCTATGAGAATTGCCGGCTGAGCAGCGGCAATAAATTCAATAAAATGTTCGCTTTTAGCCCTGTTTGAGCTAAAGCGAGGGCAAAAATATAAAAAATATCCCTTTTTAATAAAGCTAGTTCGCTTTTTTTCAGTCAAAAGCAGAAAAAACTTAGCTATTCATAGAAAGCATGAATTCTTCATTGGTTTTGGTCCCTCTTAGATGCTTGAGCATAAAGTTCATGGCTTCATCGGTATTCATATCGGCTAAGTGGCGACGGAGGATATACATGCGGCTCATGATATTTTCGTCATGCAAGAGTTCTTCTCGGCGGGTAGAAGATTTGGTAAGGTCTATAGCAGGATAAACGCGCTTGTTGGCCAAGCGGCGATCGAGCTGTAGTTCCATGTTGCCGGTTCCTTTGAATTCCTCAAAGATGACTTCGTCCATTCTAGAGCCAGTATCGATAAGAGCGGTGGCTAGAATCGTGAGTGAGCCTCCATTTTCGATATTTCGGGCTGCGCCAAAAAACTGTTTGGGCTTGAGTAGTGCGTTGGCTTCTACACCACCAGAAAGGACCTTACCACTAGCGGGAGCCACGGTATTGTGGGCGCGGGCTAGGCGGGTGATCGAGTCAAGGAGAATGACGACATCATGTCCACATTCTACCATGCGTTTGGCTTTTTCTAGGACGATACCAGCCACGCGGACATGATTTTCTGGATGTGCATCAAAGGTCGAAGAAATCACTTCTGCTCTAACATTGCGTTCCATATCTGTTACCTCTTCGGGCCGCTCATCAATCAAAAGAATAATGAGGTAAGCTTCGGGGTGATTGGCTGCAATGGCATTAGCGACATCTTTCAACAAATAGGTTTTACCCGTTTTGGGTTGGGCCACAATGAGTCCACGTTGGCCTTTACCAATAGGCGTAAAGAGGTCAATGATGCGAGTAGAGTAGTGTTTGGGGTTCTTTTGATCAATGATATTGAGCTTTTCAGTTGGAAAAGTTGGACGCAAATGATCAAAAGCTACCCGATCCTTAATATCAGCAGGGTCCCAACCATTGATATGGCTGACTTGCAAAAGAGCAAAGTACTTTTCGCCTTCTTTCGGGGGGCGAATTGTTCCCTGAATGCTATCTCCTGTGCGTAGGCCCAACAATTTGACTTGTGAAGGCGAAACATAAATATCATCAGGAGAAGGCAAGTAGTTATAATCGGGAGAGCGCAAAAAGCCAAATCCATCAGGAGTCATTTCCAAAACTCCTCCTCCTTCGATTACGCCATCAAGCTCTACGCTAAATGCCTTTTTGCGAGCATATTTGCGGTCTTTACGTTCGTTTTCGTTGCGTTGTTCTTGGTTGTTTTGGCGGCTATAACGTTTGCGGTCTTGAGCCTGTTCGTTTTGTTCTCTCTCTTGAGGTTCCCGTTTGTTGTCGCGATAGTTTCGATTGTCTCTCTCTTGAGGCTCTCTTTTGTTATTGCGCTGCTCACGGGGCTCTCTCTCTTGGGGCTCCCGTTTGTTGTCGCGATAGTTTCGATTATCTCTCTCTTGAGGCTCTCTTCTGTTGTTGCGCTGCTCACGGGGCTCTCTCTCTTGAGGTTCCCGTTTGTTGTCGCGATAGTTTCGATTATCTCTCTCTTGAGGCTCTCTTCTGTTGTTGCGCTGCTCACGGGGCTCTCTCTCTTGGGGCTCCCGTTTGTTATTGCGCTGTTCACGAGGCTCTCTTTTCTCTTTACCTCGAGGAGCTCTCTTTTCTTCTTGAGCCTCTTCTTTCTGCTCAGGAGCTTCCACTTTAGGGCTTTCTTCTTCCTTAGGCGCTTCTACTTTCTTTTTGGGAGGACGGCCACGGCGTTTGGGTTGAGGCTTTTCAGCCTCTTTGTCTTCCACTTCTTTCTTATTAGTTGTTTTGCGGCCTTTTGCAGGCGCTTTTTTCTGCGGCTCCTCCGTTTTCTCTTCTTTGGGAGCTGGGGGCACACCACCATGAATGGCCTGGGCGTCTAGAATTTTATAAATAAGCTCTTTTTTGGGAAGGCGCTTATAACTTTTTACCTCCAATCGCTCCGCAATATCGCGCAATTGAGGCACCAACATTTCATTGAGTTGAAGGATGTTGTACATGTAGTCGTAAATTAGAATTGAAATAGTAGGTAGTTCTATAGTCTCACTTCAATAGTTAAAATATAAGGCGCCCACAAACAACTGCTTTCTCTTGGCCAAAAACATACTTAACTGATAAGCTCAAAGGCCTCAGCTAAAGAATGAATGACAATAAAATTAGTGGACGATAACTATCAAAATGAAGGGAGCTATCAAACAGGCGCTAATTTAGCCAAAATGGCCTCAGAGGTTGATCCTACCAATAAGAGGAGCGCCGTGTTGAGTTCAATAGATAAGGGAAGGATAAGAAGCAATTAGATATAAGGCTTCTTGCTTTGTAGACGACAAATTTACACTTTAATTTTTAATTTCAAATACTATCTTTGTGAAAAGCGCCTTTTATCGGTCCTTTATCCCTTTTAAGGGGCTCCTCTACTCTTTTTTTGAGGATGCACTTTAAATTAAATGAAGGATGAAGATAATTCAAAAGGCTGTCCCCTTGGCCCCTTTATTGTGGCCGCAGATGCTCTTTAGACAATATTTGACAATAACCATTTTCCCTACATAAATTAGCTTTATGTTAGCCGTACAGTTTATTCGCGAAAACCGCGAAAAAGTGCTCAGAAGCCTGAAAATCAGAAATTTTGAGCCCCTCGACATCCTAGATGATATTTTGGCCGCCGATGACGAACGCCGCAGCCTCCAACAAGATTTAGACGCTCAAAGAGCCGAACTAAAATCCATCTCTAGCCAAATTGGCCAGCTGATGCGCAAAGGAGAAAAAGCCGCCGCAGAAGAGGCCAAGTCCCAAACGGCTGGCATCAAAAGCCGCATCCAAGAATTGGAGCAACTTAGCCGCACAAATGCGGAACAATTAGAAGAATTGCTCTTGCAAGTCCCCAACTGCGCCCATGAAACAGTGCCGCCCGGCAAGTCTGATGAGGATAATGTGGTGGAAAGAGAATGGACGAAAGACCTTCCCCAACTGCCAGCTGATGCCAAACCCCACTGGGAACTCGCTCAAGAATATGGCCTGATCGATTTCGAAACTGGAGCCAAAATTACTGGCGCTGGCTTCCCCCTATACACCGGCATGGGCGCCAAACTCCAAAGAGCACTAATTAACTTTTTCCTCGATGAGGCCGATAAAGCTGGCTATAAGGAGTTTCTTCCCCCGCATCTGGTCAATGAAGCTAGCGCCCGTGGCACTGGCCAATTGCCCGATAAGGATGGCCAAATGTACCATGCTACCGTAGATGATCTTTACCTGATCCCTACCGCAGAGGTGCCCCTAACCAATATTTATCGCGATGTGATTTTGGCCGAGGATGATTTCCCTATCTGCCTAACGGGCTATACGCCCTGCTTCCGCCGAGAAGCCGGCTCTTATGGCGCTCACGTACGTGGCCTCAACCGCCTACATCAATTCGATAAGGTGGAAATCGTTCGCCTAGAACATCCCGAACGCTCTTACCAAGCCCTAGAGGAAATGTGCGCTCATGTAGAAGGCTTGCTCGCTAAATTGGAGCTGCCTTTCCGCACCCTCCGCCTCTGTGGTGGCGATCTCGGCTTTGCCGCCGCCCTCACAATCGATTTTGAAACCTATTCTGCAGCTCAAGATCGCTGGCTAGAGGTGAGCTCGGTCTCTAATTTTGAGGAGTTCCAAGCCAACCGCCTAAAACTTCGCTACCGCCCCAATGAAGGCAAAGGAACGATCCAAGCCCATACACTTAACGGCTCTGCCTTGGCCCTGCCCCGCATTCTGGCTACAATCCTAGAAAATAACCAATGCGAAGAGGGGATCCGCATTCCCAAGGCCTTGCAAGGCTATCTGGGTGGCCGTACAATGATTACTAAGTAGTTGTTTTTGGGGCGTTACTCCTTTCAGTCGTCGAACTGCGGCTTGCAGCCTTGTTGTCTGCCTGCGGCAGGCGCTACGTTTCGCAGCTCGCAAGCCTGCTCGGCCCTGCGGCCTGACGGCCTTGGTCTGCCGCTGCGCAGCACTGCTGCACATCGCTAGGCCTGCGGGCGCTCCGCGCCCTGCAAAACCGCAAATCGCTAAGAAAATAATAAGAGGGCCAAGGCCCTCTTTTTTTATGCCGAAAAAGTTTTTCTTTAAGTCATGAATAAAATGGAATTGAACCAAATTGCCGCGGCCCTAAAAACGGCCCTGCCCCAATGGGGCCAGTTTATGCTGAGCGAAATCCAAAAGGTCCAAGCTAAGGATGTACTGACCAAAGATCTCAATAGCTTGGTTAGTTATGTCGACCAAGAGGTGGAAAATCGCATTATTAACTTGGCCCAATCCTTACTTCCTCAAGCAAATTTTATTGCCGAGGAAACGGGCCAAAAACAAAGCGATAGCCCCTGGCGCTGGATTATTGACCCTCTAGATGGAACCACTAACTATTTGCACCAACTTCCCTTTTTCTCGATCAGTATTGCCCTGCAATATGAAGAGAAAACAGTTCTGGGAATGGTCTATGAACCTAACCGAAAGGAATTGTTCTGGGCCATTGAAGGGCAGGGGGCCTACCTAAATGAACAGCCCTTACAGCTTGACCAAAAACCAGCCGCCCTGAGCGACAGTTTACTAGCTACGGGCTTCCCCTATTACGATTTTGAGCAAACAAAGGCCTATTTGGCCCTTTTGGGCGAGCTAATGCCCGCCTGCCGAGGCCTGCGCCGCTGCGGCTCAGCCGCTTTGGATTTGGCCTATACGGCCGCTGGTCGCTTCGGAGGATTTTATGAATATAGCTTAGCGCCCTGGGATGTAGCCGCAGGCGCATTTTTGGTCCAAGAAGCTGGCGGCTTTGTTTGCGACTTTTCTGGCCAAAATGATTATCTTTTTGGGCGAGAAATTTTGGCCGGCCAAAAAGGACTACAAAAGGTCCTTTTAAGCAAAATACAAAAGCATTTTAAGGCTTAGCCAAAGAAGTTAGTATCTTGATGGTCCAAATTATACAGCTAGAGGCGAGCGCAGCGAGCCGGCTGAGGGATGGAAAAGGGGGCGGCAAAGCCGCAGACCCAGCAAAATGAGCAAAGCGAATTTTGCGCAGGGCCGAGCAGACCTGCGAGCCCTGACACAGCCCGACCCGACCGATAATTTAGGAGGGTTTTAACCCTCATTTTGTCTAGCTTCGCAAAGCGATATCGCTTTGCGCTGGGTTTTAACCTAACGGGAGGGGCAGCCCCAAAACAAAAAAAAGAACGCTAAAATAGAACTATGAATTATAAGGATGATGTAGAAGCCCTGGACGCATTGGCCCAGGCTTACCGAGATTTGAGTCAAGAAATTGGAAAAGTGATCGTGGGCCAAGATGAAGTGGTCAAATCGGTCTTGATTTCGCTCTTTTGCGATGGACACAGCCTGCTCGTTGGGGTGCCCGGCCTCGCCAAAACCCTTTTGGTCAATACTATTTCTAAGGTTTTGGACCTGCAGTTTAACCGCATTCAGTTTACGCCCGATTTGATGCCCTCGGATATTACTGGGGCCGAAATTATGGACGAACACCGCAATTTTACTTTCTCTAAAGGGCCACTTTTTACCAATATTTTGCTGGCAGATGAGATTAACCGGACCCCGCCCAAAACGCAGGCCGCCTTGCTGGAAGCTATGCAAGAACGCTCGGTAACGGTGGGTGGTGTGAGCTATAAATTGCCCAAACCCTTTTTGGTTTTGGCTACCCAAAACCCCATCGAGCAGGAGGGAACTTATCCCTTGCCCGAGGCCCAGCTCGACCGCTTTATGTTTAATATCGTGCTGGATTATCCCACCTATGAACAAGAGGTGCAGATTGTGAAAAACACAACCTCAGGCCATAAAGTAGAGCTGAACGGAGTGGTTTCTGCCGAGCAAATCGTCTTTTTCCAACAACTGATTCGCAAAATCCATATTGCTGATAATGTGCTGGAATATGCCGTGGGCTTGACCAATAAAACCCGCCCAGGTACGGCTATGGCTACCGATAAAGTCAATAATTATATCTCTTGGGGAGCTGGACCAAGGGCCTCGCAGTTTTTGGTGCTTGGCGCCAAATGCCATGCAGCCATCAATGGCAAATACTCTCCCGATAAATCTGATGTGCAGGCCGTAGCGCCTTACATCTTGCGCCACCGGGTGGTCCGCAACTATAAGGCGGAGGCCGAAGGCATCACGATCGAGCAGATTATTCAAAGCTTATTTTAGAACTATGCGCATACTAAAGTGGGTGGTAGCTGTTGTATTCATATTGATTTCGGTGGGGACGGTAACTTATGTTTTGGGGCCAACGCCTAAGGCGGAAAATATTCCCGATAACTTACCGATTTATCACAGTCCTTATGCCTCTGCCGCCGCTTTGGAGGCGCAGGTGGCCGCCTATGATGGCCGCGATACCGATGTAAAAACGGGCAACCAAAGCCGAGTAATTTGGGCCAATGATAGCCTCAAGCAAAAGACGCCTTATGCCTTTGTCTATTTGCATGGCTTTTCGGCTTCGCCTATGGAGGGCTGGCCGATTCATGAGCAATTGGCCAAGCGCTATGGGGCCAATTTGTATCTGCCTAGGCTTTCGCAACATGGCCGAAAGGATGTAGACGCCTTTGCCGATTTGACGGTAGAAAGCTATATCCAATCGGCTAAAGAGGCCTTGGCTATTGGCCGAGAATTAGGCGAAAAAGTGATCCTGATTAGCTGCTCTACGGGCGGTAGTTTGGGCCTTTACCTCTCTGCTGCAGATACGGCTATTGCTGGACATCTGGCCTTTTCGCCCAATATCCAAGTGGCCGACCCCAACGCCAAATTATTAACGGGTCCATGGGGCTTGGAGTTGGCCCGAATGGTCTTTGGCGGCGATTACCGCAGCTGGGTCCCCGAAAACGATAGTATTGACAAGTATTGGAGCAGCAAGTACCGCATTGAGGGCGTGATTCAACTGCAATTATTGATTGAGAATTGCATGAAGCCCGAACTCTTCGAACAAGTGAAGCAACCCTTTTTCCTCGGCTATTATTATAAGAATGAAGAGGAACAAGATCCCACGGTTTCTGTGGCCAAAATGCTCGAAATGTATGAGCAGCTAGGCAGCAAAACCAAGCGCAAACAGGCTTTCCCAGAGGCGGGGGCGCATGTCATTTGCTCGCCTTGGACCTCTAAGGCTTGGGAGGAGGTGCAGGCCGCTGCCATCGCCTTTTTAGAGGAGGAGATGCAGCTTAAAGCGGTCTCCGAATAGCCCAAAAGGATAATTTTATAGAAAGGTAGTGAGCATTTTTGCTGACTACCTTTTTTTGTTTTGGGGCCCGCGGCCAGCTTGCTGGCCGCCGCTATGCTGCGGGGCTCACAGGGCTGTTCGGCCCTGCGGCGGCTTTGCCGCCTTGGTCTGGCGCTGCGCGCCACCCCTCCGCAGCGCTGGGCCGCTCATCTTTTTCCCTTGCCCTAAACAACTGTTTGCAGCCGCCTAGCTACTGGAAAACCCCCAGAGCTAATCTGCATCAATACATTTAGCTGTGGCGTTGTGCCACAGCCGTCTGCATCCTTACATTTAGCTGTGGCGTTGCGCCAGAGGCATCTGCATCATTACATTTAACTGTGGCGTTGCGCCACAGCCGTCTGCATCCTTACATTTAGCTGTGGCGTTGCGCCACAGCCATCTGCATCCTTACATTTAGCTGTGGCGTTGCGCCACAGCCATCTGCATCCTTACATTTAACTGTGGCGTTGCGCCACAGCCGTCTGCATCCTTACATTTAACTGTGGCGTTGCGCCACAGCCATCTGCATCCTTACATTTAACTGTGGCGTTGCGCCACAGCCATCTGCATCCTTACATTTAGCTGTGGCGTTGCGCCACAGCCGTCTGCATCAATACATTTAGCTAGGGGGATTCCCCCAAGGCGTCTGCATCGATACATTTAGCTAGGGGGATTCCCCCAAGGCGTCTGCATCATTACATTTAGCTAGGGGGAGCTGTCTAAGGCCCTATCTTTTTTTTCTGGACCGCCCCTACTACGAATTAGCTTGGCTCGCTTAGCAGCGAAATATTGGAGACGGTTGTATTTTTTAGTTTTTATTCTTAGCCCTAGGGGCAAAAATTCTATCATATAGACCTGTGGGTTAAAACCCACAGCAAGAAGGGAGGCCATGCTAGACCCATGTAGCAGGCCCGAAGGGCCGCAGGCCTAGCGATGCGAAAGGGGGCGGCGAAGCCGCAGACCAAGGCCGTCAGGCCGCAGGGCCGAGCGAGCAGCGAGCCCTGAAGCGTAGCGCCGCAAGGCGAAGCCGCAGCGGAGGCCCCAAAAAAACTTAGTCGAAATTTGCAGGAGGCTAATAGTAAAAGTTTGATGGCTATTGCTTTAGCGCCTAAATTTGTAGCTACCAATTTTAAACCTCCACAACAACAGATTATGCAGCAATTTTATCTATTGATTTTCTTTTACTTATGTACTGTTTTGGCATTGGGTGCTCAGCCCGTGGGCATGGCGGCCTATCCCAACAAAAAGGGCTTGCGGGCCATAGCATTGGGGGAGGGCAAGTTAAAAATTGATGGCCGCTTGGATGAGGCGGCTTGGCAGGGGGCGCCTATTGCCGAGGGATTTACGGAATATGAGCCTGCGCCCAATACGCCTGGTTCTTTTCGGACCGAAGTGCGGGTAATTTATGGGCCTTCGGCTATTTATGTGGGGGCTTATATGTATGATCCTGCGCCAGATAGCATTTTGCAGCAATTGGCAGTTCGGGATGAGGTATCGGGTTCTAATGCGGATTATTTTACCGTTTACATTGATGGGATGTTTAGGCAGCAAAACGCCTTTCATTTTACGGTCAGTGCTTCGGGGGTGCGAGAAGATGCCAGTGATGGGGATCAGCTTTGGGATGCGGCTTGGCGTTCGGGCCATCAGATTTTGGAAGATGGTTGGAGTGTAGAGATAGAGATTCCCTATTCTCAGTTGCGTTTTGCGCCGCAGGAGCAGCAGCTTTGGGGCATCAACTTCGAGCGATACATTCGGAGATACAGAGAAAGTGCGTATTGGTCGGCCCTAGACCCCGAAATAGATGGGGAGGTGCAGCAATTTGGCTTATTGTATGGTTTGGAGGGGATCAATCCGCCCTTGCGTTTGTCCTTAACCCCTTATGCGGCTAGTTATTTGACCTTAGAGAATGGGGCCGCTCCTAATTTTCGGGCTTCTGCGGGAGCGGATTTAAAGTATGGCATCAATGAGAGCTTTACCTTAGATGTAGCTTTGATTCCCGATTTTGGGGATGTGCAATCGGACAACCTTCAATTCAATTTGACGCCTTTTGAAATCTACTATACCGAGCGTCGGCCCTTTTTTACGGAAGGGACCGAGTTATTTGGGCGGGCGGATTTATTTTATTCTCGTCGGGTAGGGAGTAGTCCGAGCCGTTCGGCTTGGGCCAGTAGTCAATTGGATAGTACAGAAACCTTAGTGAGCAATCCAGAGCGCAGTCAATTGATCAATGCCCTCAAGTTTTCGGGCCGAACCAAAAGCGGTCTAGGGGTTGGGGTATTTAATGCAGTAACGGCGCCAGCTTATGCCAAAATAGAAACTGAAAAAGGGGAGCAGCGAAACCTAGAGACCGAAAGTTTGAGCAACTACAACCTCTTGGTGGTTGATCAGCAGTTGCGGAACAACTCCTACATTAGTTTTGTGCAAAGTTCGGTTTTGCGTTCGGGCGGTTTTACGGATGCTATGGCTTGGGGGACAGAATTTCGATTGACGGACAAAAAGAATCGTTATTTATTGTCGGGTTCGGGAGCTTATAGTCGCCGTTATTTGGATGCAGCACTTTATACGGAAGAGATAGAAGATGGATTTAAGGCCTATTTGAACTTTGGGAAGATACAGGGCCAATGGCGCTGGTCAGTCAATCAAACAGTTTATAGCGATCAGTATAATATTAACGATCTGGGGTATATTGGGCGGCCCAACTACCTGCGGAGCACGGCCAATCTAGATTACTATATCTTCAAGCCTTTTGGGCGCTATAATTATATGCACTACAGTTTTAGCACTTATATGGAACAACTGTATAAGCCCTATAACTTCAGTCGAATAGAGATGGAGGCCGAGGTTTCCGCCACGGATAAAAACTTTTTGTATAGCTTTTTCAATCTGGCCTTTCAGCCTTTGGGTTATGTAGATTTCTTTGAGGCCAGAGAGACGGGCCGGGCTTGGAACAAACCCGTTTGGGGGCGTATTCGGGGGTATTTCTCTTCGGATTATCGCAAGCCATTTGCCTTAGATGGAGATATTTCTTTTCGGCCCTTTTTGTCGGCAGATCCAATTTGGAAGAATGCCTACACTTTTGAGATGGAGCTGAGTCCCCGCTACCGCTTTAATGATCGGGCCAATTTGGTCTTGTCTCAAAACCTGACGTTGCGGAACAAGAACCTGGGTTATGTCAATCGCTTGGCCGATGCAAGTATCATCTTTGGGCAGCGCAGTTATCAGACCATGGAGTCGCAACTGACTTTTAATTATCTCTTTAGTCCCTTGATGTCGCTGAGCTTTAGAGCTCGGCACTTTTGGGCTTCGGTGGCTTATAGCAACTTCTATGTATTGGGCAAAACAGGAGATCTACTCGATAGCTCTTATGATGCTTTACACGATCGTAATTACAATGCCTTTAATATCGATTTGATTTTCCGCTGGCGCTTTGCCCCTGGTAGTGAGTTCAATGCAGTTTGGAAAAACGCGATTCTTAGTGAAGGCGAATATGTAGAAGAGAACTACGGCAGAAACTTTCAGCAGATGCTAGAGGATAATCCCCTCAATCAGTTTTCTGTGAAGTTGCTTTACTTCTTAGATGTGCCCCGCTTTGGGCAGGAGCTGGCCAAACGCTTCTAGTTTGGCCCAAAAAAGCGCCCCAACAGCCTAGGCTGTTGGGGCGCTCCCTTTTTATCCTCGAAAGCAATTAGTTTTGCTTCTTCTGGTTTTTCTGCTGGCCGCCTTTTTTCTTTTGTTGGCCACCGCCTTTCTCTTTCTTCTTACCCCAATTATCACGTAGGGCTGAAGTTTGATTAAAGCAAGGCTTTTCGGCTGGACTTTCAGCATCTAGCGTGAAATAACCAATGCGCATAAACTGAAAGGCTTCTCCTTGTTTGGCCTCTTTCAAGAAGGGCTCTGCATAAGCGGTCTCAATGATTTCCAAAGATTTAGGATTGATATCATCGAGGAAGTTATCAGTAGCTTTACCAGGGGCTTCAGTCGCAAAAAGACGATCATATTGACGAACTTCTACGGGGACCGCATGCTCAATAGATACCCAGTGCAAGGTTCCTTTGGCTTTTACGCCGCTGGTATCTTCGCCACTCTTACTATTTTCGATAAAGCGGCAACGTACTTCTGTTACTTGGCCTTCTGCATCGGTTTCATAGCCAGTACACTCAATAATATAAGCTCCTTTGAGGCGTACGCAGCGGCCGGGGCCGAGGCGGAAAAACTTCTTAGGAGGATCAATCATAAAGTCACCCCGCTCAATATAGATTTCTTTGGTAAAGGGCATGCTGTGCATAGGCGAATCCTCTAGTTCGGGATTATCGACTACCTGCATATCTTCACAATGGCCATCGGGTAGATTTTCGATCACTACTTTGAGGGGATCGAGAACGCAAAGGGCGCGAGTGGCCACTTTGTTGAGCTCTTCCCGCACGCAGAATTCCAAAAGCGAGAGGTCAATAGATTGCTCGCGCTTAGATACTCCCACTTTCTCAATAAAGTTGCGGATAGCCATGGGCGGATAACCGCGGCGGCGCATACCCGAAAGAGTGGGCATCCGTGGGTCATCCCAGCCATTAACATGGCCTTCTTCTACCAATTGTTTGAGCTTGCGCTTAGAGGTAATGGTATAATTGAGGTTAAGGCGAGAAAATTCTAGCTGTTGTGGCTCGTGAATTCCTAGACTTTTGGTCAACCACTCATAGAGTTCGCGATGAGGCAAAAACTCTAGCGAGCAAAGCGAGTGCGTAATTCCTTCAATAGAATCCGATTGACCATGGGCCATATCGTACATCGGGTAAATGTTCCAAGCATCGCCAGTGCGGTGGTGGGCCATATTTTTCACCCGATAAATAATGGGGTCGCGCATGAGGCGGTTGGGGTGGCTCATATCAATTTTGGCCCGCAAAACGCAGATGCCTTCTTCATATTCGCCAGCCTTCATCTTCTCAAATTCGGCTAGGTTTTCTTCTATAGAGCGATTGCGATACTCATTGGTTTCCTCGGCTCTTTTTTGGCGGTCCATTTCTTCGGCAGAAGTAAAATCGACATAAGCCAAGCCTTTTTGGATCAGTGTAACGGCATATTCATAAAGCGTCTGAAAGTAGTCAGAGGCGTAATATTCGCGCTCTTCCCAATCAAAGCCCAGCCAGCGCACATCTTTCTTGATGCTTTCCACATACTCGGTGCTTTCGGTGGCGGGATTGGTATCATCGAAGCGCAGATTGGTTTTGCCGCCAAATTTTTCGGCAATGCCAAAATTGACACAAATGGCCTTGGCGTGACCAATATGCAAATAGCCATTGGGCTCTGGGGGAAAACGGGTGTGCACCTGGCCCCCAAAACGGCCATTCTCATTATGTTCTACAATAATTTGCTCAATAAAATTGAGCGACTCTTTTGGTTTGTCGTTTTCTTCTACTTTAGACATGCTCTTTTATTCTAAAATGTTCAGTTTCTTTTGGGGCCTGCCGCCTTTGGCGGCCGGGCTGTGTCAGGGCTCGCTGTTCGCTCGGCCCTGCGGCCTTACGGCCTGGGTCTGCGGCTGCGCCGCCCCCTTTTCCATCCCTAGGCCTGCGGGCGCTTTGCGCCCTGCAAAACGCAGATCAAACATTCGCCTGAGGCCTTTGTTCTAAAGGAACAAAACTAGTGATTTTAGGCAAAAGATAGGACTAAGGCGCTTGCTTTTTGTTGGTCCAGCCTTTTTTTCCTCTTTTGCTGGCCCGCAGGGCCAGCCTTTCATTTGGCCTAGCGATGCGAAAGGGGGGCCGTAGGCCAGACCGAAGCCGCCTTTGGCGGCTGAAGGGCCGAGCGAGTAGCGAGCCCTGTAGCGTAGCGCCGCAGCTTTGCTGCGGAGGCCCCAAAAAATCATAGAATATCAGTAAACAAGCCTTATCTTTGTGCAGAATTAGAAATAGAAAAACATGATGCGAGCACCACAAGCCGAACGCTTTAGCGAGCTGTTTGAACAATATGATTGGGAGGCGACCAAGGCCAGCATTTACGCCAAAACAGCGGCCGATGTAGAGCGGGCCTTGGCCAGCGACAAGCCCAATTTGGAAGATTTTAAGGCCTTGATTTCGCCTGCGGCCGCGCCTTATTTGGAGCAAATGGCCCAAAAAAGCCAAGCTTTGACACTCAAGCGCTTTGGGCGGACCATGCAGCTATATGCCCCGCTATACCTCTCTAATGAATGTCAGAATATTTGTACGTATTGCGGCTTTAGTTTGGATAATCCCATGCGCCGCCGCACCCTTGGCGGGACTGAGATTTTGATGGAGGCCACGGCCCTCAAAGAAATGGGGTACGAGCATATTTTGTTGGTTACTGGAGAGGCCAATAAGACCGTGGGCATAGATTATTTTGAGCGGGCGTTTAAGGCGTTGCGGCCGCATTTTGCCCAATTGTCGATGGAAGTGCAGCCGCTCAAGCAGGAAGAATATGAGCGCTTATTGCCTTTGGGCCTGCATGCGGTATTGGTTTATCAGGAAACCTACCATAAAGAAGATTACAAAAAGCATCATCCCAAGGGCCGTAAATCTAATTTTACTTATCGGATTGATACGCCCGATCGTTTGGGGCGAGCTGGGGTGCATAAAATGGGCCTAGGGGTATTGATTGGTTTGGAAGATTGGCGGACCGACAGCTTTTTTA
Organism: Saprospira sp. CCB-QB6; assembly: GCF_028464065.1. Taxonomy (NCBI): domain Bacteria; kingdom Pseudomonadati; phylum Bacteroidota; class Saprospiria; order Saprospirales; family Saprospiraceae; genus Saprospira; species Saprospira sp. CCB-QB6. Next base: position 1,554,117 of record NZ_CP116808.1, on the reverse strand, counting down.
CGGCCTTGCATTTAGATTATTTAGAGCGCAAATACTGGAAAAGCAAATACTCCATTTCCTTTCCGAGATTGCGACCTTTTTCGGGAGGATTGGACCCCAAAGTACCGATGAATGATCGGGAATTGGTCCAGCTCATCTGTGCTTATCGTATTTATAATGAAGAAGTAGAATTGTCCTTATCGACTAGAGAGTCCGAGCATTTTCGGAATCACGTCATTAAATTGGGCATAACCTCATTGAGTGCTGGATCGAAGACCAATCCGGGCGGTTATGTAGTTGAGCCACAATCTTTAGAGCAATTTGAAATTTCAGACGAACGCAGTCCAGCCGAAATGGTGGAGGTCATTGAGCGGCAGGGCTATGAGGCTGTTTGGAAAGATTGGGACAAGGCCTATAGTGGTTTGCTTTCAAAATCTGAATAGCGTTTAAAAAAGCTTAGGAAGCCGTTAATCCCTTGCGGAAATAAGGCTAAGTCGCTACTTTTTGCGTTATAAGAACGTATCATATAAAAAACAGGCATGCAAGCATTTGATTATAATGAGGGAGAGGGCCAAGATTTTCGCATGATTTTGCGCCGATATGAGGGAATGTTAGCCAAGGGCGAGCTTCAGTTTTTGGATCTAGAAAGCTTTTTGCGCTTATTGGAGCATTATGAGGTACAAGGCAAATGGGAACAAGCGTTTTTGACCTTAGAGCATGCTTTGCGGCAGCATCCTTTTTCTGGCCAATTGTATCTTTTTGGGGTACAATTGAGCTTGGAGGTAGATCGTCTTTGGGAGGCTGAGCGCTATTTGGAGCAGGCCAAACTTTATGAGCCCAGCAGCATGGAAGTTCGCTTTTTTGAGGTAGAAATCTTGCAGCAAAGAGGGCATTACAAGCAAGCCTACAGGCTACTTGATGAAATGATGGAGGAGGCCAAGGGGGCGGATCGCCTAGAAGCTCTTTTGATGCAGGCGGTTATTCATGAGCAGCAAGAGCGCTATGATAAATCTTTTGAGCTCTTGGCCGAATTGCTTCGGGAAGATCCTTATCACGAATTGGCCTATAACCGCATTTGGTTGGCTATGGAGTTGGGGGAAATGTATGCGGAAGGGGTTGAATTACATCAGGAATTGACGGATTTTGATCCTTATGCGCCTTGGGCCTGGTATAATTTGGGCCATGCGTATAAGAAATTGGGCCTTTATGAAAAGGCTTTGGATGCTTATGACTATGCAATTGTAATTGCGGAAAAAATGGAATTTGCCTATCGGGATTATATTCCCTTATTGATGCATCTCAAGCAATTGGACCGTTTGTCTAGGGTTTTAGAAGACTTTGAAGAGCATTTTCCCCAATATCCCCAAGATTTGGGCATGTGGAAGGGGCAATTGTCTCAACTGCAAGGCAATTATGCGGAAGCAGAGCAGCAGTTTTTAAGCTTATTAGCAGAAGAAAAATCGCCCAATACTTTCTATTTGTTGGGGGTGAGTTATGCGGCTCAGGGGCAGTGGCTAGCTGCCTTAGATGCATTTGAGCAGGCTTTCAAATTGGCGGATTATGAAGAGCGTTTTTTGTTGGCTATGGCCGAAACGCACAATCAATTGAACCAAGAAGAGGCGGCCAGAAATTGCTTTCAGCAGGCGGTGGAATTAGCGCCGCATTCGCCTTTGGTTTGGCGCAGCTACCTAGAGTTCTTGATCGATGAAGGTGATTATGAGCAAGCTTGGTTGACCCTGCAACAGGCCCAAACGGATAGTCGATCAGATGTCTACGATTGGGCGGCTGTACTTTTGCTTTGGCAATTGGGCAAAAAGCAGGCGGCTAGCGAGCAGCTCATTATCGCTTTGGCCGAAAAGGCTTGGAGTAAACACCTCTTATTTGAGTTAGAGCCCGATTTAGAGCAGGATGATGCCTTCATGAGCTGGTGGGGCAGTCATTTAGATTAGGATTTGGGGCCTGCGGCCGGCTAGGCTTCGCCTAGGTCGGCCGCCGCTATGCTACGGGGCAAAATTCATGAGGGTTTTAACCCTCATTCTTATATCATCGCGAAGCGATAGCATTATTGCGCTGGGTTTTAACCTAGCGAAAAAAGGCCCTCCGCAGCGCTGGGCCAAACTGCTTTATGAATAAATTAAAATGTCTATCCTAAAACAGGATGGGCATTTTTTGTTTTTTAGGCAGTGATATTATGAACTTATAAAAAAAACAACTGATGTCAAACAGCACATTTTTTCTTACGGGAATAGGGACCGAAATTGGAAAAACCTTGGTCTCGGCAATTTTGGTCAAGGCCCTAAAAATGGATTATTGGAAACCCGTGCAATCGGGAGAATTGGAATATACGGATACGGATAAAGTTCGTGATTTGGTCCAATGGGAAGCATTGCAGACGCATACCGAGCGCTATCGTTTAGAGATTCCGGCTTCTCCGCATTATTCTGCTGCGGCCGAGGGCAAAAAAATAGAGCTAGATCAGCTAGTTATTCCAGAAACTGACAATAATTTGCTTATAGAAGGGGCAGGTGGTCTAATGGTCCCCTTAAATGAAGAGGAACTTTATATTGATTGGGCGGCAGCGCAAAAATTGCCTGTTATTTTAGTGTCTAGAAATTATTTGGGCAGCATCAACCATACAATTTTGAGTATAGAAGCCTTGAAGGCTAGAGGGATAAGCGAAATTTACTTGTTATTTAATGGGCCATCGACCCCCTCAACAGAAGAATTTATCTTGAATTATAGCCAGTTAGCTTGTTTAGGGCGGGTAGAGCAGGCTGAAGGGCCTGTAGATGCTGCATTTGTGGAGCAAGAGGCCAAGCGCTTAAAATCTAATTTTGAAAAAATATTGAAAAAACAAGGTCGCTAATGGTAACAGTTTGGGCGAATTGGTCATCAATAGGCAAAGAGAACCTAAGGTTGTTTATTTTTGTAATTTTTTTGCTTTAAAAATTTGACTTTTTTAGCAAAAAAGTGAAACTTTGCCCATCCCCAGGGCGTATACCTAGGAAAATTTATCAAAATAGCCTATGCGACAGTTAAAAATTACCCAGAAGATTACCCAACGCGAAAGCAGTGCATTAGAAAACTACTTAAAAGATGTAAGTAAGATTTCCATGATTTCGGTCGAAGAGGAGGTCCTTTTAGCCAAGCAAGTAAGAGCAGGTGATCAGTATGCTTTGCATCGTTTGACAACGGCCAACTTGCGTTTTGTGATTTCGGTAGCCAAGCAGTATCAGCATCAGGGAATGGCCTTGAGTGATTTGATTAACGAGGGCAACTTGGGCTTGATTAAAGCTGCTCATCGTTTTGATGAGAGTAAGGGATTTAAATTTATTTCTTATGCGGTCTGGTGGATTCGTCAATCTATTTTGCAGGCTTTGATGGAACATGGACGTATGGTGCGTCTACCTTCTAATAAATTAGGGGGACATGGTCGCTTGATTCGGGCTAAGCAACGATTTATGCAAGAGCAGGAACGTGAGCCTTCTGTGACCGAATTGGCCGAAATTTTGGAATTGCGAGAAAAGGATGTTGTAGCTCTGGAGCGCATGGCTCAAAAACATATCTCAGTAGATGCTCCTTTGGGCGCTGGCGATCGAGATTCTGACGTAAGTATGTTAGATACTTTGGCTTGCTCGGTAGAGGAAGAAGGGGATCAGGCTTTGATGGAAGAATCTTCTCGTATAGAGTTGAAAAGCCAATTGGACCGGCTATCAGACTTGGAGCGTCAAATTATTATCTCTTATTATGGTCTCTATAATCATTGCCCAATGACTTTAGAAGCTATTGGTGAAGACTGTGGCCTAACTAGAGAACGGGTACGTCAGATTAAACAGCGCGCTTTGCGTCGTTTGCGTCGATATATTAAGGCAGATTTATTTTTGCCTTCGGCAAGTTAGCGCATAACTGCCAGCTTTTTAATTGTGTAAATTAGTTTCAGTAAGTAGTTAAAAGCCTTCCTTAGCGGGAAGGCTTTTGTCGTTTGTGGGCTGCTAGTTGGCGGCTTTGCCGCCAAGGCGCGTAGCGCCTCGGCTGAGGGATGGAAAGTGGTGCGGCGAAGCCGCAGACCAAAGTTTTTGAGCATAGCGAAAAAACTGTAGGGCCGAGCAAGCTTGCGAGCCACGACAGAGCCCGACCCGAGCGAAGCGAGGGGCAGCCCCTAAAAATAGAAGTACATAAAACATTAACCTAGTTTACATAAAATTAACCCAAATAAAGTTTTGGTTGTTGTTTATTTTTTGGTTTTATATTTTGTATTTATCTATTCTTTTGCACAACTCTTTTAAAGTTGTAGTAGCACTTATTCTGAGGGGCTTAGGCTTTTTTACTAAAGTCCTATATTGAGCGAAATCTTTATCCACAAAACAAAAAACGGGCATGAAAAAACTATCCTTAGCTATTCTTGCACTCTTCTTGACAGTAGCTGGCGCAGAGGCGCAGGTTGTCATTAATGAGATTATGTACAATCCCCCAGAGAGTGGGGCTGATACCACAGAGTATATTGAGCTTTACAATGCGGGTTCTACAGCAGTAGACATTTTGGGCTGGCATTTTACGGCTGGTGTCTCAGATTCTGTAGAAGTATCTACCGTGATTCCTGCTGGTGGTTATTTTGTATGGACCGTAAACGCGGCCGCTTTTCAAAACACTTATGGCCAAGCTGCTGATCGCGAGTGGGCTTCGGGTGGTTTGAGTAACAGTGGTGAAGCGATTGTTATTGCAGATGCTTCTGGAACTGTTATGGACTCTGTTATTTATGATGACGGTGGAAGCTGGCCTACAGCAGCTGATGGTCCTGGTCACTCTTTGGCGCTTTGTTCTGCTGGTTTAGATAATACTGATCCTGCAAGTTGGACGGCAGATTCGACCAACACGGGAATTACCGTTGGCGGAACGGCTCTTTTTGCTAGCCCTGGCGCTGCCAATACTACAAACTGTGTAGTGAACACTGTTTTGACCGTTGAGTTTGCTGGAACACAAACCTATGTAGACGAAAACGTAGGTACAGTAACGATTGATTTGACGATTCAGAACCCCAATGCTACAGCAACTACTGTTGAGGTAAGTATTGCTGCGGCTTCTACGGCTGTTGCTGCTGATTACACTAACTTTAGCAGCCCTACTACAGTTACTTTCCCTGCAAATAGCACAACTAGCCAAAGCTTCACGATTGATATCGTAGACGATGCTGACCAAGAGGTTTTGGAAACTATCGTTTTTGAATTGGGCAATGCTACCAACGGCGCTGTTATTGGTACAAACAACAGCTATACCGTGAACATCAATGCAAATGATATTGCTGCTGTTCCTGTTCCCAATGTTGTGATTACAGAAATTTTGTACGACCAAGTGGGTACCGATACAATCGAGTTTATCGAGTTGTATAACAATGGTTCTACTACTGCTGACTTGAGCGGTTTCTACTTTGATGGCGTAACTTATACTGTTCCTAACGGAACTACCCTTGCTGCTGGTGCTTACTGGGTGTTGACTTTGGACTCTGTAGCCCTGCAAGCCGTAACTGGTGTAACGGCTAACCAATGGACTTCTGGCGCATTGAGCAATGCTGGTGAAGATATCGTTTTCTACACGATTGCTGGCGATACTGTTGATATTGTAAACTACAATGATAACTCTCCTTGGCCTCTACGCAATGCTAACGTAGCTATTCAGCTTTCTGATGTGAATGCCGATAACAACGATGCGGCTAACTGGTGCCACGCTACCAACAACGCTGGTACTACTGGCTTGGGCGATATCCTTTATGCCACGCCTGGTGCAGCCAATACCGCTTGTGCTACTCCTGGTACTTATGTGTACCACACAATTGATCAAATTGATGATCTTCTTGCAGGTAATGTTCCTGCTGCTGAAGGCGATAGCGTAGAGCTCCGTGGTTTGGTTTACTGCGCCGATTTCCGCTCTGGTAACGGTCTAGACTTTGCCCTAATCGAAACAGCTTCTACTAATGGTATCCGTGTTTATGCAGCTATCGATATCAATAACTACACAGTAAATGCTGGCGACTCTATCCACGTATTTGGTCGCATCAATAACTACAACGGCTTGTTGCAGGTATTGGCCGACGATATCACTTTGGTTAGCGCTGGAAATGCCACCTTGTCTCCCGTAGAAGTAACGGCTCTTTCTGAAGCTACTGAAAACAAATTCATCGAGCTTAACAACTTGACTTTGGTTGATCCTACACAATGGACAGGCACTGGTTCTGGCTTTGCTGTTGAAGCAACTAACGGTACAGATACTTTTGATCTTTATATCGACAATGATGTAGATCTTTATACACAACCTGCTCCTACTGGCGCATTCAAAGTATATGGCTTTGGTGGACAGTATGATCCTAGCAACCCTTATGATGAGGGTTATCAGTTGTTGCCTTGTAACTCTAGTATTACTCCCCTTACAACTGTAAGCTTTACGGCAGCCGCGCCTGTTCGCATCTATCCTAACCCTGCTCAAGATCGCTTGTTCGTAGAGGCTGAGGCTGTTGATGCTATTCAAGTATACAATAACTTGGGCCAGTTGCTTATTCGCCTAGATAATTTGCAGGGCAATCGCCAAGAAATTAACTTGAGCCAACTAGAGGCTGGTGTTTACCACCTCAATATCATCCGCAACGGACAATCTAGCAGCCAAAGCTTTATCAAGCAATAAGCTTAGCGCAATGATTTAATACCAAAAGGTCTTCTTCCCAAATAGGGGAGGAGACCTTTTTCTTTTGGGGCCTCCTGCCTACGGCAGGCGCTACCTTCCGCAGCTCGCTGTTCGCTCGGCCCTGCGGCCTGACGGCCTTGGTCTGCGGCTGCGCCGCACTGCTCCACATCGCTAGGCCTGCGGGCCTTCGGCCCTGCAAAACGCAAGTTGGACTATTTTTTATGCTTAAAAGTCGCTGAAAAACAAAAACTTAGCAAAGGAGTCCCTTTTTTTGTTTATTTTTTTGCTAAAAAAGTTTGTAAAATTAAATCGGCTGCCTTATATTTGCAAAGCAGTTCGGAAGAGAGTTGCCTAAATTGATAAGCAGAAGTAGCTCAGCTGGTAGAGCACAACCTTGCCAAGGTTGGGGTCGCGAGTTCGAATCTCGTCTTCTGCTCCAAGAGAAGTTCGCAAGAGCTTCTTTTTTTTTGGATGAACAAACAGTTCTTTTGCCCGGATGGTGAAATTGGTAGACACGCAGGACTTAGTCTACTTTTTTATGTTTTTAATATTTAAAAGTGCAGTTTTGGGAGTAAACTTCGGTTTATTGATTGCACAACTTCCTTAAAGAAGTTTCATATAAAAAGTAGGATTCTGAGCGCTAATCGAGAAATTGATTTTTGCATACACTCTCAAATTCAGGGAAATCTTAACAGGTAATGCTGATGACAATCCTGAGCTAAGTTGCAAACTTTGTTTTGCAAAAAGTGCAGAGACTTTACGGGAGTGGCCTAAGTTCATTATTATCAAGATAATGAATAGGGTTGAGAGAAAGTCCAGACCACAAACTTTTATCCCAATAAAAGGCAGTGAAAGCTGTAGATGGTAAGAAAATCCTGTTGACAGCAATGTCAGTGCGGGTTCGAGCCCCGCTCCGGGCACCAAAAAAAAGGACAAAAATTTGGAGTTTTAAAAAAGCGCCTTATCTTTGTGTCCACACAACAAGCAGAAGTAGCTCAGCTGGTAGAGCACAACCTTGCCAAGGTTGGGGTCGCGAGTTCGAATCTCGTCTTCTGCTCAGGATTTTCACAATCTGGCAGCTTCTTTTTAGGAGCTGCTTTTTTTGTGTCTATACTTGAAAGCTTAACCTTTAGGAGGTTGGGCTTTTTGTGTTTTGGTCCAATTGGAAAGGGCGCGTAGCGCCCGCCGAGGAGCGTAGCGACTGGCTGAGGGATGGGCAGCAGGGCCGCCGCAGGCGGCAGACCTAGCGGCTGAAAGCCGCGCAGGGCCGAGCGAACAGCGAGCTGCGAGACAGCCCGACCCGCCCAAAGGGCGGGGCAGCCCCAAAAAAATAGCCTAGAGAAGAAAAAAAGAGGGAAAACCTGTAGCGGAAAGAATAAAGCGTACTTTTATAGGAAAACAAGCTTATGAAATGGATCTGGATGCTATTGTTGCTTTTTAGTTTGGGTAGCTGTCAATTGCGTAAGGTGGTAGAGCGAGATGATGCGGGGCGAAAAATTAGTCGTTATCGGGCGCATAAGAAAACGGGCCAAATAGAAGGAACCTACAAAGGTTTTCATGAGTCGGGGGGAATTGCCTTAATTATGCATTATAAAAAGGGGAAATTGGATGGGCCCGTAAAAACCTATTACCCTAATGGGCAGATAGAGAGTTTGGCTTATACCATAGAGGATCGTTATGAAGGCGATTTTCAGTATTGGTATAGCAATGGGCAGCTCAAGCAGGAGGGCAAATACGTTAATGGCGATATTGAGGGGCCATTGAAGACCTATTACCCCAACGGAAGCTTAAAGGAAATCGTTGAGTTTAGTGGTAGTGTAGAAAATGGCGCTTACACCTTATATTATCAGAATGGGACAATTAAGGAAGAAGGTCATTTTTTGAAAGGGCCAAATATGGATGGTCTAATTAAGCAATATGATGCCGAAGGGCAGCTGCTGCGCAAACAATCTTGTTCGGCGGGCAGTTGTGAAACCATTTGGGAGCGAAAAACAGCAAAAGATGAAGAATAAGGTACTGGTTTTTTTGGGGCTATGTTTGGCCTTTTCGAGCTTGCGGGCTCAAGTAGAAGGCGGGCGCTATGTCTATGAGTTTTTAGATTTTTCGCCTTCGGCAAGAGCTACGGCTTTGGGGGGACGTTTACCTTCTGTGCGAGATAAGGATTTGAGTTTAGCCTTCCTCAATCCTGCTGCCCTGAATAAAGAAAATCACAATAGCATTTCTTTGCAGCAGAACGCCCATATTTCGGGAATTACCCATGGTACTGTAGCTTATGCCTATCACATTGCGCCCAAAAAACTGAGTTTAATGGGGAGTTTGGAGCATGTGAGTTATGGCGAATTTGAGGGCTATGATGAGATAGGGCAAGCTACGGGCAGCTTCTCTGCCTCAGAAATGGCCCTAGGAGTGGGCGCTAGCTATCAGGCAACAGATAAATTGAGCTTTGGGGTACATCTCAAGGGAATTTTTTCTAGATATGAGGCCTATTCCTCAAGGGGCTGGTCTTCTAATTTGGGTATGATTTACCAAGATAGCAGTAAGCGCTTTAGTATGGGCTTGGTACTGAAGAATATAGGGCAACAGCTTAAAAAGTACCATGCAGAGCAAGCCGATTATGCCTTACCTTTTGACATGCAATTTGGGATTAGCCAGCAGCTTAAATATTTGCCTTTGCGGATTTCTATCGTGGCGCATCATTTGGACCGTTGGGATATTCGCTATGACGATCCCGCATTGGTCCAAGAAAATAGCTTATTGGGCACGGAAGAAACTGAGAACAACGATTTTGGAGAGGGAGTTGATAATTTTTTCCGACATTTGAACTTTAATCTAGAATTTTTGCTGGGTCCAAGTCTTCGCCTGCGTTTGGGCTATGACCACTGGCGCCAAAGAGAAATGAGCATTCAAAATCTACGTTCTTTGGCTGGCTTTTCGGCTGGAATAGGCTTTAAGTTATATAAATTTCAATTTGATTATGGCTTGGCCAACTATCATTTAGCTGGAACAGTACATCATTTCGGCATTAGTACTCGACTTCAAGATTTTTAGAGAGAATTAGGAAGGCCGATAAATAAATGTATCTTTGTGGGTTGAAAAGCAACCGCAATGGAGCGGCATTTAAGATACTACCAACTTAGCAAAGCATGAGAAAACAACAGTGCCTAAAGCAGGCAGTGACAATAACTGGAAAGGGCTTACATTCGGGAATAGATGTCGAACTTAAAATCTCAGCAGCCGAGGCCGGACATGGTATTCAGTTTCAGCGTGTAGATTTGCCTGGAGCCCCTGTTATTAAGGCTGATGCTTCTAATGTATTTAAAACAGATCGTCATACTGTCATTGGAGATGAAAAAGCCTATGTTGCCACTGTAGAGCATCTTATGGCTGCCTTTTATGCTTTGGGTATTGATAATGCTTTTGTAGAAATTAATGCTGCCGAATTACCTATCCTAGATGGTAGCGCTCAACCTTTTATTGAGGTCCTTAAAGCAGGTGGAATTGAAGAACAGCAGGCCGAGAAGGCTTGCCTTGTAATCAAAGAACCTATTTCTGTTCAAGTTGGACAAAGTGAAATTAGCATCTATCCCGCCGAGGAACTAGATGTTACGGTTACTGTCGATTTTCAATCTACTGTTTTACCCGCCCAATTTAGCCGCTTCAAACCAAGCCAAGAAAGCTTTGAAGAGGCTATCGCCCCCGCCCGTACTTTTGTTTTCTTACACGAACTCTCTGCTCTTTTGCAGCATGGCCTAGCCAAAGGCGGCCAACCAGAGTCAGCCCTCGTTTTTGTAGAACATCTGCCTTCTGAAGCCCAAAAAGCGGCCTTGGAACAACAATATCAGCAAACTATTGATGTGCAAGCTGTAGGTTTATTGCCTGGCCAAAGCCTACGCTTTAGCAATGAGGCCGCCCGTCATAAGTTGCTAGACCTTATGGGCGATCTGGCCCTCTTGGGTTTTGATATTCAAGGACGAATTGTGGCCCATAAACCTGGCCATGGGGTAAATAACAAAATGGCCCTAGCTCTTCGCCAATTAGCGATTAAAGAACGCAAAACAAAGGATATTCCCGTTTATGACCCAAAACAGGAAGCCGTATATAATATTGAAGATATCTTTGGGAAGCTGCAACATCGCTATCCCTTTTTGCTCATTGATAAAATCATCGATTTATCTCCCCAGCATGTGGTGGCAGTTAAAAACGTGACTTTTAATGAGCCTTTTTTTGTTGGACACTTCCCCGGCCACCCCATTATGCCCGGTGTGCTCCAAATTGAAGCCATGGCCCAAACTGGCGGGATTTTAGTCATGGAGGCTATAGAAGATCCCCTCTCTTACGACACTTATTTCCTGAAAATTGATAAGGCCCGCTTCCGCCGGCCTGTCGTCCCCGGAGATACGCTCATCTTCCGTCTAGACCTTATGCGCCCTATCAGAAGGGGCTTGGTCGAAATGCAAGCTAAGGCCTATGTTGGTGATAAACTAGTAGCCGAAGCCGAATTATTAGCTCAAATTATCAAGCGTAAGTAATCGTGAATCATCATCCGCTAGCTGCCGTCAGTCCCAAGGCCAAAATTGGCAAAAATGTAAAAATTAGTCCTTTCGTCACTATCGAAGAGGATGTCGTTATTGGTGATGGCACCCAAATTGGCCCCAATGCCGTGATTATGTCTGGTAGCCGAATTGGCCAAAATTGCCAGATTTTTCCCGGCGCAATCATTGGCGCCGCCCCCCAAGATCTTAAATTCAAAGGAGAGTATTCTACCCTAGAAGTAGGCGATAATACCATTATCCGAGAATATTGTACCCTCAACCGAGGTACGGCAGCTAACGAGAAAACTGTGGTGGGTAGCAATTGCTTACTCATGGCTTATGTGCATATCGCCCATGACTGTATTGTTGGCGACTATTGTGTCCTAGCCAATAATAGTACCTTGGCCGGACATGTAGAGCTCGAAAACTACGTGATCCTCGGCGGCATGTCGGCCGTGCATCAGTTTACCCGAATTGGAGAACATGCTATGCTCGGCGGTGGAGTGCTCCTCAATAAAGATGTTCCTCCCTTTGTCCGCGTTGCTCACTATCCCGCCTCCTATATTGGCGTGAATGTGATCGGCCTAAAACGAAGAGGCTTTAGCGTAGAAACTATCGAACGCATCCAAGAGGTTTACCACCAACTATTTGTCGTGAAACAAGGCCGTCCAGAAGCTTTGGCGGTTATTCATGATTTAGTTGACTCTGCCGAAAAAGAACAGATCCTCAAGTTTGTGGAAGATTCCGAAATTGGCATCGTTAAAGGCCTGCGCTCAAATGCCTAGCCTATGCTCTCCATTGAACTCCAAAATTTAGCTAAGCGCTACCGCTACGAATGGATTTTTAAAGGCCTCAATTATACCTTTGAGGCCAATACTGCTTATGCAATTCGCGGACATAATGGCGCTGGAAAATCTACGCTTCTCCAATGCCTTTCGGGCTTTCTTTCTCCCTCCGCAGGCCAATTGCGCTACCAATATAAGGGCAAAACTATAGATAGAGAGGAGGTCTTCCAATATTGCAATTATCTGGGCCCCTATGTCCAACTAATCGAAGAGCTTAGCCTGATGGAAGCTATTGACTTCCATCGACAGTTCAAACCTCTGCTGCCCGGAATTTCTCCCAAAGACCTTTTTGAACTCTCTGGCCTCCCTAATTCCGCCAAAAATAAACCTATTCAGTTTTTTTCTTCAGGAATGAAACAACGCCTGAAGCTGAGCCTGGCCCTTTTGAGCGAAAGCCCCCTACTTTTATTAGATGAACCCAGTATTACGTTGGACCGAAAAGCAGTGGCCTGGTTTCAAGACCTGCTCGAACGCTATGGCCTTCCCAATAGACTCTGTATTATCGCCTCTAATGTAGATGAGGATCTGCTGCTCTGCCAGCAACAGTTGCAGATAGAAGATTTTAAAGCAAGCTAATTATGGCTTGCTTTTTTTTATGGGGCTGCCCCTCGCTTCGCTCGGGTCGGGCCATTGCGCAGCTTGCTGTTCGCTCGGCCCATCGGCGCAAGCGCCTCGGTCTGCCGCCTTCGGCGGCCCTGCTACAGCCCCTCAGCCTGCGGCGGCTTTGCCGCCTGCAAGCTCTAAAAGCGGTATTCGTCGCTTCGCTCCTCATTCGCTAATATGTCCCCGCCCACCCACCCCTTTACGGGATTCCTTACGGAATCCCTCGGCTGGGCGGGCCCTTTTACTGCCCTCTCTCCCCAAAAACACTCTCCAAGCCCTCCCTTTGCCCAGCTCCCTAAAAAAGGAATAAGCCAAAAGGCCTGCATGACTTATATATTTTATCAGGGAATGCTCTGAAAGGGTTGCGATGGACTATTATTTTTCCAGAGAATGGTCTGGGAAGTTGCCTCAGCTATATATTTTATCAGAGAATGGTCTGAAAGAGTTGCCATAGACCATTATTTTTTCAGGGAATGGTCTGGGAAGTTGCCTCAGCTATATATTTTTCCAGGGAATGCTCTGAAAGAGTTGCGATGGACCATTATTTTTTCAGGGAATGGTCTGGGAAGTTGTATCAGCTATATATTTTATCAGAGAATGGTCTGAAAGAGTTGCCATAGACCATTATTTTTCCAGGGAATGCTCTGGGAAGTTGTATCAGCTATATATTTTATCAGAGAATGGTCTGAAAGGGTTGCCATGGACCATTATTTTTTCAGAGAATGCGCTGGGCTTAGTCTAAAACAGCAGTTCTTTAATTTCCTATGCCTTGGGTCCAGAAAACAAGAGCCCTTCTTAAACGCAAAATATAGGGATTGTCTCCCAAAACGGTCTTTTTTGCCCAGCGATAGCCCCTTGGCCTAAGCGATCCTTGGCCCAGCGCTGCGGACTGGGTGCGGCGCAGCCGCAGACCAAGCTGCCGAAGGCAGCGCAGGGCCGAGCGAATAGCGAGCCCGGTAGCATAGCGGCGGGCAAACTAGGCAAAGCCTAGTTTGCCCGCGGGCCCCAAAATAAAACCCTAAAAATTTTAAAGAGACGTTAAGCTTAGAGAAGAAAACAACCTCTAAAAAAAAAGCTCCGTTTAATAGGAGGTTCAAAAAATTAAGTAATCAATAAAATTCATTAGTTATGAAACCCAATCTTTCGCATCTTTTTTCTGGTTTGGCGGGCGGACTATTGGTCCTAGGAGCCGGTTATCTCCTCCCTTCAAAGTCATCCGTCCAAGCCATAGAAATTAAGACCGAAACGCTAGCCCAAGCGCCCGAACAAACCACCGAAGAACAAGCGCCCAAAGTTACTGGGGAAATGAATCAATTGGCTCATAATATGGGAGGGACTCGGGCGCCCATCGATTTTTCTACTGCGGCCGAAAAGGTGATGCCAGCGGTGGTCAATGTTACTTCTATTAGCCGATATACCCCTAGCTCTCGCAGAGAAGAGCGTTATATGGAGCTTTTTGGCCGTCCTCGCGATAATCAATCAACGGGTTCGGGAGTAATTCTAGGTAAGCAGGGCTATATTGTCACCAATAATCATGTGATTGAGGGGGCCACGGAAATCGAAGTGACCCTTTATGATAAGCGAAAATATAAGGCCGAATTGGTGGGTACCGATCCTTCTACTGATTTGGCTGTGCTCAAAATCCAAGCCCCCAATTTGCCCAGTGTGGCCCTCTCTAATTCCGATCAAATTAAGATTGGGGAGTGGGTTTTGGCTGTGGGGAATCCCTTTGATCTGAATTTCACGGTTACGGCGGGTATTGTCTCGGCCAAAGGTCGAAATATCAATATTTTGGGCAATCGCAAAGCAAGCATCGAATCATTTATTCAGACCGATGCGGCTGTAAATCCTGGAAACAGTGGTGGTGCCTTGGTTAATGCCGATGGAGAACTAGTCGGCATCAATACGGCTATTGCTACCCCTACTGGAACTTATGCGGGCTATTCATTTGCTGTGCCCATCAACCTTGTGAAAAAAGTAGTTGGGGATTTGATGGAGTATGGAGAGGTACACCGCGCTTATTTGGGTGTAATGATTATGGATGTGGATAGTGATTTTGCAAAGCAGGAAGGCCTATTCGTCAGTCAGGGCGTTTTCGTTTCAGAATTGATTGAAGGGGGAGCCGCTAAGGATGCTGGCATTAAAAAAGGAGATGTGATTGTGGGCATCAATGACCAAAAAGTTCGCTCGGTCAATGAACTGCAAGAGAAAGTCGGTAGTCGGAATCCCGGCGATACCGTCCGCGTGAAGGTTAAACGAGGAAAGAAAGAGCTAGAACTCAATATGAAGTTGAAAGAATAGAGTAGGGGAGGAAAGAACATGAAAAAAGCCCAGCGCATAGCGCTGGGCTTTTTTGGTTAGGGGGTTATGATTTTAGAAGCAAATTTTTCGATTGCATCAATACTGAAGGAATCAGATGGTTGAATTAAGTTAATTTCAGAGACTGGAATCTTAAGTTCATTAGCTATTAGTTCGTGTAAGTTTTCTAAGGCTTTTTTCCCATAAAAAATTGTTTTACGGTCTTTATCATATTTAGTCTTTGCTTGAGAGGCAGCCATATTTAGAAGTACGTCTTCCTGCAGTCCTAAGTCAGTCTTGTTAGAGAAAAGTCGATACTTATAGTAGTTTTCAATCTTCTTTATGGATACGGATTCTACATTATCGATAGCGCACTCTATTAAATCTGCTATTCTTTCTAACGATATATTTGGATATAGATGATGTATGTGTTTTGTGTTTAAGAAGTAGGACTCAATGTCATATCCCTCAGTCATGAATATGATCATTTTGTCTTTATTGTTTTTCTTAACTTTGGATAATGATAGTTCTATAGCGTCTTTAATTTTGCTATTGTCAACATCTTTATCCAAGTGTATTAAAACAGCAGCAACTTGCTCATTTCTACTCATTAACGCATCTGCACTTGTGGGAGCAATTTGCAAATTATCTTTTCCTCGAATTTCTCCAGCTTCTTCAAATTTTACTAAGTCTAGGTCAATCTTATGGGCCTTAAGTAGAATTTTTAGCATGTCTAAATTACCATCCTCTGAATATACCAAAGCCTTAGTATTAAAACCAATTTTGTCTGTGAGTTCTTTTAGTTGGATTTCTAAGAGTTCTTTTTTTTCTTTAGCATCTATGATTGCGTCTTCTACATAAGGTGTTATCAATGGCAACATTCCTAGCTCAGCATCTACATCAATAGAACCTGTACTTCCTTTTTTCGCATCTTTTTTATGTAGAATAACTCTTTCTGATTGTCCTTCGTTGTCTTTCCCAATGAAGAAACTTTTAACCTGGCTATTTCCCTCTTTGTTTAGAGAGTAAAAGGCAGGGGAATGTGTTGTTAGAAATATTTGTACGAGATTTGAATATTTTAAAAAATCTTGAGCCAAAGAAAATGCTTGTCTCATTTCTAAATTATTTTCAGGCTCTTCAAATCCCCAAATTGTTTTAGTCCGTGGTCTCCCTTGGTGAGTAAAATTATACTCTTCTTTAGCCATGAAGTGGAGTATAACAGGTATATGGCGAACCTTCATGCCATCTCCTCTCATATCTAAAAAAACTTGCTTTTCTCCATCTGCTCCATTACCCGACCCAAAGTCTAATTCCGCAAATAATGATTCAAATAGATTAGGAGGCATCTGTATTTTGCTATCAATATCTAGCTTAGCTTTAAGTTCTGAGGATATTGCTCCAGTTCTTTGCTGAAGGTTTCTGATGAACTCTTCAGATTGTGTTTTAAATTCACCTTTATTAACTTCGTTTAAGACCTGATTTAGAGTTTTCTTTAATTCAATAAAGTATTGTTTGCCTTTAATAGCAGGTACATAGCGATATTTGATATAGTTGGCCCAACGAATACGTTTCCCCCAATCTCTCGTTGTTCTAGGTCCTATGACGCTTTTGTGTCCATTTACATCTTGTCGTTGTAATTGCTCCTCTACACTTGGCTCCACTGTTAGTATCTGATCATCTTGCCACCACCATTTTTTTGTTCGAATTAAGACTTCATCTTTATTAGGGTGTCTTAAATGTACAGTTATTGCAATTTCTTTTTTATTGTTTCGTCCTCGACCAGAGTAATTGTGCGAGAAATCACGGTCAAAAGATAATGGTTGTCCCAAGTCTGTTTCACTATTAAAAAATAGATTAAGTGCTCTTAATATATTAGATTTCCCAGCGCTATTATTTCCAACTAAAACAGTTAAGGAGTGTTTACTTAGGTTGAGCTCTAAATCTGATATCGACCGAAAGTTCCTAATTCGTACTTTTTCGATAATTACAGGAGCAAATTCTGGCATGCTAGTACTAAAAACTGTAGTCATTGTGTTTTTTTTGGTAAAGAAATATATACTTATTAAATCTAGTCAAAAAATCCTAGCCCTCAAAAACGGCTCGTACAAACTTCTTAGTATTTTCGGAAAACTCTCCTCTAAGGACCCAATCGGCATAGCCTTTATCGGCTCGGATGGGCTGGTCCCTTAGCTTGCCAAAGTTCCAGTAGAGCTCTCCTTCATGGCGGTAAATCTTGCCTGCGAAATCAACACGTTCTTTACCGTCTTCAATAAATAGGGCCTCTAATTCTTTGACCGTAATTGGCAGATCATCGTGTTTCTCCAATTGCTTTTCGAGAATCGTTTTTGTGGCCTCAATATCGGCAATGGCATCATGGGCATCAAGCAGCTCTTCGCCAGTATAGCGTTGATAAGTGTCGCCCAATTTATGGCTATTGACGTATCGTTCTAACTTGATGACATCTACAAAATGGGTGTCGGCAGTGGGATATTCAATGCCTGCACGAGCAAATTCCTCGGCTAGCATGGGAATATCAAAGTTGTCAGAGTTATAGCCTGCTAGGTCGCTATCCTTTAGCCAGCCATAGAAAGCTTTGGCTAGTTGGCGGAACTTAGGTTCGTTTGCTACATCCTTATCATAGATGCCGTGCACGGCGGAGGCGCCTTCTGGAATAGGCATTTGGGGGTTGACCAAGCGGTTCTTTACTTCTGTGCGACCATCGGGATAAAGTTTGATGGCACCAATTTGCACAATACGATCATTTACGATGCTGGTTCCTGTGGTCTCTAGGTCAAAGAAGACCAAGGGGCGTTCTAATTGCAATCCCATATATAGTTTTATTTTGTCTTGTCTGTTGTTGTTTACATCCACTCCCAAGCGCTGGCGTATTTGCCATGCTTTTCGCAGTAGTCCATAAACGATTGATAAAATGGATGTTGGCCCAAAGTGGCACTATCGCCAATGATGACTAGTTTTTTGCGGGCTCTGGTCATTGCCACATTGAGGCGGCGAGTATCCTTGAGGAAGCCAATTTCGCCCTTCTCATTGGAGCGGACCAGGCTAATATAGACGACATCTCGTTCTTGGCCTTGAAAGGCATCAATGGTATCTATGGTAATATCATCATCAGGAAAATGATCGAAATCGCTTTCCATCTGCTCTTGCATAAAACGGACCTGCTCTCGATAGGGAGAAATAACGGCAATGCTGGGCCGCAAGTCTTTATCGGCAAAGCTCAGTAAATGGTCCAAATGCTGCCTTAATATATAATACTCTTCGGGGTTGAAAGAGCTAAGGGTTTCTGGATTGATCTTCTCGTCAAAGCTACAACCTGCCGTATCAATAAATTCCACGGGGGTAGTATCTCCGCCAGGCCGCATGGCCAGGGTCCAATCCTTAACAAAATCTGCCGCTTGTAGCTGCCCCTCATAAAAGTATTGGTTCGAGAACTGCATAATTTTCTCATGCATGCGATATTGCGTTTTGAGCAATTGCACCCGCTCCAAACGCTCTACGGCCTTTTCCAATAAAGTAATGGAAAGCCCCTTTTGGGCGGCTTTTCGGCTTTTTACGGTAGGGGGAAGCTGAAAAGGGTCGCCAGCCAAAATGACCTTATCGGCCTTAGCGATGGCAATCCAGCAAGCTGGCTCTAGGGCTTGAGCGGCTTCATCAATAACGACCGTATGAAAGCGGCGGTTTTCGATATAACGGTTCATAGAGCTAACCAAAGTACAGCAAATTGCATCGGCTTCCGATAGAATCTTTTCAATCACATAATCTTCCATCATCCGAGCGTGGCGAAGCAGATTTTTTGCTTCTTGGTAAGTTTCTCGACGTTCATTGCGCTCGTTGGGGCCAAACTTCCGCTTAAACTTACCGGCTTTGCGGAAGAGTTCATCGGCCTCTTTTTTCATCTTTTTGACCTCCTTCATTTCTGCTCGCTCTTGCAAAATGCCCTCAATACTATGTTTGAGAACATTATCGTCTAGGCGAGAGACATTACCCACCCGAACGACATTCAAGCCTTGTTCGGCTAGGCGTTCTGTGAGTAAATCGCTGGCGGGATTAGAGGGGGCGCAAACCAGAATAGGGCTTTCTCTTTTGACCAACTCCTTAATTGCAGCCACTAGGGTTGTGGTTTTTCCGGTACCTGGAGGGCCGTGCACCACAGCCACATCTTCGGCGGCTAAAATCTGTTGAACGGCTTCGGCTTGGGAGTTATTCAGTTGGCCTAGATCGCCTGGGCGGCGGTGGTCCTGAAAACGGGCGGGCATCTTACCCAACAAAATCTCGCGCAATTCTGATAAGCGATTATCTTCTGCTTCGGCCACTAATTTAAGGGCCTTGCCCATTTCCAGATAAGAGCGTTCGTCAAAGGCAAGCTGCACACCGATTTGTTCGTGCATTACCCAAGAGGGCAGTTCCTTGCCATAGAGAATAATTTTCATCTCATCTTTTTTGATGTATTGGACCACGCCATACTCAAAGATGGATTTTTTGCGCTCAAAGTTGCTACTGGGAAAAATCCCCACCACGGTCCCTGCTCGAAACTTATGGGCTTGCTCCTTATTATACATTCGGCTGACCGTTACATAAGGGTGTTCGCCCAAGCTCCAGCCGTTGCGCTCTTGTCGAACAGGATGCCAACAAACGCCTTTTTCTATGCGCTCTTTCAGGGGCAATTGTTCCAGCAAATAGCGGTATTGCTTAATTTCTTCTTGTTTTTCTTCTTCTAAGAGGGCCATTAGGGCCTGTATTTCTTCAGTTGCTTTCATTTTCTGCCTTTTGGGAAATATACAGCGGTTTGCGGAGAATATCATCTAATTATTACTTTTTTGGGGCCCGCGGCCAGCTAGCCAAAGGCTAGCTTGGCCGCCGCTATGCTGCGGGGCTCGCTGTTCGCTCGGCCCTGCACCGCCTAGGGCGGCTGGGTCTGGCCCTTCGGGCCACCCACTCCGCAGCGCTGGGCCTACTGGTCTTTAATACTTAATTGTTTACGAAAAAGAAGAGTAAAAACTTGCGCTTTAAAATGCGGGGCCTTACATTTAGTATATTACTTAATAAAGTCAGCTGATTAGTTATGTCTACAAAGAAGTTAATCAAGCAGATGCAGCAGGAGTTGCTGCAGATGAAAAAGATGTATAGGGCCAACAAATTGATATTGCGGGGGCGGGCCGAGGGGCGGCAGTTATTGTCTACGATAAAAGATTGGGAACAAAAGATTCGGCAATTGGAGAAACTTTAGGTTTGGCTTAGGAGAGGGCGCGCAGCGCCCGCAGGCTGAGGGATGGAAAAGGGGGGCCGTAGGCCAGACCGAGCTTTTTTGAGCGTAGCGAAAAAAAGCGAAGGGCCGAGCGATCAGCGAGCCCTGACACAGCCCGACCCGCCCGCAGGGCGGGGCAGCCCCAAAACAAACAGAAAGGCAGCAGAAAGAAAAATAAAAAACAAAAAGTTGCATTTTTTTGCGCCAATCTGTTTTAAGATTCGAGCTTTAGCCTTAGCTTTGTTATAAATGCAGATCAATCTTTTTGAGAGAGGGCATAGCCCAAGAAGCGACAGACAATAATGCTAAAATCTTTACAGATAGAAAACTACGCGATTATCGAGTTTGTACGGCTCGATTTTCATCAGGCCCTGACCATTATAACGGGAGAAACGGGGGCGGGAAAGTCTATTATATTGGGGGCATTGGGCCTTATTCGGGGCAAGCGGGCCGACACCAAGGTGTTGTATGACTTGAACAAAAAGGCCTATGTAGAGGCGGAGTTTGAGTTATCGAAGGCTCGTTTTGGGGGGCTATTTGCGGAACTGGAGTTAGATTTTCAGGAGCAGACGATCATTCGGCGGGAGATTCGGCCATCGGGTAAAACGCGGGCCTTTGTTAATGATAGTCCCGTAAAACTGGAGCAACTCAAGGCGCTTTCTGATCGCTTATTGGATGTGCATCAGCAGTTTGACACCTTAGATATACAGGAGCCAGATTATCAGTTGCAGATTATGGATGCTTTGGCGGGCAATCTAGATGATTTGGCCCAATATGAGTTGCTTTATGGGCAATATGAGGGAGAGAAGAGTCAGTTGCGGGCTTTGGAGCGCAAGCAGCGTTCGGCTTTGAAGGAGCAAGAGTTTATTGCTTTTCAGTTGAAGGAATTGTTGGAGGCGGAGTTGTATGCGGGGGAGCAGGAAGAGTTGGAGCAGGAGCAAAAGCAGTTGAGTCATGCGGAGGACATCAAGCGGGTGCTTTCGGGTTTGGTGATGGGCCTAACGGAGGAGGAGCCTTCTTTGAGTGAGCAATTGACGGTCATGAGCAATCAATTGTATACGGTATCGGATTATCAGAAAGACTTGCCAGAGTTGGCGGAGCGCTTGGAGGGTTTGCGTTTTGAGTTGGAGGAATTGAGTAATGGTTTGAATCGCATTGCGGAGGATACGGATTATGATGATGAGCGTTTGGAGGAGGTGAATGAGCGTTTGGATTTGCTTTTTCGCTTGCAAAAAAAGCATCATGTTGCTTCTGAGGAGGAATTATTGGCTTTGCAGGAAGAGTTGCAGCAGCAATTGGATGGTTTTGAGGGCTTGGAGGAGCAAATAGAGCAGCTCAAGAGTAGTATAGTAAAGAAAGAAAAGCAGCTTTGGCAGCAGGGTAAGGCTTTATCGGCTAAGCGGGAGCAGGCAATTGGACCATTTGAGGGGCAGCTTAGAGAGCTCTTGCAGCAATTATCGATGAAATATGCTCGGCTTAAGGTAGACCTAGCAGAGGTTAAGGAATTGGGACCCAAGGGAATTGATCAACTACGGTTTTTATTCTCGGCCAATAAGGGGGGGCGTTTAGAAGAAATTCGGGGAATCGCCTCTGGAGGGGAGTTATCTCGTTTGGCTTTGTGTATAAAGTCCATGATGGCTGGGGCCATTACTTTACCTACCTTGATCTTTGATGAAATTGATACGGGGGTATCTGGAGAGGTGGCCTTGCAGATGGGGCAGATTTTACAGCAATTATCGGCGGCGCATCAAGTGGTTAGTATTACGCATTCACCACAAATAGCGGCCAAGGCACGCAAACATTATTTTGTGCACAAAAGCGTGATTAAAGATAGGACGGTGACAGCAATAAAAGAGCTAGAAAAAGAGGAAGAACGAATAGAGGAACTAGCCAAAATGTTGAGTGGGAATCCGCCTTCGGCTTATGCAAAGGCCAATGCAAAGGAGCTTTTGGCTCGATAACTGCTTACTCGTAGAGCCAAGTTTAATAAAAGTTTGCATCTTATTTGAGGTTGCGAACTTTTGTTTTTTTTAGCCGTTAATGCCTCTTTAAAATAAGGTAGAGGGCAACAGTTTTAGTATTTGATTCGTTTTTATAGTCGAAAATTTAGCAAATTGGGTGGGCGCTGTAAACTGTTAAAAATCAGCTAATTTAATTGCAGGGTTATGTTTTTGGCCTTATTTTGCTAGGCTTCAATTGATGGGGGCCTAAATATTTGGTTTGTTCTTTGCCTTAAAAGAACCACCTAACGCTAAGTAATATTCAGAACATTTAACAAAACCTACTCTAGATGAAAATTAAAACTACACTTACCCTTCTTTGTGCCGCTATGATGGGCATGCAGCTTCAGGCCCAAAATGTGGGGATTGGAGAGCCTGCTCCTAGTGGTAAATTGGATATATTGCAGACAGAAACAACAGGAAACTCTATTGAAGTAAATCATACGGTTAATTCAAATGGTAGCTCCGCTGTTTTTTTACGCAATGCAGGAACTAATCGCGCTTTACATGTACAAAATCTATTAACTACTAACGGTTCTTCTATTGCTCGCTTTTTGCAGCTAGGCCAGGGAAATGGTGTTGAAATAGATATGGATGCTGCTAGTCCTTCTGGTGTGGCTAGTTTCCTAGTAAATAATGCAGGTGCTGGATATGGCGGTTATTTTATTCAGCCAGCGGGGAATACTCGTCCTGGATTACTCGTAGATCATTCGGGCACTGGTTATGGCCTAATGGTTTACCAAAATACTACAGGAAATGGTATGTATAATGATGTAACTAATGGGATTGGTTTTGTCAATATCATCAGAGGCAATCAAACTGGCTTCTTGGGTGATCATACTACTGCTGGTGGTACAGGGGTGTCAATTAGCCTAGATGTGCAAGATGGAGTTGGTTATATTGTAGATGCTGACAATGGGAACTCTAGTACGCCTGCTACTGCAGGTGGTGATGTTTATGGTTTCTTTGCCAATATGTATACGGCTAGTCCAACATCTGGTGGGACAATTGCCGGGGCGGCCTTTGCTGCAAATCAAGGTGGTCTTAGTCATGGTATTCTAATTAATCATACCGGTGCCCAAGGTCGCAATGC
The DNA here is from genome assembly GCF_028464065.1 of Saprospira sp. CCB-QB6. Classification (NCBI taxonomy): domain Bacteria; kingdom Pseudomonadati; phylum Bacteroidota; class Saprospiria; order Saprospirales; family Saprospiraceae; genus Saprospira; species Saprospira sp. CCB-QB6. The sequence continues at coordinate 1,530,832 of NZ_CP116808.1, read as the reverse complement.
TGAATTTAATATCAATGGGGCAACAAATACCGATGAGACCGTTTTTGCGACTAACTTGGGACAAGGACCTGTTTTTGTTGGTCAACAACAGTCTAATTCAATCACGGGAGTAGTTACCGCAGGAGATTTTTCTTACACAGGTTCTGATGTAGCCGACCATATTGGTGTTGCAGGCTCTTCTACGCCTACTGCAGGTTGGGGAATCGGTGTAGAAGGTACTGGTAACTTCTATGGTGTTTATGCAAATGGAAATATAGGGGCTACTGGAACAAAAACCTTTATCATTGACCACCCTGAAGATCCACAGAATAAGATGCTTAAGCATTTTTCTATTGAATCTGATGAAGTACTTAACTTGTATAGAGGCATCGCTCAGCTAGATGCAAATGGAGAGGCTACAATTGAGTTGCCTAGCTATTTTTCTGCACTAAATAGAAACTTCAGCTATCAACTTACAGCGATTGGTACTCCTCAGCAACCTTATGTGTTAGAAGAAATTGCGAATAATACTTTCGTGGTAGCTGGTAAGCCAGGGACTAAGGTTTCTTGGACCGTTTATGCGGAACGCAATGATGCTTACCTCCAAGCTCATCCAGAAGAACGGCAGACAGAAATTGTTAAGGATGGAGAACGTGCAGGCAAATACCTACAACCCGAACTGTATGGACAGCCTAAAACTGAATATATGTTCTATCGCAAGTCTAGCGAAAAACAACAGCCTTCAAAAATTCAGTTGCCTAAGCAAAAAGAGTTGGAAACTCAACAACAAGATCGTCCTACAATCAAAATTCAAAAGGAAACAACAGAATTACCTACACTAGATTAGTTGGAAGATTAAGTTGTAGTCCTTATAAAAGGCGAGCCCTATGGGCTCGCCTTTTTCTTTGGCCCAGCCTTTGCAAAGCCCCTCTTGATTTTTTAATAGAACAACACTTAAACAATGAAAAACTATTTATTACTCGCTCTTTTAGGGCTTTTTATGGGCCATTTGCAAGCACAGCAATCAGATGAAATGTCGATTCAGCAAGAAGGACTTCAATGTAGCTATCAATATAAAATCCTAGAAAAGAAGAAGAAAAAAGATCAATATCTCATCCGCACTCGCCTAGAAAATCTAAACAATGAAAGCCTTTTCTATGAGGTTCCCGCAACAGACCCAGATCTTCCCATCTCAGAAGAAGAGGAGGGGCTAGCTGTGGTTAATATCCATAATACAAAAGGCCTATTTGCAAATCGCGGAGCTTGGATGATTGGCGAAAAAACAAACTACAAAACAAAAACAGGGGGAACGATTTATGAAATCCGTCCCAATACACCTATCAATAAGGAAATAAAAAGCTCGGTGGTAAAAGGCAAGACCCCCGAAATGACCGCCAAAATATATAAGCAATTTGGCCCTTTATCTAGCTTTGATATTGACTTCCTACAACCCGAGTTTATTAACGGAAGCTGGAGCTCTGATTGTGGTAACTTTAGTTTCCAAATCAATTTTGCCTATGATACACTTAACAATATTCAGTTGACGCAAATCGTAAACGATCGCCAATACAGCTATATATATAGAGGTAACCAACGCTTTGAAAGAGCCGATAACAACAATTATGTCATTATCTTTGCCGCCGATGGCAAATCTTTCCAGTACACTGCAGAAGATGGCCCTGTCTGCACTTGGCGCAAAAACTAAACAATAGGCCACAAAAAAGCCGAGGCAATCGCCTCGGCTTTTTTTATGAGCTGTATTAACTCAATTCTTCTTTTTTCGGAAGCTCTTTGTATATCTCAAAAGGCCAACCCCCACGCAATTGGTTCTTAATCGGATCGAGCAATCTGCGAATTGCACTTTTCTTAACTCGCTTATATTTCTTATCAATTAAAAGCCCTAAATGCCGCTTTAAATACCCCTGATCATATTGACCTTCAGGTAAATAAGTGAGTCGACCCTTGACGTAAGCCTTGCCCTTAAATTCTTCCGTACTACGCAATTTAGGCAAACTACCAATGACCAAAATGAAGTCTTCTTCTACGTTTTTATCCTCCATAATGTCCGAGTCACTGCTCTTCTTCTTATAAGGATAAGCTTCCATCACAAAAAATGGCTTGACCACCAACTTAGATTTACAGCGGTCTTTAAAGTATTTTAGGTCCTTTTTCAATTGCGCTTCTACCTCCTTTTTGGTAAAACGCATGGGCGTTCTATGATCCTCCTTAGAGTTTTTGGTAATGTCTAAACGCGCCTTTTTATTATCCTGTGGCATGGGCAAATAACCCACTTCTTCCGCTACTTCTTCAGGCGCCTCAGCCTCTTTTTGCCCAGCAAAAAGATTCGATAAAAGATCTCCTGACTGCGCATCTTGCTCAGCCGTAACATCCATTTCTAAGGGCTCTTTTTCCTCCTCCTCCTCTAAACTCCAATCAAATTCCTCTTCCTCATTTTGAGCAAAATCATCTTCTTCCCAAGAGAAATCCTCCTCCTCTTCTCCAAAGTCGTCTTCCTCCCAAGAAAAGTCATCATCCTCCTCAAAATCTTCCTCGTTCCAATCAAAATCATCTTTATCGTCGGTCCAATTCATAGTTGTTATATTTTAGCACTCCTAAGATAGCAATTTTTAAGCAATCACAGGAATGCTTTTTATTCTCTTTGTCCTTTTAGGGGCTGCCCCTCGCCTTGGGCTCGGGTCGGGCTGTTTCGCAGCTCGCTATTCGCTCGGCCCTGCAGCGCTAAAGCGCTTTGGTCTGGCCCTTCGGGCCACTGCTGTCCATCCCTCAGCCGCGTCGCTACGCTCCTTTGCGGCGGCTTTGCCGCCTGTCCATCGCAAAAGGGCCTAATCCAAACTCAAATAATATTGATAAAGATTGTACATAAGCATATAGTCTAAGCCATTGTAATCAAAATATCGCTTCCAATCATTTCCGTTTTTTAGCTCGGGATGTACCCAGCGGTCAAATCCCATCCAGCCAGGCGTATTGGAGCAATTGGGCGTGCCAAAACAAGGACCATCCCAAGGAGCGGTACTTAATAGCTCCTGGACCTCCTCCATTTTAATTGATTTATGCAATTTTCTGCGGTTGACAATCGCATCAACAAAGGCCCAAGCTACAAAATCATGACGGCGGCAGTAGCGGGCCATCTTTTTGGCCGACCAAGCATTTACCAAAATGGCCGCTTGGACGATCATCCCTCTGTTGTGTTGTGGCATGGGCAGCCGCCAGCCTAAAAAGGTAAAGGCCGCTAGTCCCCAGCCTCGGCTGCTTTGACTTTGGTAGTTTTGGCCCGTATAGGGGCCCGCCAAGCGATTGCCACCTTCAGCCAAAGCATAATTGAGCATTCGTAAATCGCCTCCCCATTGATTTGGGATTTCTTCGCCATTGGGGGCTTTGAGGGTCCAGTCCTCTTGCAAAAAATAGTTGGAAAGGCGATGGACTTGGCCGGCTACCTTTTCATCAAAGCTAGGCAAGCTATCTTGGTACTTTTGGCCTTCTAATAATTGGGCCGTGAGTAACCAACCCACATAAAGGTAAAATACTTGATCTTGACTAATAAAGTAGCCATCCTTGGCGCTTGGTGCTTGGCAGGCAGCCGAGGCTCTGCAGCAGTTGGCGCTATCAAATTCTAGGTGAAAATCGGAGGGGACATCATCGCGGATGAAAAAGCCATTGAGGCTAGGGGGGAGGCCCAAAAAGGTTTCGGCCTGTTCATCTAGGCGGTCGTAGGCTTCAAGGGCTAGCCAAAGCTCTTTGAGGCAGGCCGAGCGATCTTGCCCTTTTTGTTCAAGTAGTTGGGCTTCTAGGGCCAAAGTGGCTATATAGAGGCCCAGATGAATAGTGGCATCGCCCCATTCGATTAGGCCTTGGCCTTTTGGGGTCTTGCATTTATCGCGCAGGAGGTGCCAATTGTCTGCGCAATTGGCCGTGGGCATTCTGGCGCCCATAGGGATAGATTGGCCAGGGCCTTGGCCCAGTTGGATGTAGTTTTGGAGAAAGCGGGAGCGATAATGCCAGTATTTTTGCTCTAGGCTATCTTGGGGAGATAATTGGGCAGAGCAATTGGTCCAGAAAAAAAAGAGGCCGAAGCAGCAGAGCCAAAAGCGGAGCTGGGCAGTGGAGCGGCCTAGCGATGTGCAGCAGTGGCCCGAAGGGCCAGACCAAAGCGCTTTAGCGCTGCAGGGCCGAGCGAATAGCGAGCTGCGAAACGTAGCGCCCCAAGGCCGTAGGCCGCAGGGGCAGCCCCCAAAACCAAAATAATTAGTCATATTGTATTGCATTAGGGCGATAAAATAAAAAACTTCCCTCTTAGTAAAAACTAAAGAGGGAAGTTGGCGACTGTATTTTGGGCAGGACCTAATTAGGCATCTGCTGTATGATTTTTGGCTTCGATCTCGTCCACTAGTTCTTTATCGTAGCCGATATAAATGTGGATCCAGATAGAGCGGGCGAGGCGGGCGTTAATGGGAAGAATAACGATACCGCCGAGGATAGCGACCAAAAAGGCCATATTGACGCTAAGGCCAGCGAGAAACATGAGCAGGGTTACAGAAGTAAGCATATAGCCTCCGCTGAGTCCGTAACCGATGTACATAGCGCCCCAGAAAAAGCCAGGTTCGGTCTCGAAACGTTGTCCGCAGTAGGGACAAGGATCATTCATATTGTAAATTCCGCCTGTGATGCCTGTTTTAAACATATCGCCTTCATGGCAGCGGGGACATTTGTTAAGCAAAATGGCAGCGATTTTTCCTCTTTTAGCCATAATTATTTGCAATTTGTAGTGTCCTTGATGAGAGGGCACAGATGGTGATGTATTTGGCTTGAGCTAGTCAGGATGATGGATATAAAAAAGAGCTCAAGCGCTTTGCTTGTCTAAGGCAAATATAAGTATTTTTGGAAGCTTGCCAAGGTGACGGCTATCACAGTCATTTTATAGTTGAGTACTAAAAAAATAATTAAAAAATTGATTATCAATAAATAAATGTACAAACATGAATTTTGAGGGAATAGATACTGCTGAATTAAAGGACTTTATCAATAGAGCATTGAAAGAGGATGTAGGAGATGGGGATCATACTTCTTTGGCCTGTATTGATGAGGAGGCTAGAGGAACAGCTAAGTTATTGGTAAAAGATGCAGGAATTTTGGCGGGGGTAGATTTGGCCCAAGCTATTTTGGCAGAAGTAGCACCAGAGTTGAGCATAGAGGTATACTTGCAAGATGGGGCTAAAGTGGAGGTTGGCGATATTGCCTTTGAGTTATCGGGACCTAGTCAAAGTATTTTGAAAGTAGAGCGGTTGATTTTAAATTGCATGCAGCGTATGAGTGGAATTGCGAGTTTGACTGCTCGCTATGTTCAGGAAGTAGCTGGCTTAAAGGTGCAGTTATTGGACACGCGTAAAACAACGCCTACTCTACGTTTCCTAGAAAAATGGGCCGTAAGAATTGGTGGTGGTAACAACTATCGGACAGGCTTGTATGATCGGATTATGATTAAGGACAATCATATTGATTTTTGTGGAGATGTGCAGACTGCGATTCAGCAAGTATTATTTTATTTGGTTGCGGAGAACAAGGACCTTGCAATTACGGTAGAGGTTCGAGATATGGAAGAACTAGCGGCCGTTTTGGAAATGGGGCAGGTAGATCGGATTATGTTGGATAATTTTAGTCCAGAGGAGATTAAGCTGGCTTTGGCCAAAATCAATGGTGAATTTGAGGTAGAGGCTTCTGGAGGAATTACCTTAGAGAACCTTAGAGCGTATGCGGAGACTGGAGTAGATTTTATTTCGGTAGGAGCCTTAACGCATTCTTTTCAGAGCTTAGATTTGAGTCTGAAAAAGAGCTAAAGAATGAACTAGTTAATAGAAAAGCCACTGAAGGAAGTCCTTCAGCGGCTTTTCTATCTTAGATCCCAATATAAACATAGGCCACAATGAAAATGGAGAAGATTTGCAGCCAAAATTTGGGGTCTTTGTAGACTAGGCTGCCTTCCTCCCAAATGGAGCGGATAAGCTGTGAAAAAATAAGAATATAAAGGGTAATGACTAGTAGCATATAGTTTTTAGAAATAGGGGGGTGAGTAAATAATCAATGAACTTTTATCAAAAACTGATCCATAAATACTTGCAGCTTAGGTAAAACGCCTAAATTCTAGGATTAGGAACTTCTTTGATAGAGAAAAGCCGCCAACTTTCTATAATTGAATGTTTCTTGAAGAGACTATGCTCGTTTGAAACCAAAGTTTGAAGGAGTAAAGGTCTGCATTAAAGGCTACAATGAAATTACTGATTCTAGGACAAAATAAGTTGGTGTCGGAAACCTTGGCTGAGCTTTTGGCAGAGCAGGTTGACCTTGGGCTAGATTGGCTAGCTCTGCCTACTTGCGCCCTTTGTTGGCTAGAAGAACAAAAAGAGAAATTGAGCCAAACCCATATTTTTATTATCAATACAGATGATGCTTATCAGGAAGGAGTCGATTGCCTAAAAACACTCCGAGCAGCCTATCCTAAAGCTCCTATATTTGTTGTCGATCAACATGAGAGCCCAAGCCTGATTGCACTTTGTGCAGCAGCAGGAGCTAATGCCTATTTCTCTTTATCTGGCCACTTAAACAAACTAGAACAAGCTATTAGCAGTTGTTTAACAAATAGCTGATAGATAAAATCTATTGACTTAAGTTGTTGTTTATTAGCGGGATAACTGGCTGTTTTTGCCAGTTATCCCGTTTTTTATTTGTTTTGATAGAGCTTAAACAGACAGAAAAACTGTCTAAAAGCTTATACAACTTTCATTTTTTATTGAAAGGTGGTATTAAGGCTATTTTAACTTTTTTTGAATTAAGTTGCTGTTATACAGCTGTTTGTGTGTTTTGGCCTTCTTAAGGATAAGCTAAATAAATAGATGTTGGTACATTTATTTGGAACAAAATTTTGCTTTCTGTTTAAGAATTACTTATATTTGAAGTGTTGAAAGTTCAACAGTTTTTAAGAATCACAAAAAATGCATGCCTTATGTCTAGCTCTGAATTTAGCGTTCAAATCCATGAAATGGCGGGCATCCTTCAGGCCTTTGCCTACAAACTCACTAAAAGTTCAGAAGACTCTAAAGATCTCTATCAAGAGACAGCCTTTAGAGCTTTGACCAATAAAGATAAGTTCCGCCCAGGGACCAACCTCAAGGCCTGGTTGTTCACTATTATGCGCAATATTTTTATCAATAATTATCGCAAGAAGATGAAGGCCAACACCATCTTCGATGCTACCGATAATCAATATTATCTCAACACTGGCGGCCAAACCGTTTCTAATGGAGCCGAATCAGGAATCCTTATGCAGGAACTCCAAAAAATGATTGCCTCTCTAGATGATAGTATTCGCATTCCCTTTATGATGCACTATTATGGCTATAAGTACCAAGAAATTGCCGATCAATTGCAATTGCCTCTGGGAACGGTGAAAAGCCGTATTTTCTTTGCCCGAAAAGAACTTAAGGGACTAATCCATAACCGCTATGGAGATACTTTGGGCCGCACAAAATAAATGCTTGTTCTCCTAAGAAGAATAAAGCATTGTCCCGTCCTGAAAAACTGATACAGAATTTAAAGCAATAAAATTCTGATTAAATACGGTTAAAAGTTATTCTGGAAGATTTTGACCTCCTTCAAAAAGGTCAAAAAATCTTACGGAAATAACTTGTTGTCAATTTAACAACTCTGGCTTGAGATGATCTTGGGCTAGAGTTGTTTTCTTTTTGTAGCTCTTATATTCGAGCTCTTGTTGTTGGTGCATTTCAGCAGGCGGCATAAATTGGCAAGACCAATGTGGCCGAGCTTGATTATAAATATCAATACTTTGAGCGACTATTTTCTTCATGGCTTCTAGGCCCAAATGGAAAAAATCTGCAATAAATTCTTGCTTTAATATTCCATTTATTCGCTCTGCTACGGCATTTGCATAAGGGTCGTAAGATTCCGTCATCGAACAATTTATGCCTAGTTCTTTAAGTACTTGCTGATAATCATTTGAGCAATATTGAATGCCCCGATCAGAATGATGAATCAGCTCTTCATTGGGATATTGACGGCGCTTTGCAGCCTGCTGCAAGGCTCGAATAGAGCCAATACTGCTTAGGCTATTCGAGACATCATAACCCATTATTTGCTTAGAATAAGCATCTGTAACCAAGGCTAAATACATTGGATTTTCTCTCGTTCCAATGTAAGTAATATCTGAAACCCAAACTTGCTCTGGCCGATAAATTTTCAAATCAGCTATTTTGTTCTTATGCTTTCTATAGTGGTGAAAGGAATTCGTCGTTGTATGATAGTTCTTTCGGGGCTGAACGAGTAAGTTATTGGCTCGCAAAATAGTAAAAAACTTATCTCGTCCTACTCGCAGAGCCTTCAACTCTGTTTGAAGTAAATGATACAGTTTACGACCTCCTAAACGAGGCATTTTGTTTCGTACTTCTTGAACTAAAGCGACTACTTTTTCTGCCAATCCCTGATTAGAGCTATGTTTTGCCTTTGGCCTATAATACTTCTGACGATTTAGCCCGACCAGTCGACATAAGCTACTTAAGCTTATTTTTTCTTCTTTTTGGAATTTATCAACTGTTCGGGTAAAGACTTTTTTCTAATGGGAATTTGAAACTCCTCTTCCGCTATATCTATCATCATATCAAAAAATAAGGCCTTCTTATCTGCCTGATTTAGCTCCTTTTCCAAACGACGATTTTGCTTCTCTAATAGCTTCATTTGCTGACGCAATTCCATCAATTCTTGTTCTGGACTCTTTTTCATACTTCTTATTTTATAGCTCTTATCATATTGGCCATGTTTCTCAATCCATGTCCGAATTGTATTGTCTCCTTGTATCCCATACTTTCGTTGAGCTGCCTTTAATCCAATCTCTCCATTTTCTACTTCCGACACAACTTGGAGCTTAAAAGCTAAGGTATAATCTTTTTGTGTCCGCTTAACATACTGACCTTCTTTATTTTCCATCTATCTTCTGATTTTGTTGTATCAGTATATCAGGACAAGACATTGGACCAAAAAAAGCAGCTTGCTCATTTGAGCAAGCTGCTTTTTCATTTTCTCCGAAATGTTTAAACCTAAAGGCTACCAATCATTTCTTCTGGACGAACCCAAGCATCAAATTCTTCTGCTGTCAAATACCCCAAAGCTAAACCCGCTTCTTTAAGGGTGCTGTTTTCTTTATAGGCCTTTTTCGCAATCTCAGAGGCTTTGTCATAACCAATGTGCGTGTTGAGGGCCGTCACCAACATTAAGGAGTTCTCCAAGTTTTTGGCAATGTTGTTCAACTGTGGCTCCAAACCAGCAATACAATTGCTCTCAAAAGAACGACAAGCATCCCCAATCAAACGAGCCGAAATCAAAAAGTTGTAAATCATCATGGGCTTGAAGACGTTGAGCTGAAACTGCCCAGTCATTCCCCCCACGTTAATCGCTACATCATTCCCCACAACCTGCGCCATGGCCATTGTCAAGGCTTCCGATTGTGTGGGATTGACTTTACCCGGCATGATAGAAGAACCTGGCTCATTGGCCGGAATAACGTACTCTCCAATTCCACAACGTGGACCAGAAGCCAACATCCGAATGTCATTGCCAATTTTCATCAAAGAAACAGCCACAGTTTTCAACGCTCCATGAGACTCTACAATCGCATCATGTGCCGCTAAGGCCTCAAATTTATTGGGCGCAGTCACAAAAGGTAAACCCGTTAGACCCGCAATCTGAGCCGCCACTTCTTCCGCATAACCCTCAGGCGTGTTCAAACCCGTTCCTACTGCCGTTCCACCCAAGGCCAATTCAGCCAAATGAGGAAGGCTATTTTTAATGGCGCGAATGCCATGATCCAATTGCGCAACAAAGCCAGAAAGCTCTTGCCCAACTGTAACCGGCGTGGCATCCATAAAGTGAGTGCGACCAATTTTTACGACATCCGCATAGGCTTTGGCCTTCTCATCCAAACGATTGCGCAATTGCTCCAAGCCCGGAATCGTATTCTCTACCAACATTTTATAAGCCGCAATATGCATGGCCGTTGGAAAAGTATCATTTGATGATTGCGATTTATTGACATCATCGTTAGGGTGGATCTTTTTCACCTTATCTTCCAAGCTACCGCCCAAAAGAACATGCGCACGGTTAGCCACCACCTCATTCATATTCATATTCGATTGCGTACCAGAACCCGTCTGCCAAACAACCAAAGGAAACTGATCATCTAAAGCACCCGTAAGCACCTCATCGCAAACTTTAGCAATGATCTCCGTCTTATCATCAGCCAAAACCCCCAATTTGTTGTTGGTCAAAGCTGCCGCTTTTTTCAAAATGGCAAAAGCATGCGTAATTTCCAAAGGCATGCGCTGCCCTCCAATTAGGAAGTTTTCTTTAGAACGTTGCGTTTGTGCGGCCCAATATTTGTCGGCTGGCACTTCTACATATCCGATAGAATCTTTTTCTTGACGAGTCGCCATGAATCTTGATTTTTTTAGGTCATAAAAAAGCAATTTACAACTTCTATATATAAGAATGGCGATTTTAATACAGTTTTTTCTGGGCCTCCGCAGCTTCGCTGCGGCGCTACGTTTCGGGGCTCGCTGTTCGCTCGGCCCTTCGGCGGCTTTGCCGCCTCGGTCTGGCCTATCGGCCACCCCTGCACATCGCTAGGCCGCGTCGCTTCGCTCCTTTGCGGCGGCTGCGCCGCCTGTCTACCGCAAAAAATAAAGCAACCCAAAAATTGGCTTTCCTCCGCAAGTACAGTTGTTTTTAAATGGGTTCTAGAACTCTTTTGAGAGCAACTTACTTATAGCTGAGGAGTAATAATTTTGTGCGCTTCTAGGCATTTTTAGAGGGCATAGCAGCGCTACGGCAGAAAAAAATAACGAGGAAGAGCGCAAAATTAGCTTTCCTCTGCAAGTACAGTTGTTTTTAAATGAGTTCTTTGTATATTCGTAAGTCTCAAGTTAATTTCATAGAAAAATAATCATTATCATGCATAAGTGGATACTTAGTTTTGCACTATTGGCCTTTTTATTTGTAGGTCAAGCCGCTAGCGCTCAACATAGCGCTGCAGCTCCTTCAACAAATAGCACAATGACGGCCAACCCAATTAGCGAAATGCTAGACCTGCTTCGGAAGGACTACCAAGCAAGCAGCGAACTAGTCGCTGCAGCCAATAAAACGGCCCAATATCTCCCTACTCGTAATTATGAAGAGTTTGCTATTTTTAAGCGGGACTTTTTCCGCAAGTTTAGCACTTATATGTCTGAAGCAGACCTCAACCGCCTCAAAAATGATGGCCAATTTGCCAATATTTTGCAGCGCTTGTACCGCCAAGGCGGTAGACGATAATCTGCACTGCCTCCTTTTTGGACCATTTACTGGATTCTTCCCAAAAAGATACTAAATTTGTTGGCCTTCAATTTCCAAAAAGTTGAAGGCTAGCCTTTTTAGCGGAGACAGGCCCAAAGGGCCGCAGGCTGAGGGATGAACAGTGGTGGCCGAAGGCCAGACCCAAGTTTTTTGAAGCGAAGCGAAAAAAACTGCAGGGCCGAGCGACTAGCGAGCCACGACACAGCCCGACCCGACCGATAATTCATGAGGGGTTCACCCCTCATTTTGTATCGCTTCGCAAAGCGATACCGCTTTGCACTGGGTTTTAACCCATCGGAAGGGGCAGCCCCAAAAATAGCAGAATATTCCAACAACTCCAGTATCTCAACACCCATGGAAGAGCACTCTCTACCCGATGAGGATAATCAAGAACAAACGCCTCAACAAGAAGAACGAGAAGTCACTGCAGAAGAACTGCAGGTCTTTAATGAGGAACTAATGCCTCAAATTAATGCCTTGTACAACTTTGCCTATCATTTGACTTATAACGAAGATGATGCAAATGATCTAGTACAAGAAACTTATCTCAAAGCCTATCGGTTTATACATCGATATCAGCCGGGCACCAATGCCAAGGCTTGGCTCTTTAAGATTCTGAAAAATGCATTCATCAATCAGTATCGAAAAAAGAGTAAACGTCCACAAAAGGTGGATTATGAAGATATTGTGAGCTATCATGATACCGAAGATGCTAGTTATGTAGATTTCATGGACCTCCGCCAAGAAATCTTTCAAGGCATGATTGGCGATGAGGTAACTACGGCCATTAACTCTTTAGCTGTAGATTTTCGCACCGTAATTTTGCTTTGCGATATTGAAGGCTTTACTTATGAGGAAATTGCCAAAATTATTGATGTACCTATTGGTACGGTGCGCTCGCGTCTGCACCGCGCCCGCAATATGCTCAAAGAGCAGTTGCGTACTTATGCCGAAAGGCTAGGGTACAAGGATTATCGAGGCCAAAAAAATAAATAACTCGCTTTTAACAGACCGAAAACGAACTATTTAGGCCCTTTAGCCCGTTAGCAAGAAACTTCAAATTAATCAGCGCCTCTTAAAAGAAGGGGCGCTATTTGAAATAGATGCAAACTATTCTCAATTTACTAAAACAGTACAGTTATGAATGGACTAACTGACAAGGAGTTCAACCGCCGTCTGGTCATGTACCTAGATGGGGCACTCGCTCCAGAAGAAAGCCGCAATTTTTTAGATGCTATTATGGAATCTCCCGAACAACTCGCCAAATTGGAACAGGAGAAGTCCTTTAGAGAATTTTTACGCAAGAAAGTCGGCCGGAGAAACGTCTCCTCGGCCTTGGTGCAAAGCATTAAAACCAAAATCAGCGACCCAAGCACTTCCTCCTATTGATCCTATCTTTTGCTGTATAGAGGCAGTATCTCGCCCGAGATCTGGTCGCATCCTCTCAACAGTTTCCCTATTATAGAAAAGAGACGAGCCTCAGCCCGTCTCTTTTTTTGTTTTATTGTTTTACCACTAGCTGCGAAACGGGCAAAAAGCCTTTACCCGATAAGCGCAAAATATAACTAGCTGCAGGCAAGTTGCCCAAATCAAATTGATATTGGCTTTGATGAGCACTAAGCGTAAATTCTTTGATTTTTTGGCCCGCCAAATTATAAAGCTCGGCTCGCTCTAGCTCTCCACCCGCAGGCAAAATAGGTGCTACCGTAAATTGCTGTTGTACGGGATGTGGATAGAGTTCTAGGCTCATCAAGCCCGCTTCTGCTAGCTTTTTTGTCCCGCTTTTTTTTGAGGCAAATGGACTTTTGGCCAAATGCAATTGGTTAGACTCCCAAAAGTGATCATGAGAATAAACCATGACCATCTCTTCATCAGAAAAAGCAATTTGACTGAAATCTGTAGGCAAGGAAATAGCCTCTTTTTCTACCCATTCCTCTTTTAAACTGCTGCGCTCAAAAATAAGCATATTTTGATGGCCACTATTGCAAACAAAGCGCAAACCATCATGAGATAAATGACCAGGGCCCAAATCTTCTCCCTCTGCCAAAATTGCCTCAAATTGGTAGAGCCCCGGGAAATTGCCTAACTTAAATTGCAAGATTTGCTGGCCGCTTTCTCCCGAATGATAGAGGTAAAGCTCCTCTAAATTTTGAGTCAAACTAGGCGCCGAGATAAATTCTAGCTCTTCGACCCCCTCCAAACTAAATAGCCACTTATCTGCTGAAAAGGGCTCCGATCGGCTTGCTCGCTGAGAGAAGTAAAGATCAATTTCGCCTTTTTCCCGAACAGAATGCACCGCAGTCAACTCATCTTCAGAGAGCCAAATAGACATATTATCTAGCCCTTCCATATTTAGGCCCATGACTTTGGCTGGACCAAATGGCGTTTGCAAATTAGGCCGCTCGGCCTGCACGATTTTATCCTGCCCCTCAAAAGTTTGGGTCCAAAATAAACGCAAACCATCCTTAGATAACCAAGGATAAGCATCGGTGCTGCCCTCCATATTTACTTCTTTGAGGTTGCGCGCCGTCTGCAAATTTCCATAGCTAAAGCTGGCCTCTTCCTCTGGAATGGGCAACAAGAAATCGGCCTCCTGATAAGTTTCATATTCTACAAAACTAGGCTCTTCTAGACGAGGAAGCTGCGCCCAACTGGCCACAGAAAATAAACTGGCGGCAAATAGTACGATAGATTTTTTCATAAAACAACGATTTTGAGGTGAATACCCATTCTATCAATGAGTTAGGGGCTATTTATCTAGATGTTTAGTTTTTTAATTTTGGTGTTTTGAGGATTATTTTTTTGGGGCTGCCCCTCCCTTTGGTCGGGTCGGGCCATTGCGCAGCTCGCAGGTCTGCTCGGCCCTGCGGCCTACGGCCTTGGTCTGCCGCTTCGCGGCCCTGCTTCAGCCCCTCAGCCTGCGGCCCTTTGGGCCTGTAGGGCGCAGAAAAAAGCCCCGCCGCAATTTTGCGGCGGGGCTCCATTTTAATCAATATGTGGAATTTCAACCAGCAAGGCTGCACAACTGCCTTTACCCGTGAATTTCATCTGGCCATTATTCCCTAAACTATACTTTAGAGCTGAGTCATCGGCTAGTTTTGGACCAAGGACCGCCTTGAGGCGGCTCTTGAAACTCAGTTTGCTGCTTTGCTGCTTGAGCTGTCGGCAAACCTGATCAATATCTAACGGTTCTTGCGAATAAATGATGCACAAAAAATCAGTGCCCACCTCTCCATTTAAGCGAAGGTGCTTTTCTTCATTGGGTAAGGGAACCTCATTCTTTTTATAGTTGAGTAAGGGACTTACATTGGGCTTGTGGGGGAAAACTACAAAGGGCTTATGTCTTAAATCATCGCCAATGGCATAGACATAAGCTGGAGCTTGGTTGCCAATATACATTCTAAAGCGGGTGCCTGAGCGATAAGAAGAGTTTAGACGAAAACTACTTTTATCAGCTTGAATGCGGGCTTTCATGGCTTGGCCCTCATAACCTTCTAGGCGAAGACTTCCAGCCAACTCTCTTTCTGCAGGAGCTTTAGCGGGTTCTCCCACAATTTCGATGGCCTGATAAAAAAAGGCTGGAAAATCTTTATACTTGACCCAAATTCGGCCATTGCCGCCCCAAGAGGTCCCCCAAGAGTTTTGGACCAAAAAGGCTCCACCATATTTATCGTCATCATAACCAATGAGGCAAACGGCATGGCGGCCATGTGGGTTAGTTGGCGATTCTTCTGCTGATTCGGTGGGCGTCCAAAGATCTGATTTGGCATACATAAATGAGTTGGGGCAAATCATAGAAACAGCAATAGGGTAGCCTTCGGATAGGCTTTTTTTGGCTTTGGCTACCTTTTGTTTGTCCGTGGTGCCATCATTTTTGTCCCAAAGGCGGACATAATCCTTAATTTTAAAATTTTTGGCGGCATCGTAGGCTTGTTGGGGCAGCTTATTCCCATTATAACAATGGGCCTTAAAGTCCTTGTATTTGGGCACGCCATAAACCTTCATATTATCGGCACAGCGAGAGAGATAGGCGCCCCAGCAGTTTTTGCTAGAAGAGCTCAGACGATAGAGAAAACCATAAGAAAAGGTATTATCATCGATAGTTTTGGTGTCGGTCCAACCATTGGCCTTTGCTTCTAGAATAGAGCGGGCGGTATAGGCCGTGGCCCAGGCGGCGCAGGTGCCATAATTACCTTGGCTACCAGGAGTAGGGGCCCATTTGGCCAAAGAGGCTTGGGAGCCTACAGAGCGGTAGAGTGATTTTGTTTGTTCGGCTTTGACGGGAATATCGTCATAGTCGGGATCGGGTTCTAGGGGGATGCCTGTGGTATAGGGTTGGGCCAAAAGGCCAGCTGAAAGGGCCAAAAAACTGAGGCAGGCAAAAAATAATTTATACATAGGATTAGATTGAAGGTGGAAAAGTGGGCCTCCTTAGCGGCCGAAGGCCGAACGGCTGAGGGATAGACAGCAGTGGCCCGAAGGGCCAGACCCAGCCGCCTTTGGCGGCGCAGGGCCGAGCGAGCAGCGAGCTGCGCAATGGCCCGACCCGAGCCGATAGGCGAGGGGCAGCCCCAAAAAGCAGTAGTAATTAGCGTTTTCTGAAGACAAAATTTCCGCCTTCATCGCCAGTTTGGGGCAAAACGCCAAACTGTGGGACGTGATTGTTGGGGCTATTGTAGATTACTGCGGGTTTAATTTTAGAGTAGAGATTTTCGGCAGTGAAGCAGCTAGCGTCATTTTGGCCCAGCATTTTGATAAAATACTTGAAAAAAATGCTGTTATCGGGCACCACGGTATTGGCTCCGCTGGTAATGGCGCGGCGGCTTTTGAGTTTGGCCATTTCTTCGCAGGCGAACTCTTCCATATTGCGGAAGCCGCCAGTAAAAATGGAGCCACTAAAGCAGGCGTCGGCGACCACAAGGGTATGTTTGGCCTTCATGGCATTCATATAATCGCGGAGCTCTGCATTAGAGAGCCAGTTGCTGCGGCTATTCTTTTTAGAATCCTTGGGTAGCCAGTAGCCCACCTCATTTTTCACGATACCATGGCCAGAGTAATACACCAAAAGATTGTCATCATCGCTTAGTCGGTCTTGTAGGTAGACCAATTTATTGAGAATTTCTTCTTTTGTGGGGTTTTTGAGAAAATGCACATCGCCAGGTTCAAAGGTATACGTTTGGGTAAGCACCTTTTGGAGTTCGGCCCCGTCATCGATAGGTTTTTCGAGATCAGAGATGGCAAAATCGTCATAATTTTCTACGGCGATAATAAGGGCGTGATAGTTTCCACTGCTAGAGGCTTTATACTCGATAATGCGTTTTTCGGAGCGCATTTCGTGCTTGTTTGTTTGGACCTGAATAATGAGTTCGTTGCGTCCTTCTTGGAGGCGAACCGTTTCAGATAGGCTGCGGTCGCAATCGTCTTCTAAGCCAAAGCCTCTAGAGCTAAAACTCTGGCCATTGAGCAAGAGTTTGACTGAAGTAATTGGCAGTTCGGAATTGATACAAGCTTTGACCTCATAGACGGGCTCAGTGCTGGCGGTATAAGCTTTATAAGGATAATCCCAGCTCACAGAGGGGGGAGCTGTTTCCTTCATTTTTGATTTGACTTGGGCAAGACCTTGTTTATAAGCTGATTCATTGGGGTTAATGCTCAATGCTTTGGCGTAATCCTTGGCGGCAGCCTCAAAATTGCCTAAGCATTCTTGGGCCATAGCGCGGTCGCCATAATAGAAGGCCTCTTTAGTCTTGGTCATTTTTTCGGCCGTATTAAAATCGTCTAGGGCTTTGTTGCAGCGGCCGAGGCAGAGATAAATTGCGGCGCGGCTATGGTAGCTATGTTCATCGGCTTCTAGTTGGATGGCCGAATTGACATCATTGAGGGCTGTTTCGCATTGGCCCAGTAAATATTTGGCCCAAGCGCGATTGTTATAGCAGTTCGCATCATTGGGGTGGAGCTTGAGTGCTTCGGTATAGTGGCGAACGGCTAGATCGTAATTTTTTTCATTGAGGGCTTTATTCCCAGCGCTGTAATGATCTTGGAAATAATCTTTGCGACCTTGTGGCTCATAGTTAAAATGCAGCTGGCTAATGCGGTAATTTTTATCCCAATTCGTTTTGATATAATCAGCGGGAAAGGCCGTTTGGGCCATGCTGACTTCTTTTTGGGCCTGTTTGAGTTTAGACATGACAACCAGCCACTGGCCATCGCCATAAGTGATGCCTGTAATATTGAAGCCCTTGCCATAATTTTCTTGGATCCATTTGGCGGGATAGCTGGCCGACCAGCGGAAGGTTTGCTGACGATATTGAGCGCCTTTAGAAAGAACGCCCACCCATTGGCCTTGTCCATAGGCAAGGTCAACGATATATTTACCCGCTTTCCATTGCTGCTCAATATACGTCCTGATTTCATCAAAGCTATTTTTCTTTGCCCAGCCTTCCTGCTCAAAGCCAGCGCCGCGGCTCATAACCACAATCCATTGCTCATCGGCAAATTCGATATCGGTAATATCAAAGCCTTCGCTCCATTTGCGATCAATCCAATCATTTGGGAAGTCGGTGCTTCGGTAAAAGGTTTGTTGCTTGTAATTCTTTTTGGTCATAACAACCCACCAAGCATTTCCATCAAAAGCAATATTGCTGAGGAATTTTCCTTGGTTCCAATGTTTTTTAACAAAGTCGGTAGGGAATTCGCTGCTCTTTTCATAGGCTTGCAAATCTCTACTAGCACTCATTGAAATAGCCCAACTGTCATTTTGGGCATAGAGGCTCTGAAGTCCGAGAAGGAAACTGAAAAGGGTGAAAATAGTGCGCATGTTCTTAGAAAGTTTTGGTTTGAACTTATTAAAAAATAAGTTTTTGGGCAGAAGTTGGTCTAAACTAAAAACTCATTAAAATTAAGCGTGTCAACTGTGAAATCAATCGTTTTTTAATGAACCCTAACTTAATAACCGCCTTTAAATCAGCTTTTATTATGGGTCTACAAAGAAAGTGCTATTTTTTAACAGAAAAGCCATCAAATTGGCGGCAAGGATTTTAAAATACTTTTGGGATGCGGATTTTATACAGTTTAATGTTATTTTTTGGGGCTTTTTCTGCGGCGGCTCAATATGAGTTACCAGATAATCATCGCCCCCAATATCACCCTCAACGGCTGTTTAGTGTAGAGCTATGCAGTACTGTTGGCTTAGGCGAGGCGCAAAATAGTTTTATCTACTTTAATACACAATATAACCTATGGCAACGACCTTTTCAGCAACTTAATTTACAAATAGGAGCTGGCTTAGGAGTTATGCATAATAATTATGGAAGAATGCTGGCGCTCTCTTCGCCTTGGCGGCTATTTTATGCCTATGGCAAACAGGGCCATTTTTTAGAATTGGGCTTGGGCAGCAGCTTTAGCCTAGGCTATTCGCTAACAGAGGGGGCGCATTTTATGCCTATAGCCCTGCCTTCTTTGGGGTATCGCTATCAAATTCCACAAAAGACTTTTTTTCAAGCCTATTTATCTTGGCAATATCATCCTCATTTAGGAGCTAGTCCTTTAATTGGTATAGCAGTTGGGTATGATTATTAGGGGCCTCCTGCCTGCGGCCGCCGCTATGCTGCGGGGCTCGCTGCTCGCTCGGCCCTGCGCCGCCTAAGGCGGCTGGGTCTGGCCCTTCGGGCCACCCACTCCGCAGCGCTCAGCCATTGGCCCAATCGGATGTTCTTTCTTTTGTACAAAGCGTTCAATAAATAAATGATATGAAACAATATTACTACACTTTGGTACTTAGTCTTTTTTTGCCTTTAGGTCTTTGGGCACAGAGTTACATCAAATATACCGAAAGTGAACGGGTAAAGGCCATTCGGGAAAATATTAAGGTGTTGAGTAATGGTAAAGGGGATTTCTGGACCGAAGTAGGTGTGAAAAAGGGCTGTGAGTATGTAGAAGAAGCTATCTTTTTGGATAAAGGAGACCAAATTACTTTCCTAATGCAGGACCAAACGACTCCTTTTGAAGGAAGCTTTTCTTCAGAAACAGAAGAAATTATGAAAATACGCCCCCTCCAAAAAGGGGATAAATTCCGCTTTAAGTCTAGCTATACAATTAAAGAAGCGGGCGACTATTTTTGGCGCTTTATGGCTTTAGATAAAAAGGATTATTTGGTTACACCAGAACTCTTACTGATTTTGGCCAAAAAAGATTGGTCCAGTTACCGAGATGCCCAAGAGTTTGCCGAGCAAATAGAGTTTTTACTTGCTATTTCAGAAACGCTCTTTATTCCTATACAAGGAGACTTTATTGATAAAGACATCAAGGGTAGCCGATATGAAACCACTTATCTGTTTCAGGGGAAA
The DNA here is from genome assembly GCF_028464065.1 of Saprospira sp. CCB-QB6. Taxonomy (NCBI): domain Bacteria; kingdom Pseudomonadati; phylum Bacteroidota; class Saprospiria; order Saprospirales; family Saprospiraceae; genus Saprospira; species Saprospira sp. CCB-QB6. Next base: position 1,511,099 of record NZ_CP116808.1, on the reverse strand, counting down.
GCAGGAACTATGGAAATTACGCCCAAAGGATACGTCTATCGCTGTAATCTATATGAAGGCGAAGACCAAGCACTAGCTGCAGCAGCTAAAGAAGAAGCGCTAAAACAATTGAAAGCCGTTTTGGAAAATAATTGCTTGAGCGAGGCAAAGGAAACTACGGAAGCCCCGTATTCTTTACTTAAAGAGTACTATGAGCTAAATTATAGGGCTTGTAGTCTAGAGCATGTAGAAGTCAATTTATACCACTACAAAAGGCGAGATGATTATTTTGTGCAACTAGAAATAGTGAGTAAAAAGTAGCGTATAGGCGGCCAATGGCCGCCTTTGGCCTTTTAGGCCAAAACGGCTGAGGGATGGAAAGTGGTGCGGCAGAGCCGCAGACCAAGGAGCCAAAGGCGACGCAGGGCCGAGCAGACCTGCGAGCCACGACACAGCCCGACCCGAGCCGATAGGCGAGGGGCCGCCCCAAAAACATATCGAAAAGCATCAAAAAATAAATATAGTGCGTCTACTGTTTTGAAAGTGTTAAATTTGCAGGAGTATAAACTTACTTTACTAACTAGACTGACATAAAAATGAGACCCCCACACTACTTTTTTACCTTCCTGTTATTCTTTTGCCCCCTTTTGTTATTTGGGCAAGATAGCGCTAAGTATCAGGCTTTTGAGAATCGCTTCATGGAAGCATACAGTAATGGCCAATATGATGAATCAATTCAAATTATAGATTCTGCTTTGGCAGAATTGGCGCTTTATAAGGAAGCCTCTTTAGGCTGGAAAGATAGTTTAAGTTGGAGTTTTGTGGGAAGCAAGATTGTGCTTCAATACAATTTGGGGCATTATAAAGAAGCCCAAATGGCTCTGATGAAAACTAAAGCACAAGTACAGCGCTTAGATCAGGGAAAAAAAGGAGTGCACTTGGCCGAATGGTTAGGCTTAAGGGCTAAGCTTTATCTAGCCGAAAATAATTTTGAACAGACTTTAAGTACGCAGTTTGAAGCCAAAGCCATTTGGGAGGAGCTAAAGTTAGAACACTCAGCTAGTTATATCGCCCTGATAAATAATATCGCAGTAGTTTATGTCAAATTAGCACAATATGCCCCTGCAGCAGACTTTTTTAGACAAAGCATTGCCCTAGAACGAAAATATAATGGGACAAAGGGAGAGCCCTACGCTCGATCTCTACATAATTTGATGACTACAGAAATGAAGGCTAAACGCTATGCCGAAGCGGAACAAACAGCTAACTTGATCCTAAATATCATGGAGGGATTAGAACGAAAAAATGCTTTCTATTTGGAGGTATTGGTGAAAAAAGGCAAAATCTTAGAAGAAAAGAAGGCCTATAAAGAAGCAGAAGCACTTTATTTGAAAGCTATGCCACTAGCCAAGGGGAATGATGTATCTAAAATCTCAGTAGTAATGGGGCTGAATTATAAGATGCAACAGCGATATGAAGAAGCCGAAAACTACTATAAACAAGCATTAGCTCAATCAACAGGAACATTCACTACTAGGATTTACTTTCTGTTATATCTTTTATACCTAGAACAAGAACAATATCAAAAAGCAGAAGACTGCTTGGAAAAGTATATGACACGGATTATTGCCGTCTTTGGAAAAAATAGCGTGAAGTATGCAGAAAACCTAAGCTTTGTAGCTCAGCTTGCTATAGCTAAAGGCGAATTAGCCGCTGCAGAGGCAGCTATACTAGAACACTTTACCCTAAATAGTACCGAAACAAAATCCTTTAGCTTAGACCAACTAGAAGAGGTCGAGATAAATTATTTTTTGGATTTAGTCGAACTCTCTAGAATCCTTTTTTTAGCTAAAGACTTAGAAAGCAAACGCTATGAGCAAACCAAAAATCGCCAACACCTCAAACGCCTTTATATTATAGATAGCCTATATGCCGAAAGCCTAGCCAAACAAAGAGAAAGCTATAACCTAGAACAAGATCGTCTTAACTCACTAAAAATAAGCTCGGCCGCTTACCAACGCCAAATGAATTGGGCACACCTAGACCAACAAGCTGTAGCTAAATTGTTGGCTATTTCAGAAAAGGATAAATCGACTCTGCTCCTAGAAAGCCAAAACGAACGCATAGCTTATAGTAAAAAACTACTGCCAGAAATAGAGCAAGAAAAACAACAGGCAATCAAAAAACGCTATAGCCAACTGCTCAAAGAATATAAATTAGCTAAGGATAAAACACCTAAAGATAGTCTACTCGCACTTCTCAATGACCAAATTTGGGAGATGGGAGAACACAAACGCCACTTATTTAAGCAGTATCCAGACTATGTAGATTATAAGTTTGGCCACAAAGCCCTAAACTTAAGCGAACTCCAAAAAACACTAGGCCCTAACCGAGCCGCTATCGAATATTTCTTAACCGATAGTAGTTGCTTTGTTTTTTACCTAGATACCAAAGAACTTCGCTACATAGAACAAAAACTAAATGCAGAGACCTTAGGACAAAGCGTTATGGAGTACCAACGAATGCTGCTTTCCTATAAAACTATCCTCAACGGTGGCGAAGAGGTTTTTGTAGACTATAGCCAAAAAGCTCACCAGCTATACCAACTTTTACTTGAGCCTGTCCTTCAAGAAATACCCGCCAATATCCAACAACTTCTGATTATCCCAGATAAAGAATTGGCTTATATCCCCTTCGAAACACTATTGATGCAGGCCGCCCAGAAAAGCGATAATTACAATAGCTTGCCCTACCTCATTAAAAAATACGCAGTCTCTTACTCTTTCTCTTTAGAGCTTTGGCAACATAACCAAACTACTTCTTTCCATCAAAATAATGGACAAATGCTAGCTATGGCCGCTTTTTATAAAGAAGGCGATACGATTAGCATTGATAACAAACGGAGCAGGCTCAGCCCACTCAAGTCGGCGGAATCAGAAGTACGCCTGCTCGCTAAACTTTTTGAGGGCCGTTTTTTTTATAAAAAAGAAGCTAGTGAAGAAAGGTTTACTCAAGAGGCTAAGACTTACCGCTTTATTCACCTCGCTATGCACGGCATGATGCATAAAGAACAACCTAGTCTCTCTGGCTTAGCCTTTACCCCCTATAGCGATAGCCTCAAAGATGGCTTTTTACAAGCAATCGAAATTGCTAACCTAGACCTAAATGCAGACCTAGTCGTTCTCTCTGCCTGCGAAACAGGCTACGGAAAATTCCAACAAGGAAATGGTACCGCCTCTTTAGCTACCGCCTTTATTGAAGCAGGCGTTCCCGCTCTAGTTGTTAGCCTCTGGCAAGTAGATGATGCCGCTACCGCCGCAATTATGCAAGCTTTTTATCAAGAACTAGAAGCCGGAGCCAGCAAAAGCGCCGCCCTGCGCCAAGCTAAACTGAGTTACCTAGCCAATAATAAAGGCCCTATAGCCCATCCCGCCTTTTGGTCGCCCTTTATCCTTATGGGCAACGATAAAAAACTCAATCTGCCCCCCGCTAACCCCTTTTTGCCCTTCGCTATTGGCGGAATTATGCTCTCCGCAGGAGGCGCTTTTTTCCTCCGCCAAAAAAGAAAGAACCGACGCAAAGAGAAAGCCGCCTAATTGGTCTAATCAAATCCTATTTTGCTCTAAAAGTTAGTAAACTCTTGATCGGGAGACTTATCTTAGATGAGTCTCCCCATTTTTTGCTTCAATCTCAACGCTCCTATGGCTGCTGTACTCCTCTTTTTTCGCCTCTTTTTCGAGGCCTGCTTCCTAGCTCTCCAACAGCTTTTTGGCAATAAACTCCGTACCCTGCTCTCCCTACTCGGCATCACAATCGGGATCTGGTGCGTGATTATGGTCTTCTCCGCAGTCGACTCCCTAGAATATAGTATCCGCAAAAGCTTCGAACAATTAGGCGATGATGTGGTCTACGTAAATACTATGCCCTGGGGCGAAGACCCCAGAGAGAATTACTGGAAGTATATGCGCCGACCCGAACCCTCTTTCCGAGATTTTGAAGCGATCCAAGCCAATTGCCAAACCGCCGGCAAAACTTCTTTTAGCGTCTTTATCGGTGGCAGCAATACAGAATCTAAATTGGGCGAGGCCGCCGGGGTGTTCTATATGGGCGTGACCCCCGATTATAAAGATATCTTCGGCCTAGAGTTCGAACAAGGCCGATACTTTACCCCAAATAGCTTTTTTAGAGGCCAAAATGAAGTGATTATCGGCTATGAGGTCTATAAAATGCTCTTTAGAGAAGGCGAATCCGCCCTGGGCCGCTGGATTAAATCTAAAGGCCAAAAACTCAAAGTGGTGGGCGTCCTCCAAAAAGAAGGAAAGGACCTCATCAACCCCATTAATTTCGATAATGTCGCTATCATCCCCTACAATACCGCCCGCAAGTATATTAACCTAGGCCGCTCAGCCATGAACCGCGGCCGTAGCTCTATTTCCGTAAAAGCTGAAACAGACGTAGATGTAGAAGCACTCAAAACCGAATTGGTAGGGGTCCTCCGCGCTAGCCGCCGCCTTCCCCCAAAAGAAGAAGACAATTTTGCCCTCAATACGCTCTCTATTCTCTCCAATTTCCTCAGCAGCATTTTTGGCGTCATTAATCTAGCAGGCCTCTTTATCGGCGGCTTCGCCATTATCGTGGGCGTCTTTTCGGTAGCCAATATTATGTTCGTTTCCGTAAAAGAACGCACCAACCTAATCGGCGTGAAAAAAGCCCTAGGCGCCAAGCGCTATATGATCCTCATGGAGTTCCTAATCGAGTCTATTTTACTCTGCCTCTTTGGCGGCGCTATCGGCCTCCTCTTTGTCTACCTGGCCGCCCTAGCCGTTACCCATTTTGCCGATTTCCCCATCTTTTTATCTACTTATAATGCCGTACTCGGCCTCAGTATTGCCGCCTTTTCTGGCGTGATCGCAGGTATTATTCCCGCCTATTCTGCCTCTAAAATGGAGGCTGTAGAAGCCATGCGGGCCGGACGATAATGAGGGTTGGGGCCTCCGCTGCGGCTTCGCCTTGCGGCGCTACGTTCCGGGGCTCGCTGTTCACTCGGCCCTTCAGCCGCCTTTGGCGGCTTCGGTCTGGCCTTCGGCCACCCCTGCACATCGCTAGGCCAAATAGGAGTTCTGCGCTTTGGCCATACTTTGATAAAAATTTTAGGCTAGTCGAGGCATTTTTTAAAGGCATAGCTGTAGCTATGGCTGAGAAAAATAACGATGAATAGCAAAAAATTAAATCAAAGGATAGAAGTGACAGGACTCCTATTTGGCCTGGGGCCATGGCGGCTTTGCCGCCTGTAGGACCGTATAAAAAAGCCCAGCACATAACTAATGTGCTGGGCTTTTGACAATCTGCATCCAAGCTATTGCTTCACAAATTTAGTTGGATAAAACTGTTGATCATCTGTTCGCAAATGTAAGATGTACATGCCCTTGGGCAAGTCTCGAATAGAAAAGTGGTTTTGATGGAGCTGAAAATGACGAACTTCTTGCCCCGCCAAATTATAAATGCTAAGATTCAATACGCCATTTAGCGCTACATCTAGCCAAAGCTCATCCTGCGCAGGATTCGGAAATACCCGCACTTCTTTTGCTGCTGAAATTCCCGACTCCGTTCTGAAAATACTGCTGATGATGCTTTCAACAAGGGTATCATTATAGTTTTCGCTAAAGACTACTCGACCACGAAGACTGTCCTGATAGAAAAATAACTGTTTATGAATATAGCCATCAATGGGCAAAGGACAATTTGTTTCAGAGACCTCAGGATGAAAACTCTCAAAACTACCTATGTATTTGATGACCGGATCGAATCGGAAAGACTCAAAGCTGCCAGAACTTAGATGGTAACGATCAAAAATAAGCTGATTAAAAGTATCCTGAGAGAGGCTGTCTATATAGAGCGTATCTTGGTCCGGAAAGTTGGGAAGGCTATCACAAGTTGAACGCGGATTGCGAACAATCAAAGAATCACCCTGCACGGCATTAAAATCAAACTTGAGGATAAAGCTGTTGCTACTAGAGTCATAAAAATAAAGACGGTCATTAGACATATATTCATATTCATAGCCTATCTGGCTCTCCGATCTGCCCTGACCAACATTTGGCCCTATATAATGAACACGGCTAACGGCTATTTTCTTAACTGCCTGATTGAGAAGCAGCGTATCCTTCTCATAAGTATATTTTAGATAACTATCTGGCCCCCAAGCCGAGACAGAATATACCCAAGTTGCTCCAGAAGGGCACCAAGCAGCAGTATCTGCTTGCTGGGCCTTTGCAACACTGCAAAATGTAAAAAGAGCAAGAAAAAGTAATAAAGACCTCATGATGTTTGTATTGAGAAGTTTAAGATAATGGCAAATGTAATTCTTTTTGAAAAAAAACAATTCAAGGTTAATGTCTTTGCTAGGCTGGACTGTTTTTGGGGCCTCCTGCCTGCGGCAGGCGCTACGTTTCGGGGCTCGCTGCTCGCTCGGCCCTTCAGCCCTTCGGGCTTCGGTCTGGCCTACGGCCACCCCTGCACATCGCTAGGCCTTTTGGCCTTCGGCCATGGCGGCTTTGCCGCCAGCTAGATGCTTGTAGGTTGAAACCCACAGCAACAAAAAGGTCCCCGCAGCCTTATGGCTGCGGGGACCTTTTCTATTCTTCTGGATCCAGCTCATGGCTATTATTGCGGCCATACTTTTTAAAGTAAGCTTTTAGCCGCTCATGGGCGCTAGCATAACCCGGCAGACTACTATCGGCCATGGCGCCCAGTAAATGATAGACCAAACTACTTTGGCTATAGGCCTCACTGCCCGCCAAGGCCGAACTATCTTTTAGGCGCTTCAACAACTGCTCTACCTTAATAATGAGCTGCTGCAACTGCTCGTACAGGGCCAAGTCTTTTGCAATTTCATCGGCCCCTACATGAGGCGGCAAAGGAAGCTCTACATAATTCATGACGCTTAAGGTCTCTTGTACAAAATGATGGTGGTCTACATTAATTCGTTTGAGCGTTTTTCGCTCTTTGCTATCTAACTCAGTTAAGAAGGAAAGTATTTGCTGACAGCTATCAAGTTGTTGCTCCACATCTTGCATCTCCTGATCCGTCAATACTCTTGAAATCCGATTGAAATTCAAATTGGCCATGTCGATCTGTTTTTTGTGATTTTTTTAGTTAGAACTTTGTGAATATGCTATTTATGCCAGCAATTCTCCTATTGTTACCCACTCGATCGACCTTTTTTAAAATTAGTACTAATTGATTAGGAACTAAGGACCTTTGAAGTATAGTCAACGATGTCTGGAGTGTCGTCAACGACCTTAAAAGTATGCTCATTAGGCTCATCAATAAAGTTCGTTGAGTCTCTGCTTTAATAAAAGCTTAACAATTGCTTTTAGCGAAGGGGGAATTAATGGGGGGAGAGAAGAGGGGGGCGGCTAGGCGTATATTGGCCCAGCGCTGCGGAGGGGTGGCCGAAGGCCAGACCGAAGCCGCCGCAGGCGGCTGAAGGGCCGAACAGACCTGTGAGCCCCGCAGCATAGCGGCGGCCGAGCTAGGCTGAAAGGCCTAGCTGGCCGCGGGCCCCAAAACCCCTTGAAAAAGAGCAGTTTTAAAATTTTTGTGCGATTTTAGGGTTGATTTTCAGTGATTTACAAAAGTGTTATTGAAAAAACCCTTAAAAAAGCTTCCTAATACAGAATAGGAATTGTACATTTGCAAGCGCTTTGGGCTAAAGTAGATTGTTTTTGGGCTCAAAAGCCGCTAATAAATTGATTACTAATATAAAATTATAGGAATTGTGGATACGCTGAGTTACAGAACACAGTCTGCAAAAAAAGAGACCGTAGAGCGCAATTGGTGGATTGTGGATGCCGAGGGTAAAACCCTAGGTCGTCTTGCTTCTGAAATTGCTAAGGTGCTAAGAGGCAAGCACAAAGCATGCTTTACTCCTCATGTAGATACAGGAGATTATGTGATCATCATCAATGCTGAGAAAGTCAACTTGACTGGTCGCAAATTGCAACAGAAAGTATATTTGACTTATTCTGGATACCCAGGTGGTCAGAAGTCGGCTACAGCTGCAGAGTTGTTGGCCAAGCGTCCTCGCCGCGTGCTAGAGAATGCGATCAAAGGTATGTTGCCCAAGAACAAATTGGGTCGTGCCACTTTCAAAAAATTGTTTGTGTATGAAGGTTCGGAGCATCCTCATCAGGCTCAGAAGCCTCAGCCTTTCGATCCTACTAATAAATAATAAAACGCAAGTATTACGATATGGAAATGATTAACACTATCGGAAGAAGAAAAGCGGCCGTAGCCCGTGTATACCTGCGTCAGGGTTCTGGCAAAGTAACGGTTAATGGTCTTGATTATAAAGAGTACTTTCCTGCTGTTCACATTCAAGGAAAAGTAGTAGCTCCTCTTCAGGAAGTAGAAGTACAAAACCTATATGACATTCAGGTGAATGTAAGTGGAGGTGGAATCAAAGGACAAGCTGAGGCTGTTCGTTTGGGTATCTCTAGAGCGTTGGTAGAAGTGAACGAAGAGTTCCGCAGCCCGCTCAAGGTGAAAAAATACCTCAGTCGTGATCCTCGTGTTGTTGAGCGTAAGAAATACGGTAAGCCCAAGGCCCGTAAGAGCTTCCAGTTCAGCAAACGTTAATTTTATTTCTGCCATCTCTCTGCTTGGGGCTGCTTAGTGGCCCAAGCTACAAATTATAGATAAAGATATGCAAACACCTACTTATAAAGAGTTGTTGGATGCGGGTTGTCATTTTGGCCACATGAAAAGAAAGTGGAACCCCAAAATGCGTCCCTTCATTTTTATGGAGCGTAAAGGTATTCACGTAATTGACCTTAACCGCACAATTGAATCGCTAGAAGAGACTGCTAAAGCCATGAAGCAAATGGCTAAGTCTGGCAAAAAGATCCTTTTTGTTGGTACCAAGAAGCAAGCTCGTGGTATTGTAGAAAAAGCAGCTACTAGCGTAGGCATGCCTTTCGTTACTGACCGTTGGTTGGGAGGTATGATGACTAACTTTGCGACTATTCGCAAGTCTGTACGCAAAATGCAAAGCATCGAGCGTATGCTCAATGATGGTACCCTAGAGAACATCACGAAAAAGGAGCGTTTGGTACTTAGCCGTCAGCACGCTAAACTTCACCGTATGTTTGGTGGTATTGCTGACCTAAACCGCCTACCTAACAGTTTGTTCGTAGTAGATATCAGCCATGAGCACTTGGCTATCGCTGAAGCAAAGCGTTTGGGTATTAGCACAATTGGTATCGTAGATACTAACTCTGATCCTACTCAAGTAGATTTTGCTGTTCCTTCTAACGATGATGCTTCTAAAGCTATCGCTATCGTGGTAAACTACCTCACTGAGGCTATCCGCGAAGGTCTAGAAGAAGGCAAAAAAGTGAAAGAGGAAAAGGCTAGCGCCGAGAAATAAGCGACGACATCACATCTCACACCTTATAAACCAATAATTGACAATGGCTTTCAAAATTTCTGCAGCCGAAGTTAAACAGCTACGCGACCAAACTGGCGCTGGCATGATGGATTGTAAAAAAGCCCTACAAGAAGCTGAAGGCGACTTTGACGGTGCTATTGAGTATCTTCGTAAGAAGGGCCAAAAAATGACCGAAAAGCGCGCTGATCGCGAAGCTAAAGAGGGTGTTGTTTTGGCACTTACTTCTGAAGACGCGACTAAAGGTATCGCTGTTCGTATTAGCTGCGAAACTGACTTTGTAGCTAAAAACGACGAATTCGTTGCTTTTGTAGCCTCTATCGCTGAGTTGGCCTTGGCTAACTTCCCCGAAAATGCTGAAGCTCTTGCCGCTCTAGAACTAAGCGCTGGCAAAACTGTAGCTGATGCACTTGTTGAGAAAACAGGTGTTATCGGTGAAAAAATTGAGTTGAACAGCTACGGCCGCGTTGAAGCTGCTAAAGTTATCTCTTATGTACACATGGGCAACAAAGCTGGTGTTGTTGTAGGATTCAACAAAGATGTTGAGAACCTAGAAACAGCTGGTAAGGATGTAGCTATGCAAATTGCTGCTATGCACCCCATCGCTGTAGATAAGGACGGTGTAGATGCCTCTATCGTAGAGAAAGAGATCGAAATCGGAAAAGAAGTTGCCCGCAACGAAGGTAAGCCCGAGGAACTACTCGAGCGTATCGCTATGGGTAAACTCAATGCTTTCTACAAAGAAAACACATTGCTTAACCAAGAGTTCGTAAAAGGAAACAAGCAAACTGTTGCTCAATTCCTTGGTACACTAGATAAGGACCTTACGGTTACTTCTTTTGTACACATTACCCTAGGTTAATGCTTGTATAAGCAATATAAAAGCGTTTCGATGCCGTCGAAACGCTTTTTTTATACCCAAAAATAGACAGAGACAGATCTTTTCAACAACTTCTAGAAGCTTTCTATTATCATGGCTAATTATAAAAGAGTCCTCCTCAAACTTAGTGGTGAGTCGCTGATGGGCGGCAAAGATTTTGGTATCTCTCCCAAAATGTTGGAACATTATGCTTCCGAAATTCGCAGAGCCGTAGATCAAGGGATCGAGGTGGCTGTTGTTATCGGAGGAGGAAATATTTTCCGCGGACTAGAAGCCAAAGATTCTGGCATCGAAAGAGTTCAAGGCGATTATATGGGCATGTTGGCCACGGTAATTAATGGCCTTGCCTTGCAATCTGCCCTAGAAGCAGAAGGCATTTATACCCGACTGATGACGGCTCTAGGTATGGATAAAGTAGCCGAACCCTATATCCGCCGCCGCGCTATCCGACACCTAGAAAAAGGCCGGGTGGTTATTTTTGCTGCCGGAACAGGAAATCCCTATTTTACCACAGATTCTGCTGCCGCTCTCCGCGCTAGCGAAATCAATGCAGATGTCATCTTAAAGGGAACTCGCGTAGATGGTATTTATACTGCCGATCCAGAACTAGATCCCAATGCCAAAAAGTTTGATAACATCTCTTTCTCTGAGATTATCCGCTCTGGCCTTTCTATTATGGATATGACGGCCTTCACGATGTGCCAAGAAAATGCTATGCCTATTGTGGTTTTTGATATTAATGAACCTGATAACCTGATTCGTATTCTCCAAGGAGAAGCCATCGGAACCCTA